>NZ_PTRI01000001.1:0-328317 GCF_002965965.1 Escherichia sp. MOD1-EC5495
GTAATGAACGTTTCACCACCTTTGAAGTGGCGGAACTGGTTATGCCGCGCGTTGTAAAAAGCAACGACGTGCGTGAACCGTTTAATGAAGAGAAATTGCGCAGCGGAATGCTGCGGGCGCTGGAAAAACGTCCGGTAAGTTCCGACGACGTTGAAATGGCGATCAACCATATAAAGTCACAGCTCCGCGCCACCGGTGAGCGTGAAGTGCCGAGCAAGATGATTGGCAATCTGGTGATGGAACAATTGAAAAAACTCGATAAAGTCGCCTATATCCGTTTTGCCTCTGTCTATCGCAGTTTCGAAGATATCAAAGAATTTGGCGAAGAGATCGCGCGCCTGGAGGATTAAACCGTGCAGGACGAGTATTACATGGCGCGGGCGCTAAAGCTGGCGCAACGAGGACGTTTCACTACTCACCCAAACCCAAATGTTGGGTGTGTCATTGTGAAAGATGGCGAAATTGTCGGCGAAGGTTACCATCACCGTGCAGGTGAACCACACGCTGAAGTACATGCGTTGCGTATGGCGGGTGAAAAAGCCAAAGGCGCGACTGCTTATGTCACTCTCGAACCTTGCAGTCATCATGGTCGAACGCCGCCGTGCTGTGACGCACTCACCGCCGCTGGCGTAGCGCGCGTGGTCGCTGCGATGCAGGATCCGAATCCGCAGGTCGCCGGACGTGGACTTTACCGCCTGCAACAGGCTGGCATTGACGTCAGCCACGGTTTGATGATGAGTGAAGCCGAGCAATTGAATAAAGGCTTTCTTAAACGAATGCGCACCGGCTTTCCTTATATCCAGTTAAAACTTGGCGCATCGCTTGATGGTCGTACGGCGATGGCGAGCGGTGAGAGTCAGTGGATCACTTCCCCCCAGGCGCGGCGTGATGTTCAACGTCTGCGTGCGCAAAGTCATGCCATTTTAACCAGCAGCGCCACGGTGCTGGCGGACGATCCGGCCTTAACGGTGCGTTGGTCTGAACTGGATGAACAAACTCAGGCGCTCTATTCGCAAGAAAATCTGCGTCAGCCGGTGCGCGTCGTCATTGACAGTGATAATCGCGTGACGCCAGAACACCGCATTGTGCAACAGCCGGGCGAGACCTGGTTTGCCCGAACGCAGGATGACGCCCGCGAGTGGCCGGAAACAGTGCGCACCTTGCTGATCCCGGAACATAACGGGCATCTGGATTTGGTTGTGCTGATGATGCAACTGGGCAAGCAACAAATTAATAGTGTGTGGGTAGAGGCGGGATCAACGCTCGCTGGCGCACTGCTACAGGCCGGTTTAGTCGATGAGCTGATTGTCTATATCGCACCTAAACTTTTAGGTAGCGACGCCCGTGGATTATGTACGCTGCCGGGGCTTGAGAAGTTAGCCGACGCCCCCCAATTTAAATTCAAAGAGATACGTCATGTAGGCCCGGATGTTTGCCTGCATTTAGTGGGTGCATGATCTCCCGGCTCGAAAGGGAAGCAGCGCACGAAATATTATGCTAAAATCCGCCCCCCTGCGGGGCCATAACTCGAACCCGAAGGAAAAAAATGAACATTATTGAAGCTAACGTTGCTACCCCGGACGCTCGCGTCGCCATCACCATTGCGCGTTTCAACAACTTTATCAATGACAGCCTGCTGGAAGGTGCGATTGACGCACTGAAACGTATTGGTCAGGTAAAAGATGAAAATATTACCGTTGTTTGGGTGCCAGGTGCTTATGAGCTGCCGCTGGCGGCGGGTGCACTGGCTAAAACCGGTAAATACGACGCGGTGATTGCGCTGGGTACGGTTATTCGTGGTGGCACTGCCCACTTTGAATATGTCGCTGGTGGTGCAAGCAACGGCCTGGCGCATGTTGCCCAGGACAGCGAAATTCCGGTTGCTTTTGGGGTTCTGACCACTGAAAGCATTGAACAAGCGATCGAACGTGCTGGTACCAAAGCTGGCAACAAAGGTGCAGAAGCTGCACTGACCGCGCTTGAAATGATTAATGTATTGAAAGCCATCAAGGCCTGAAATTAGTAAGGGGAAATCCGTGAAACCTGCTGCTCGTCGCCGCGCTCGTGAGTGTGCCGTCCAGGCGCTCTACTCCTGGCAGTTGTCCCAGAACGACATCGCTGATGTTGAATACCAGTTCCTGGCTGAACAGGATGTAAAAGACGTTGACGTCCTGTACTTCCGTGAGCTGCTGGCCGGGGTGGCGACTAACACCGCATACCTCGACGGACTGATGAAGCCATATCTGTCCCGCCTGCTGGAAGAACTGGGCCAGGTAGAAAAAGCAGTACTGCGCATTGCGCTGTACGAGCTGTCTAAACGTAGCGATGTGCCGTATAAAGTGGCCATTAACGAAGCGATCGAACTGGCAAAATCGTTCGGCGCAGAAGACAGCCATAAGTTCGTCAACGGCGTACTCGATAAAGCAGCACCTGTGATTCGCCCTAACAAAAAGTGATATCCAGGCCGGCAGAGTAACGGAAAGCATTTCCGCACTCTCCGGCCTTTTCTTTTTTACCTGCTGAGGCATAACGTATGGCATGTGGCGAGTTCTCCCTGATTGCCCGTTATTTTGACCGTGTAAGAAGCTCTCGTCTTGATGTCGAACTTGGCATCGGTGACGATTGTGCACTTCTCAATATCCCCGAGAAACAGACCCTGGCGATCAGCACCGATACGCTGGTGGCGGGCAATCACTTCCTCCCTGATATCGATCCTGCGGATCTGGCATATAAAGCACTGGCGGTAAACTTAAGCGATCTGGCGGCGATGGGTGCCGATCCGGCCTGGCTGACGCTGGCATTGACTTTACCGAACGTAGACGAAGCGTGGCTTGAATCTTTCAGCGACAGTCTTTTCGAGCTGCTTAATTATTACGATATGCAACTCATTGGCGGCGATACCACGCGTGGACCGCTATCAATGACGTTGGGTATCCACGGCTTTGTCCCGATGGGACGAGCCTTAACGCGCTCTGGTGCGAAACCGGGTGACTGGATTTATGTGACTGGTACGCCGGGTGATAGCGCCGCCGGACTGGCGATTTTGCAAAACCGTTTGCAGGTTGCCGATGCTAAAGATGCGGAGTATTTAATCAAACGTCATCTCCGCCCATCGCCGCGAATTTTACAGGGGCAGGCACTGCGCGATCTGGCGAGTTCAGCCATCGATCTCTCTGACGGTCTGATCTCCGACCTCGGGCATATCGTGAAAGCCAGCGACTGCGGCGCACGCATTGACCTGACATTGTTGCCATTCTCTGACGCACTTTCACGTCACGTCGAACCGGAACAGGCGCTGCGTTGGGCGCTGTCTGGCGGTGAAGATTACGAGTTGTGTTTCACTGTACCGGAACTTAACCGAGGCGCGCTGGATGTGGCTTTGGGACATCTTGGCGTACCGTTTACCTGTATCGGGCAAATGACCGCCGATATCGAAGGGCTTTGTTTTGTTCGTGACGGCGAACCTGTCACGTTAGACTGGAAAGGATATGACCATTTTGCCACGCCATAAAGATGTCGCGAAAAGTCGCCTGAAAATGAGTAACCCATGGCACTTATTGGCTACGGGGTTCGGGAGTGGGTTAAGTCCGATTGTCCCTGGTACGATGGGCTCGCTGGCGGCGATTCCATTCTGGTATCTGATGACCTTTTTGCCCTGGCAGCTTTATTCGCTGGTGGTGATGCTGGGGATCTGTATCGGCGTCTATCTTTGCCATCAGACGGCGAAAGATATGGGCGTGCACGATCACGGCAGCATTGTCTGGGACGAATTTATCGGCATGTGGATCACCCTGATGGCGCTGCCGACCAATGACTGGCAGTGGGTTGCCGCCGGGTTTGTGATTTTCCGTATTCTGGATATGTGGAAACCGTGGCCGATCCGCTGGTTTGATCGCAATGTGCATGGCGGCATGGGGATCATGATCGATGATATCGTCGCCGGGGTTATTTCCGCTGGAATACTCTATTTTATCGGCCATCACTGGCCGCTGGGTATTCTGTCGTAGGCCGAATAAGGCGTTCACGCCGCATCCGGCGGTTGCGCACTGATGCCTGATACGACGCTTGTTGCGTCTTATCAGGCCTGGATTTCTATTTAAATCCCACCACCGGATGCGGTTTATACGGTGTTTCCAGTTCGGCAATTTGTTCCGGCTTCAGGGTGATATCCACCGCATTCAGTAACTCATCTAGCTGTTCTTCCCGCGACGTTCCGATAATCGGTGCGGCAATGCCCGGTTTGCTCAATAACCACGCCAGAGCCACTTGTGCCCGCGTAGCACCCAATTCTTCACTCACGCCCGTTAATCGTTCTGCAATCCGCGCGTCATTTTCGTCGCTTTCGTTGTAGAGATTTTTTCCTACTTCATCGGAAACCAGTCGTGCAGTGGTCTCTCCCCACGGACGAGTCAGACGTCCCCGCGCCAGCGGACTCCACGGGATCACCGCGATGCCCTCCTGATAACATAGCGGCAGCATCTCGCGCTCTTCTTCACGATAAATCAGATTGTAGTGATCCTGCATACTGACAAACTGCGCCCAGCCATGCTGTTTTTGTAGTTCCAGCGCCTGAGCAAACTGCGAAGCGTGCATGGATGACGCGCCGATATAACGCGCTTTCCCGGCTTTTACCACGTCGTTCAGGGCTTCCAGCGTCTCTTCGATCGGCGTGTTGTAATCCCAGCGATGAATTTGCAGGATATCGACATAATCCATACCGAGACGACGCAGGCTGTCGTCAATAGAGCGCAAAATTTGTGCGCGGGATAATCCTTCTGGTAAATCACCAACGCGATGGAATACTTTGGTGGCAACGACCACATCTTCACGGCGGGCGAAGTCCCGCAATGCGCGACCGACGATCTCTTCGCTGCTGCCGTCAGAATAACTGTTGGCGGTATCAAAGAAATTTATGCCGCCTTCCAGCGCCCGTTTGATGATTGGACGGCTGCTCTCTTCCGGCAGAGTCCATGCGTGATTACCGCGATCTGGCTCGCCAAAGGTCATACAGCCGAGGCAAAGTCGGGAAACGCGAAGGTCGGTTTTTCCTAAGGGGTTGTATTGCATGCTGCCACTCCTGCCATGAATAATTTCTTAAGCATAGCAGGAGTGGAGTAGGGATTATGCCAGCCAGGCCTTGATTTTGGCTTCCATACCAGCGGCATCGAGGCCGAGTTCGGTGCGCATTTCTTCCTGAGTTCCTTGCGGAATAAAGAAGTCCGGCAGACCAATGTTCAGCACGGGTACTGGTTTACGATGGGCCATCAGCACTTCGTTCACGCCACTGCCCGCGCCGCCCATAATGGCGTTTTCTTCAACGGTGACCAGCGCCTCATGGCTGGCGGCCATTTCCAGAATTAACGCTTCATCAAGCGGCTTCACAAAACGCATATCGACCAGCGTAGCGTTCAGCGATTCGGCGACTTTCGCCGCTTCTGGCATTAGCGTACCAAAGTTGAGGATCGCTAGCTTTTCACCACGACGCTTCACGATGCCTTTGCCAATCGGCAGTTTTTCCAGCGGCGTCAGTTCCACGCCGACGGCATTGCCGCGCGGGTAGCGCACCGCTGACGGCCCCTCGTTATAGTGATAGCCGGTATGGAGCATTTGGCGACATTCGTTTTCATCGCTCGGGGTCATAATGACCATTTCCGGTATGCAGCGCAGGTAAGAGAGATCAAAAGCGCCCTGATGGGTTTGACCGTCAGCACCAACAATGCCCGCGCGGTCGATGGCGAACAGAACCGGTAGCTTTTGAATCGCCACGTCATGCAGTACCTGATCATAGGCGCGTTGCAGGAAGGTGGAGTAGATCGCCACGATTGGTTTGTACCCCCCAATCGCCAGACCTGCAGCAAAGGTCACTGCGTGTTGCTCAGCGATTGCCACATCAAAATAGCGATCCGGGAATTTACGTGAGAATTCGACCATGCCAGAACCTTCACGCATCGCCGGAGTAATCGCCATCAGCTTGTTGTCTTTCGCTGCGGTTTCGCACAACCAGTCGCCAAAGATTTTTGAATAGCTCGGCAAACCGCCACTGCTTTTGGGCAGGCAACCGCTGGAGGGATCAAATTTAGGTACGGCGTGGAAGGTGATTGGGTCTTTTTCTGCCGGTTCATAACCACGACCTTTTTTGGTCATGATATGCAGGAACTGCGGGCCTTTCAGGTCGCGCATGTTCTTTAGCGTAGTGATAAGCCCCAGCACATCGTGACCGTCAACCGGGCCGATGTAGTTAAAGCCCAGCTCTTCAAACAACGTGCCAGGCACCACCATGCCTTTAATATGTTCTTCGGTACGTTTGAGCAGCTCTTTAATTGGCGGCACGCCAGAGAAAACTTTTTTCCCGCCTTCGCGCAGAGAAGAGTAAAGCTTACCGGAAAGCAGCTGCGCCAGATGGTTGTTGAGCGCGCCGACATTTTCGGAAATCGACATTTCATTGTCGTTGAGGACTACCAGCATATCAGGACGGATATCGCCCGCATGGTTCATCGCTTCAAACGCCATGCCAGCGGTAATCGCGCCGTCGCCAATTACACAGACGGTGCGGCGATTTTTGCCTTCTTTCTCGGCAGCAACCGCAATACCAATTCCGGCACTGATGGAGGTTGATGAATGCCCGACGCTTAATACGTCATATTCGCTTTCACCGCGCCACGGGAACGGGTGCAGACCACCTTTCTGACGGATGGTGCCGATTTTGTCGCGGCGTCCGGTCAAAATTTTATGCGGATAAGCCTGATGTCCCACATCCCAAATCAATTGGTCAAACGGGGTGTTATAGACGTAGTGCAGCGCCACGGTCAGTTCGACCGTGCCCAGCCCGGAGGCGAAGTGCCCGCTGGAACGGCTCACGCTGTCGAGTAAATAGCGGCGCAGTTCGTCGCAGAGTTTCGGTAAACTCTCTTTTGGCAACAGTCGTAACTCCTGGGTGGAGTCGACCAGTGCCAGGGTCGGGTATTTGGCAATATCAAAACTCATCAGGGGCCTATTAATACTTATTGTTTATTTATTACGCTGGATGATGTAGTCCGCTAGCGCTTCCAGTGCCGAGGTATCGAGTGACTGTTCAGCCAGTTGTTTCAGCGACTGGCGGGCATCGTCGATCAGATCCCGGGCTTTCTTCCGGGCTTGCTCAAGACCCAGAAGTGCAGGGTAGGTGCTTTTACCAAGTTGCTGGTCGGCACCCTGGCGTTTTCCCAACGTTGCAGTATCTCCCACCACATCCAGGATGTCATCCTGAACCTGGAAGGCAAGGCCGATGCTTTCTGCATACTTGTCGAGTACTGGCAGTGCATTTCGTCCTTTATCTCCGGCGCTTAATGCACCAAGGCGAACGGCGGCGCGAATCAATGCGCCGGTTTTATGGCGATGAATACGCTCGAGTGCGTCCAGAGGTACGTGTTTGCCCTCCGCGTCTAAATCTAATGCCTGACCGCCGCACATACCGGCAATACCGCTAGCGTTCGCCAGTTCAGAAATCATCGCAATTCTGTCGCGATCTGACACTTCCGGCATATCGGCATCGCTTAAAATCGAGAACGCCAGCGTTTGTAAAGCATCGCCAGCGAGAATCGCGTTCGCTTCACCAAATTTCACATGGCAGGTCGGCAACCCACGACGCAGATCGTCATCATCCATTGCCGGTAAATCATCATGAATTAATGAGTAAGCGTGGATACACTCTACGGCGGCAGCGGGTGCGTCTAACGTGCTCATGCTAACGCCGAGCATTTGACCAGTAGCATAAACCAGGAAAGGTCGCAGGCGCTTACCACCTAATAATGCGCCATACTGCATGGTTTCTACCACGGGAGTGTTCTGAAAGGGCAGTGGGGCGATAAAACGGCTCAGCGCCTGGTTGGCCTGCTTAACACAGGCTTCGAGTTGCTGCGGAAAGTCCATTACTCATTGTCCGGTGTAAAAGGTGTAAGAGAGGCGTCTTCGTTGTCAGACAGCAGGATTTGTACGCGCTGTTCGGCTTGTTGTAATTTGGCCTGCCCTTGACGTGCCAGCTGCACGCCACGTTCGAACTCGTTCAGTGCCTCTTCCAGCGGCAGGTCGCCACTTTCCAGACGGGTCACAATCTGTTCCAGCTCGCTTAGCGCCTTTTCAAAGCTGGCGGGCGCCTCATTTTTCTTCGGCATAATGAATGTCTGACTCTCAATATTTTACGCCCCGCCATGGTAACGGACTCAGGGCAAATAGCAAATAACGCGCAATGGTAAGGTGATGTGCGCAGCAAAGCGATGTTAGTGGTATACTTCCGCGCCTGGATGCAGCCGCAGGTGTGGGCTGCTGTATTTTTCCCTATACAAGTCGCTTAAGACTTGCCAACGAACCATTGCCGCCATGAAGTTTATCATTAAATTGTTCCCGGAAATCACCATCAAGAGCCAATCTGTGCGCTTGCGCTTTATAAAAATCCTTACCGGGAATATTCGTAACGTTTTAAAGCACTATGATGAGACGCTCGCTGTCGTCCGTCACTGGGATAACATCGAAGTTCGCGCAAAAGATGAAAACCAGCGTCTGGCCATTCGCGACGCCCTGACCCGTATTCCGGGTATCCACCATATTCTCGAAGTCGAAGACGTGCCGTTTACTGACATGCACGATATTTTTGAGAAAGCGTTGGTTCAGTATCGCGATCAGCTGGAAGGAAAAACCTTCTGCGTACGCGTGAAGCGCCGTGGCAAACATGATTTTAGCTCGATTGATGTGGAACGTTACGTCGGCGGCGGTTTAAATCAGCATATTGAATCCGCGCGCGTGAAGTTGACTAACCCGGATGTGACAGTCCATCTGGAAGTTGAAGACGATCGTCTGCTGCTGATCAAAGGGCGCTACGAAGGTATTGGTGGTTTCCCGATCGGCACCCAGGAAGATGTGCTGTCGCTGATCTCCGGTGGTTTTGACTCCGGCGTTTCCAGCTATATGTTGATGCGTCGCGGCTGCCGCGTGCATTACTGCTTCTTTAACCTCGGCGGCGCGGCGCATGAAATCGGCGTTCGTCAGGTGGCACATTATCTGTGGAACCGCTTCGGTAGCTCTCACCGCGTGCGTTTTGTCGCCATTAACTTCGAGCCGGTAGTCGGGGAAATTCTTGAGAAAATCGACGACGGTCAGATGGGGGTTATCCTCAAACGTATGATGGTGCGTGCCGCGTCTAAAGTGGCTGAACGTTACGGCGTACAGGCGCTGGTCACCGGCGAGGCACTGGGCCAGGTGTCCAGCCAGACGCTGACCAACCTGCGCCTGATTGATAACGTCTCTGATACGCTGATCCTGCGTCCGCTGATCTCTTACGACAAAGAGCACATCATCAACCTGGCTCGCCAGATTGGCACCGAAGACTTTGCCCGCACGATGCCGGAATATTGCGGTGTGATCTCCAAGAGCCCGACGGTGAAAGCGGTTAAATCGAAGATTGAAGCGGAAGAAGAGAAGTTCGACTTCAGCATTCTCGAGAAAGTGGTTGAGGAAGCGAATAACGTTGATATCCGCGAAATCGCCCAGCAGACCGAGCAGGAAGTGGTTGAAGTGGAAACCGTCAATGGCTTCGGTCCGAACGACGTGATCCTCGATATCCGTTCTATCGATGAACAGGAAGATAAGCCACTGAAAGTCGAAGGGATTGATGTGGTTTCTCTGCCGTTCTATAAACTGAGCACCAAATTTGGCGATCTCGACCAGAACAAAACCTGGCTGTTGTGGTGTGAGCGCGGAGTGATGAGCCGCCTGCAGGCGCTCTATCTGCGCGAACAGGGCTTTAACAATGTGAAGGTGTATCGCCCGTAATTTGTAGTTTTAACGTCGCATCTGGTCAGATGCGACGCTTACCGCATCCGACACTACTCGTAATAATTATAAATCCCTGCCGCCATCACCAGTTGTGATGCCACTTCATGGGCTTTCTCGCGCCCAACCAGCAGGTCGATAATTTTCAGACCAAAATCAATAGCCGTACCCGGCCCCTGGCTGGTCAGCAATTTTACCCGTGCATCCCAGACGACGCGCTTGTCCTGCCATTGTTCAGCGGGAATTTTGTCTTTCAGCGTCGGGAAGCCGGTCATATTGCCAATCGGGAAGATATCGTGCGGCACCAGCACGGTAGCTGGCGTGGCGCAAATAGCGGCAACGATACGCCCGGAACGGTGGAACTGTTTAACAGTTTCGACCAGCAGGGTGCTATCGCGAAAACACTCCGCGCCTTTAATGCCGCCAGGCAGCACGATCACGTCATAATCACCATCCGCCACTTCGACCAGGGGCGCATCTGCCAGCAGCTTTACGCCGCGCGAGCAGGTAATCGCCAGGTTGCCATCGCTGGCGACGCTGGCAGTGGTGACATTAATGCCACCGCGAACCAGCAGATCGATAGTGGTGACCGCTTCGGTTTCTTCACTACCAGGGGCGAGGCAAACCAGTGCTGATGCGCTCATATTCACTCTCCTTTCTTTTTACCATTTCAAACAGGCGGGTGTTTTCCGGTACAGCAATCCCATGCGCGCGGGCGCGGCGTAAGAGAAAACCATTGATATAGTCGATTTCTGTATGGCGCATTGCGCGGATGTCCTGCAACATTGACGAAATGTTTTCTGCTGTGGCATCAATCACCTGCATCACGTAATCACGTAAATCTTCCGCTGAAGTATGATGCCCTTCGCGTTCGATTACCGCCGCGACTTCTTCGCATATCTGCATAATATCTTGCGGGTGATGACGTAATTCACCGTTCGGGCAATTCCAGATGGCAGTGAGCGGATTAATCACACAGTTTACCGCCAGCTTTCGCCACAGCTCGGCGCGAATATTGTTATGCCAGGCAACGTCAGGCAACACGGTTTGCAAAATATCCGCCAGATAACTGTAATCGCCGTCCTGTTGCCGTGCCGGGCCGATATGTGTGATACCGTTTGCCACGTGAATGATGACATTGCCGTCGCGGCGCGCTGCATGGGTGGTCGTGCCCATCAGTAAAGGTTGCCCGATGTTCTGTAACTCTTCAATGGTGCCCATGCCGTTGTGGATCAGCAAAATTGGCGTGGTTACAGGTAGCGTCGACGCCAGGCTTTTGACGGCATCAGACACCTGCCAGGCTTTCAGCGTCACCAGTAGTAGATCGCTGGTGGCCAGAAAATCAGGATCATTGGCGGTCAGCGATTCGTTAAATATCGAACCGTCTGTCTCCACCAGATTCACGCTACAATAAGGTTGCGGTACGCGCAGCCAGCCCTGAACCTCGTGACCCTGTTTGCAAAATGCTGTAAGCCATAATTGCCCTAAGGCACCGCATCCCAATACGGTAATTTTCATTGTTCCTCCTCACCCGCAACCACACCGGGTGTTCAATAAGGCTATCCCTTAATTGTGCATGGTGTTGTGACCATGCACAATTAAGGGATACGTCCTGGCGCAGGACTGTCTGTTATTTAACTTTGCAGGTATTATGCTTCGCATCAAAAATGAAGGGAGAGAAAAAGATGCCATCTTTCGATATTGTCTCTGAAGTTGATCTTCAGGAAGCGCGTAACGCGGTCGATAACGCGAGTCGCGAAGTAGAGTCTCGTTTTGACTTCCGTAACGTTGAAGCATCGTTTGAGCTGAACGACGCCAACAAAACTATCAAAGTGCTGAGCGAGTCCGATTTCCAGGTCAATCAGTTGCTGGATATTCTGCGTGCCAAACTGCTCAAACGCGGCATTGAAGGCAGTTCGCTGGATGTGCCGGAAAATATCGTTCATAGCGGTAAAACCTGGTTTGTGGAAGCGAAACTGAAGCAGGGCATTGAGAGCGCGACTCAGAAGAAAATCGTCAAGATGATCAAAGACAGCAAACTGAAAGTGCAGGCGCAAATTCAGGGCGATGAGATCCGCGTAACTGGCAAATCCCGTGACGATTTGCAGGCTGTGATGGCGATGGTTCGCGGTGGCGATCTCGGTCAGCCGTTCCAGTTCAAAAACTTCCGCGATTAATCTCGACAACGTGCGCTCTGTTCATGCCGGATGCGGCGTGAACGCCTTATCTGGCCTGCAATAGTTTGTGATTTCAAAAGATTACAGCAACTTTGTAGGCCTGGTAAGCGTAGCGCATCAGGCAATTTAGCCTCGTTTTTATGCCTGGCGAATTGCCTGTTCAACCTCAAAGCGATTCGTCACTTTGCTGTCGATTTTCACGTAAGCCGAATGTTCTTCTTCTGCAATCAACACTTCTTTGACGCCAGCCGTTTCCAGCAAACGCACTTTTAACGCCTCGTTTGCGGCAATGTCCGCCGGGATTTCAATGCGTAAACTGCTGACATATGGCGGTTCTTTCATGGTACTGGCGACTGCCAGCCACACCGCAGCCAGCATTGCACCAGCGAGAAATACGCCCTGACCGTCAAACATGCCGTCAATCCAGCCGCCCAGCGAACCGCCAATCGCCACGCCAAGAAACTGGCTGGTGGAGTAAACGCCCATCGCCGTGCCTTTGTAACCTGCTGGCGACTCTTTACTGATAAGTGAAGGCAGAAGGGCTTCCATCAAATTAAACGCCACAAAGAAAAGCTGCACGCCGACCACCAGTTGCCAGAACTGCGTTTGTGCGTTCCACAGTACAATTTCCGCAACCACGATCAACCCGACGCAGAAGACAAAAACTTGCTTCATCTTGCGCTTAACTTCGGCGTAGATAATGAAAGGCACAACCGAGCCAAAGGCGATTAACATCGTCGCCAGATAGACCTTCCAGTGTTCAGCCGCCGGAAAACCCGCGTTAGCCAGTTGCCCTGGCAGAGCAACAAACGTCGACATCAGCAACATGTGCAGACACATAATGCCGAAGTTGAGTTTCAGCAGGCGTGGTTCCGCCAGCACTTTACTGAAACTGCCTTTCACCATCCCGGACTCACGATTAAGTACGTGCGTGCGGCTGTTAGGCACAACCCAAATGGTCAACGCAATGCCGGTCGTTGCCAGAATAGCGATCATCCAGAAGAGCGCGTGTAGCCCAAGTTTGTGAGTGATGATCGGACCAAGCACCATTGCAATGGCGAAGGTAATGCCAAAACTGACACCGATAAATGCCATCGCTTTGGTGCGGTTTTGTTCACGAGTGAGATCGGAAAGCAGCGCCATAACGGCGGCGGCAATCGCACCGGAACCTTGTAACGCCCGACCCAGAATGATCCCCCAGATGGAGTCGGAAAGCGCGGCAATCACGCTACCCGCGACAAACACAGCTAACCCGCCAACGATAAGCGGTTTACGGCCTATGCGGTCGGAAAGCAGGCCAAATGGAATCTGAAAAACGGCCTGAGTCAGACCATAAATGCCAATCGCAATACCGATCAACGCTTCACTGGCGCCTTGCAGAGCCATGCCGTACGTGGTCAGAACCGGCAGAACCATAAACATGCCCAGCATACGCAATGAAAATACGGTTCCTAAACCCCAGGTCGCGCGCCGCTCGCCTGGCGTCATTTTATAATCGTTCATTACCACCTCTGTTTTAAATTCGTGACTAGTGTAAAGCGGCAAACGAATGGGGTAAACATGCGGATTTTTTAGTAAATATTTCGTGAGGGATATGTTTCTAATGCTAAGAAAAAAGGTGCCGTAGCACCTTTTTTAACAGGGAAGTCGCAGTTACCAAACTGCAGCCAGCAGCGTATGCGAGTCCGGCACCATAAAATCAACGGACATCATTACCGAAAGGGCAGTGATGGCGATGATAGAGAAGCCGAATAGCTTGCGCGCCCAGATTCGGTCATCAGCAACTTTATAACCACGCAGAGCCATACCTAACCACCAGACGCTGACTGCCGCAGCGACCACCAGATATTTGTATCCAGCGTAACCGCCAAGAGAGAGCATCAGCGTGGCAACAGCAAAGGCGATGATGTACAGCGTGATGTGATTCTTCGCCACTGAAATGCCTTTCACCACCGGCAGTACCGGAATGTTCGCCGCCTGATAATCCTTAAAGCGGAAAATGGCGATGGCATAAGAGTGGGGCATTTGCCACAGGCTGAAGATAGCCAGCAGGATTGCTGCGCCGCTATCGAAGTCGCCTGTTACTGCACAGTAGCCAATCACCGGCGGCGCTGCGCCGGAGAGCGAACCAATCAATGTGCCGTAGACTGAGTGGCGTTTCATGTACAGGCTATAAACGCCGACATAAACCACAAAGCCCATCACCCCCAGCCAGCAGGCCAGCGGATTCGCGCCAAACCACAGCAGCATAAAGCCAGCAATACCCAGCAAGGTGGCGTACACCAGCGAGACAGCAGGAGAGATCAGGCCTTTAACCAGCACCCGATTCTTCGTCCTTTCCATCTTTCTGTCGATATCCCTGTCGATGTAGTTGTTAAACACACAACCCGACGCCACAACCAGTGACACCCCAACCAGCGTGTAGATAAACAGGGGATAATCAATGCTGCCCTTTGAGGCCAGCAGGAATCCCCCTATCACCGAGATCAGGTTGCCAAAGATGATGCCTGGTTTCGTTACTTGCAGGTATTGCTTAAACATCATAACCGCCGCTCTTAGTGCATCATCATGTTGTAGTTAAGGTTCCACATGATCCAGATGGAGCCTACAACCAGGATAGCGATGATTAGCACGGTGAAGACAAACGCCGTCATGTTCCAGCCTTCATCTGATTTGGTATTCATGTGCAGGAAGCACACCAGATGCACCAGAACCTGTACCACTGCCATTGCCAGGATTGTTCCCAGAATTACGGCCGGTGAGGCAGAACCTGACATCACCATCCAGAACGGAATCACCGTCAGAATGATCGACAGGATAAAGCCTGTCATGTAGGTTTTTACGCTGCCATGGGATGCGCCGCCGCTCACGTTAGAATGACTCATTACATCGCCCCCATCAGATAAACAACAGTGAACACACAGATCCAAACCACATCCAGGAAGTGCCAGAACAGGCTCAGGCACATGATGCGGGTACGGTTAGTGCTGGTCAGGCCGCGACGAGCGATTTGTACCATCAGCACCGCCATCCAGATAAGACCGGAAGTGACGTGCAGACCGTGCGTGCCGACCAGCGCAAAGAACGCTGACAGGAAGCCGCTGCGATCCGGACCCATGCCGTTAACAATCAGGTGATGGAATTCATAGATTTCCATCCCGATAAATCCGGCACCAAACAACCAGGTCAACGCCAGCCAGGAGATAACCTGGCTTTTGTTGTTTTTGTACATGGCGATAGCCGCCATGCCGTAGGTGATGGAGCTGAACAACAGCAAGAAAGTTTCAACCAGAACGAACGGCAGTTCGAAAATGTCCTTACCTGTCGGGCCGCCTGCGGTGCCGTTCACCAGAACGGCATAGGTAGCAAACAAGATAGAGAACAGAATGCAGTCGCTCATCAGGTAGATCCAAAATCCGAAGATTTTGGTTCCGCCTGCATCGTGGTGCCCGTGTTCGTGCGCGTGGGCAGTCGCGTGCGTCAAAGTATCAGTTGCCATTTTTCAGCCCTGCCTTAGTAATCTCATCGAAATGCTGGTTTTCCAGTTTTTCGATTTCTGCCACCGGCACGTAGTAATCCACGTCCTCGTCGAAGCTTTTCACGATCCAGATGATGATCATGCCTGCGAAGCCAACAATCGCCAGCCACCAGATATGCCAGATCATGGCGAAACCGAAGATGGTGGAGAAAGCTGCAATGACGATACCTGCACCGCTGTTTTTCGGCATATGAATTTCTTCATAGTGGTCAGGCTTTTTATACGCTTCGCCTTTCTCTTTCATTTCCCAGAATGCATCACGCTCGTGAACGTGCGGCACAACGGCAAAGTTATAGAACGGAGGCGGGGAAGAGGTTGCCCACTCCAGCGTACGGCCACCCCACGGGTCGCCAGTCAGGTCACGGTTCTGGTCGCGGTCGCGAATAGAAACGTACATCTGAATCACGAGGCAGAGAATACCCAGCGCAATCAGTACCGCACCGCTGGCTGCAATCATCAGCATAGTGTGGAACTGCGGGTCAATCTGCTGGCTCAAACGACGGGTCATACCCATAAAGCCCAGCGCATACAGCGGCATAAAGGCAACGAAGAAGCCGATGATCCAGAACCAGAACGCGCGTTTACCCCAGGTTTCGTTCAGTTTGAAACCGAACGCTTTAGGCCACCAGTAGGTCATCCCTGCGAAGCAGCCGAAGACCACGCCGCCGATGATAACGTTATGGAAGTGCGCAATCAGGAACAGGCTGTTATGCAGAACGAAGTCCGCGCCCGGTACTGCCAGCAGCACGCCAGTCATACCGCCCACCGAGAAGGTGACGATAAAACCGATGGTCCACAGCATCGCGGAATGGAACACGATGCGACCCTGGTACATGGTGAACAGCCAGTTGAAGATCTTCACCCCGGTCGGGATGGCGATAATCATTGTGGTGATACCAAAGAAGGCGTTTACGTTCGCGCCCGCACCCATCGTAAAGAAGTGGTGCAGCCAGACGATGAACGACAGCACGGTGATACAGACGGTTGCCCATACCAGCGAGGTATAACCAAACAGACGTTTACGCGAGAAGGTTGCCGCAATTTCGGAGAACACACCGAAAACAGGCAGGATCAGGATGTAAACTTCCGGGTGTCCCCATGCCCAAATCAGGTTGATGTACATCATCATGTTGCCACCCATATCGTTGGTAAAGAAATGGGTGCCCAGATAGCGATCCAGGGTCAACAACGCGACGGTAACCGTCAGAATTGGAAAGGAAGCAATAATCAGAATGTTTGCGCACAGTGATGCCCAGGTAAATACTGGCATCTTGAACATGGTCATGCCCGGTGCGCGCATCTTCAGAATGGTAACGAAGAAGTTGATACCGGTTAGCGTCGTACCAATACCGGATAGCTGGAGACTCCATATCCAGTAATCGACACCGACCCCTGGACTGTACTCTATTCCCGATAGCGGTGGATAGGCCAGCCAGCCGGTCTGCGCAAACTCGCCCACGCCGAGAGAAACGTTAACCAGAATCACACCAACAACGGTAAACCAGAAGCTTAAGTTGTTGAGGAACGGGAACGCAACGTCACGCGCGCCGATCTGCAGCGGAACCACCAGGTTCATCAGACCGATAACGAAAGGCATCGCCACGAAGAAGATCATAATCACGCCGTGCGCGGTGAAGATCTGATCGTAGTGGTGAGGCGGCAGGAAGCCAGCTTCGCCCGCCGAGGCAAGGGCCTGCTGGCTACGCATCATAATGGCGTCAGCAAAACCACGCAGCAGCATCACAATTGCCACGATGATATACATGATACCAAGGCGTTTATGGTCGACGGAGGTCAGCCACTCTTTCCACAGGTAGGTCCACTTACCGAAGTAAGTGATCAGGCCAACGAGCGCCAGACCTCCCAAAATAATGGCAGCGATCGTAACCATGACGATAGGTTCATGGAACGGGACTGCATCAAGTGATAATTTTCCGAACATCTTTATTCTTCCTCAACCCCTTTAATGGGCGGATTCCGCGTGGCTCATGTCCATGCCTTCCATACCTTCGTGTGCGCTGTGCTCACCTTCTGGCTGGGTCATGTCCATGCTCTTACCGTGAGCCATAAACTTGTTAATCACATCGGCAAACAAATCTGGTTTCACGTTGGAGAAATATTCCACCTGGTTGTATTCGCTAGGCGCGGCCAGTTTTTCGAACGCAGCCATGTCAGACATGGTGTTCGGCGACTGTTTGGCTTTTGCGACCCATTGGTCGAATGCGGCACGATCCGGCGTTGCGATAGCTTTGAACTTCATGCCTGAGAAGCCCGGGCCGCTGTAGCTGGCGGAGATACCGTCATAAGTACCGGGTTCGTTGGCGATCAGATGCAGGCGAGTCTGCATACCGGCCATGGCATAAATCTGGCTACCCAGACGCGGAATAAAGAAGGAGTTCATCACGGAGTTGGAGGTCACTTTGAAGTACACCGGAGTGTTCGCCGGGAAAGCGATTTCATTCACGGTTGCAATGCCCTGTTCCGGGTAGATGAAGAACCATTTCCAGTCCATGGAAACCACTTCGATGGTAATGGGCTTCTCGTCGTGTGCCAGCGGCTTGCTAGGCTCAAGAGCGTGAGT
This sequence comes from Escherichia sp. MOD1-EC5495, assembly GCF_002965965.1. Taxonomy (NCBI): domain Bacteria; kingdom Pseudomonadati; phylum Pseudomonadota; class Gammaproteobacteria; order Enterobacterales; family Enterobacteriaceae; genus Escherichia; species Escherichia sp. MOD1-EC5495. The sequence continues at coordinate 18,101 of NZ_PTRI01000001.1, forward strand.
GGTTTTCCAGGTCAGTACCGCAAGGAAGATGATGATTAAGATAGGCACCGTCCAGACCACAGCTTCCACTTTATTGGAGTGTGACCAGTTCGGGCTGTACTTAGCATCTTTATTGCTCGCACGGTACTTCCAGGCGAAACCAACAGCCATCAAGATTGCGGGAATAACGACAATCAACATCAGGCCAAATGCCGTCAGTATCAGTGAACGTTGCTCCAGACCAATCTGTCCTTTGGGATCTAACAGCGCAGAATTACAACCACTAAGCAATACAGTGCCTGCAAATAATGACAACCATCCCAAACTTTTATTGTATTTCCTGAGTCTCATTTAACGACCTCAATTCCACGGGATCTGGTGGCGTTTAAAGTGTGTGGGCATTTTACGGGAAGGTTACATTACTGTAAACATGATTAAATTCCTGTTACTTGGATTTGGCTGTAAGGTCACATATGTTGCAAAACATATCAGGTTGATTTTAAGAACCTGTTGCAAAAAGGCGTTATAACGAAAGGGGAGTGCAGAAGGTGGTGGGGATGGCAATTGGTATAACCAATCGAAAATAAAACAATTATTTAACAATTAATTATCATGAAAGTGACAAGGCAGGCGTGGAAAAATAAAGAGTCATTAGCTGAATCGTGTAAAAAAATAAAACATATAAATTACGTCAATAATTTCCGAAATCTAAGCCGCACAAAAGAACAAATATTATTAAGCGATGCTGATGCTTATTTAGCCGTAATAATTACGTCGTGTGATTACTACAGCTAAATTATATTCACAGATTACGTCAGATGCGTTTTTCGTAGCGCCAGATAATCCAGAAAACCACCAAGCACGACGCCGCCCAGGGCGACTAAAACGCCGACTTCCAGCAGAGCTGGCAGGAAAGAGAAGTGCGTCAAATCCAGCGCGTCCAGCGTCAACAACAGTAACCACACGGCTAACAGACTGACGCCCGCCGCCAGTGTCCACATGGCAAAAGCATAACCTGACGGATATTCGGTACGTGGGATAAAGTTGTCGTTGACCCGTGTATATTCAAGCGTCTGGCGGCAAACCAGCAGTAAAATAAGCCCAGGTACGGCGGCGGCGACGGAGAAAAGATAAAACGTCGGCCAGCCGTGTGATTCAACAAACCAGCCCGCCACGGGGCCGACATAAACCCGTCCGACAGCGGAAAGCGCCGAGAGCAGGGCAAACTGAGTAGCGGAGAATGACTTATTACACAGCGTCATTAACAGCGCCACAAATGCCGATGTGCCCATCCCGCCACACAGGTTTTCAAAAAAGACGGCTGCGCCCATGCTGTAGAGATGCTTATCAGTCACCGAAAGCAGCCAGTAACCGGCGTTGGACGCACCTTGTAAAAGGCCGAAAATCAGTAGTGCACGGAACAGCGAAAGACGCTGCATCAGAATACCACCGTACAACGCGCCGACGATGGTCGCCAGCAGACCGAGCGTTTTGTTAACCACGCCTACTTCACCGGCATCAAACCCGACGCCGCGAATCAAAAAGGTGGTAGTCAGACTCATGGCGAAAGCATCGCCCAGCTTATACAGCACGATTAAAAGCAGAATCAGCCATGCGTTATTGCGACCAAAGAAATCACGCAACGGTGCTACAACGGCTTGTTCCAGCGTTTTGGGTACAGGAATGGTGTCGGTTGGTTCTGGCGCAAGCAACGTTGCGATAATGCAGGGGATCAGCAGAGCCGCCATCAACCAGTACATGCCTTGCCAGCCCAGCCATTTATCTGCCAGCCATAAGGCTAAACCACCAGAAACCAGCATCCCTAAACGGTAACCCAGCACGCTGATTGCTGCACCTGCACCGCGTTCTTCCGCAGGAAGTACATCCGTTTTCCACGCATCAAAGACAATATCCTGAGAAGCGGAGCAAAAAGCGATAACCACCGCCAGTGCCGCCATCCAGCGAAGTTGCGTACCTGGTTCGAGAAAACCCATCGCCGCAATCGCCAGTAACAGCAACGCTTGCGTAGCGAGCAGCCATCCGCGTCGACGTCCGAGGAACGGCGGGGTATAGCGGTCCATCAGCGGCGACCAGAGAAATTTAAATACGTAAGCCTGGCCCACCAGAGAGAAGAAACCAATGGTTTTAAGATCGATATTCTCGACTGTCATCCACGCCTGTAACGTGCCGGATGTCAGGGCGAGCGGCAGCCCGGAAGCAAAACCCAGGATCAGCAAAATGGCTGAACGTGGCTGTTGGAAAATACGTAAATATTGACTGGACATGGGCGTCTACAGGCCCGATTTACACCGGGCCAGAGGGCAGAAATTAACGTGCGTTCTGCTTGATAAATTCGTGGATGCTGGTGTCCTGAGACATATCAGCAATGGTGTCGGTCAGCACACTGTTAACCGCATCAGCGATGTTTTTGTTGGAGGCCTGGAACGCACCTTCAACGTTGTAGCTGGCACGATAGTTTTTAGTCATTTTGTTGCCATTCTGCGCGGTGGCAATGATGGCGATATCTGCTTTGGTAGCAATGTTGTAGCGCACGTTGCCCTGGGACACGTCGGCATACAGTTGGCTAACGATGATTTGCAGATTAACCGGGCCATTCGGGCCAACCATATAACCGCGTGCGGTCATCTGTTTTTCCAGCACTTCTTGCAGCAGGAAACGCAGATCGCGGGAAGCGGTCAGGGTAACGATTTGATTATCGCGGGTGACTTTTGCCAGCGCCTGATCGGTACGCTGATCGGCACCATTAATGCTAACGGTGATGCCCATCAGGCTTGGATCTTGCTGTGGCAGCGTCATCGTCGGAGAAACTTCAATTGTTGTTGGCGGTTTTGCACATCCTGCAAGCATAAACAGAGCAACTAACGGGAAGAGGATTTTTTTGAACATGTTCTGGCTCTCAGAGACTTTTTAGCGTGTTTGGTAAAGATTCCCGCCATCATAACATCGCCAACGACGAGGGGAAGTGGGTAAGACATGTAAATTCATTATGTTGACGAAATAATCGCCTTGGGTAAAAGAAACACCGATGTGAAGCCTGTGAATCAATCTTTAAATCAGTAAACTTCATACGCTTGACAGAAAAAACAGGATGAAAGCTAATTATTTGTTGTTAAGCTGTAATGGAAACGGTTAAAGCGGCTAGTATTTAAAGGGATGGGTGACATCTCAGCGTTGTCGGAGGAGATATTTCATGATGATACGTGAGCGGATAGAAGAAAAATTAAGGACGGCGTTCCAACCCGTATTCCTCGAAGTTGTGGATGAAAGCTATCGTCACAATGTCCCAGCCGGCTCTGAAAGCCATTTTAAAGTTGTGCTGGTCAGCGATCGTTTTATGGGTGAACGTTTTCTGAATCGTCATCGAATGATTTACAGTACTTTAGCGGAGGAACTCTCTACTACCGTTCATGCGCTGGCTCTGCATACTTATACCATTAAAGAGTGGGAAGGATTGCAGGATACCATCTTTGCTTCTCCTCCCTGTCGTGGAGCAGGAAGCATTGCCTAAACGCATTTGCAACAGTTAGCGTTTTTCCAGTATGTTGTTAAAGATTTTATGAAAAACGGCCTGCGGGCCGTTTTGTTTTGTCTGGATTTTGCGCTTTTTGCCCAGCATTCAGACGAAAATTACCTGGGAATTGTGAAAAAATACGCGGCAGCGCGCAATAACCGTTCTCGACTCATAAAAGTGATGCCGCTATAATGCCGCGTCCTATTTGAATGCTTTCGGGATGATTCTGGTAACAGGGAATGTGATTGATTATAAGAACATCCCGGTTCCGCGAAGCCAACAACCTGTGCTTGCGGGGTAAGAGTTGACCGAGCACTGTGATTTTTTGAGGTAACAAGATGCAAGTTTCAGTTGAAACCACTCAAGGCCTTGGCCGCCGTGTAACGATTACTATCGCTGCTGACAGCATCGAGACCGCTGTTAAAAGCGAGCTGGTCAACGTTGCGAAAAAAGTACGTATTGACGGCTTCCGCAAAGGCAAAGTGCCAATGAATATCGTTGCTCAGCGTTATGGCGCGTCTGTACGCCAGGACGTTCTGGGCGACCTGATGAGCCGTAACTTCATTGACGCCATCATTAAAGAAAAAATCAATCCGGCTGGCGCACCGACTTACGTTCCGGGCGAATACAAGCTGGGTGAAGACTTCACCTACTCTGTAGAGTTTGAAGTTTATCCGGAAGTTGAACTGCAGGGTCTGGAAGCGATTGAAGTTGAAAAACCGATCGTTGAAGTGACCGACGCTGACGTTGACGGCATGTTAGATACTCTGCGTAAACAGCAGGCGACCTGGAAAGAAAAAGACGGTGCTGTTGAAGCAGAAGACCGTGTGACCATCGACTTCACTGGTTCTGTAGACGGCGAAGAGTTCGAAGGCGGTAAAGCGTCTGATTTCGTACTGGCGATGGGCCAGGGTCGTATGATCCCGGGCTTTGAAGACGGTATTAAAGGCCACAAAGCGGGCGAAGAATTCACCATCGACGTAACCTTCCCGGAAGAGTACCACGCAGAAAACCTGAAAGGTAAAGCAGCGAAATTCGCTATCAACCTGAAGAAAGTTGAAGAGCGTGAACTGCCGGAACTGACTGCTGAATTCATCAAACGTTTCGGTGTTGAAGATGGTTCCGTAGAAGGTCTGCGCGCTGAAGTGCGTAAAAACATGGAACGCGAGCTGAAGAGCGCCATCCGTAACCGCGTTAAGTCTCAGGCGATCGAAGGTCTGGTAAAAGCTAACGACATCGACGTACCGGCTGCGCTGATCGACAGCGAAATCGACGTTCTGCGTCGTCAGGCTGCACAGCGTTTCGGTGGCAACGAGAAACAAGCTCTGGAACTGCCGCGTGAACTGTTCGAAGAACAGGCTAAACGCCGCGTAGTTGTTGGCCTGCTGCTGGGTGAAGTTATCCGCACCAACGAGCTGAAAGCTGACGAAGAGCGTGTGAAAAGCCTGATCGAAGAGATGGCTTCTGCATACGAAGATCCGAAAGAAGTTATCGAATTCTACAGCAAAAACAAAGAACTGATGGACAACATGCGCAATGTTGCTCTGGAAGAACAGGCTGTTGAAGCTGTACTGGCGAAAGCGAAAGTGACTGAAAAAGAAACCACTTTCAACGAGCTGATGAACCAGCAGGCGTAATTTAAGCAGCATAACGCGCTAAATTCGCACAAAGGCCCGTCACCGCCAGGTGGTGGGCTTTTTTTTGTCATGAATTTTGCATGGAACCGTGCGAAAACCCTCTTTCGGTGTTAGCGTAACAACAAAAGATTGTTATGCTTGAAATAGGATGATGCCGTACCCATAACACAGGGACTAGCTGATAATCCGTCCATAAGGTTACAATCGGTACAGCAGGTTTTTTCAATTTTATCCAGGAGACGGAAATGTCATACAGCGGCGAACGAGATAACTTTGCACCCCATATGGCGCTGGTGCCGATGGTCATTGAACAGACCTCACGCGGTGAGCGCTCTTTTGATATCTATTCTCGTCTACTTAAGGAACGCGTCATTTTTCTGACTGGCCAGGTTGAAGACCACATGGCTAACCTGATTGTGGCGCAGATGCTGTTCCTGGAAGCAGAAAATCCAGAAAAAGATATCTATCTGTACATTAACTCCCCAGGCGGGGTGATCACTGCCGGGATGTCTATCTATGACACCATGCAGTTTATCAAGCCTGATGTCAGCACCATCTGTATGGGCCAGGCGGCCTCGATGGGCGCTTTCTTGCTGACCGCAGGGGCAAAAGGTAAACGTTTCTGCCTGCCGAATTCGCGCGTGATGATTCACCAGCCGTTGGGCGGCTATCAGGGCCAGGCGACCGATATCGAAATTCATGCCCGTGAAATTCTGAAAGTTAAAGGGCGCATGAATGAACTTATGGCGCTTCATACGGGTCAATCATTAGAACAGATTGAACGTGATACCGAGCGCGATCGCTTCCTTTCCGCCCCTGAAGCGGTGGAATACGGTCTGGTCGATTCGATTCTGACCCATCGTAATTGATGCCAGAGGCGCAACTGTGCCGCTATACTTATTCAGAGCGGCACAACGCTGTAAGCGGCTTGCGCCTGAGAATGGCATTTGCGTCGTCGTGTGCGGCACAAAGAACAAAGAAGAGGTTTTGACCCATGACAGATAAACGCAAAGATGGCTCAGGCAAATTGCTGTATTGCTCTTTTTGCGGCAAAAGCCAGCATGAAGTGCGCAAGCTGATTGCCGGTCCATCCGTGTATATCTGCGACGAATGTGTTGATTTATGTAATGACATCATTCGCGAAGAGATTAAAGAAGTTGCACCGCATCGTGAACGCAGTGCGCTACCGACGCCGCATGAAATTCGCAACCACCTGGACGATTACGTTATCGGTCAGGAACAGGCGAAAAAAGTGCTGGCGGTCGCGGTATACAACCACTACAAACGTCTGCGCAACGGCGATACCAGCAATGGTGTCGAGTTGGGCAAAAGTAACATTCTGCTGATCGGTCCGACCGGTTCTGGTAAAACGCTGCTGGCAGAAACGCTGGCGCGCCTGCTGGACGTTCCGTTCACCATGGCCGACGCGACCACGCTGACCGAAGCCGGTTATGTAGGCGAAGACGTTGAAAATATCATTCAGAAGCTGTTGCAGAAGTGCGACTATGACGTACAGAAAGCGCAGCGCGGGATTGTCTACATCGATGAAATCGACAAAATTTCTCGTAAGTCGGACAATCCTTCTATTACCCGAGACGTTTCCGGTGAAGGCGTACAGCAGGCACTGTTGAAACTGATCGAAGGTACGGTTGCCGCCGTTCCACCGCAGGGCGGGCGTAAACACCCGCAGCAGGAATTCTTGCAGGTTGATACCTCTAAGATCCTGTTTATCTGTGGTGGTGCGTTCGCTGGTCTGGATAAAGTCATTTCCCATCGTGTAGAAACCGGCTCCGGCATTGGTTTTGGCGCGACGGTAAAAGCGAAATCCGACAAAGCAAGCGAAGGCGAGCTGCTGGCGCAGGTTGAACCGGAAGATCTGATCAAGTTTGGTCTGATCCCTGAGTTCATCGGTCGTTTGCCAGTTGTCGCAACGCTGAATGAACTGAGCGAAGAAGCCCTGATTCAGATCCTCAAAGAGCCGAAAAACGCCCTGACCAAGCAGTATCAGGCGCTGTTTAATCTGGAAGGCGTTGATCTGGAATTCCGTGACGAGGCGCTGGATGCTATTGCTAAGAAAGCGATGGCGCGTAAAACCGGTGCCCGTGGTCTGCGTTCCATCGTAGAAGCTGCGCTGCTCGATACCATGTACGATCTGCCGTCCATGGAAGATGTCGAAAAAGTCGTTATCGACGAGTCGGTAATTGATGGCCAAAGCAAACCGTTGCTGATTTATGGCAAGCCGGAAGCTCAGCAGGCATCTGGTGAATAATTAACCATTCCCATACAATTAGTTAACCAAAAAGGGGGGATTTTATCTCCCCTTTAATTTTTCCTCTATTCTCGACGTTGAATGTGGGGGAAACATCCCCATATACTGACGTACATGTTAATAGATGGCGTGAAGCACAGTCGTGTCATCTGATTACCTGGCGGAAATTAAACTAAGAGAGAGCTCTATGAATCCTGAGCGTTCTGAACGCATTGAAATCCCCGTATTGCCGCTGCGCGATGTGGTGGTTTATCCGCACATGGTCATCCCCTTATTTGTCGGGCGGGAAAAATCTATCCGTTGTCTGGAAGCGGCGATGGACCATGATAAAAAAATTATGCTGGTCGCGCAGAAAGAAGCCTCAACGGATGAGCCGGGTGTAAACGATCTTTTCACCGTCGGGACCGTGGCCTCTATATTGCAGATGCTGAAACTGCCTGACGGCACCGTCAAAGTGCTGGTCGAGGGGTTACAGCGCGCGCGTATTTCTGCGCTCTCTGACAATGGCGAACATTTTTCTGCGAAGGCGGAGTATCTGGAGTCGCCGACCATTGATGAGCGGGAACAGGAAGTGCTGGTGCGTACCGCAATCAGCCAGTTCGAAGGCTACATCAAGCTGAACAAAAAAATCCCACCAGAAGTGCTGACGTCGCTGAACAGCATTGACGATCCGGCGCGCCTGGCGGATACCATTGCCGCGCATATGCCGCTGAAACTGGCTGACAAACAGTCCGTTCTTGAGATGTCCGACGTTAACGAACGTCTGGAATATCTGATGGCGATGATGGAATCGGAAATCGATCTGCTGCAGGTTGAGAAACGCATTCGCAACCGCGTTAAAAAGCAGATGGAGAAATCCCAGCGTGAGTACTATCTGAACGAGCAAATGAAAGCTATTCAGAAAGAACTCGGTGAAATGGACGATGCGCCGGACGAAAACGAAGCCCTGAAGCGCAAAATCGACGCGGCGAAAATGCCGAAAGAGGCAAAAGAGAAAGCGGAAGCAGAACTGCAGAAGCTGAAAATGATGTCTCCGATGTCGGCAGAAGCGACCGTGGTGCGTGGCTATATCGACTGGATGGTGCAGGTGCCGTGGAATGCGCGTAGCAAGGTCAAAAAAGACCTGCGTCAGGCGCAGGAAATCCTTGATACCGACCATTATGGTCTGGAGCGCGTGAAAGATCGCATCCTTGAGTATCTTGCGGTTCAAAGCCGTGTAAACAAAATCAAGGGGCCGATCCTTTGCCTGGTTGGGCCGCCAGGGGTAGGTAAAACTTCTCTGGGGCAGTCCATCGCCAAAGCTACCGGACGTAAATATGTCCGTATGGCGCTGGGCGGCGTGCGTGATGAAGCGGAAATCCGTGGTCACCGCCGTACTTACATCGGTTCTATGCCGGGTAAATTGATCCAGAAAATGGCGAAAGTGGGCGTTAAAAACCCGCTGTTCCTGCTCGATGAGATCGACAAAATGTCTTCTGACATGCGTGGCGATCCGGCCTCCGCACTGCTTGAAGTGCTGGATCCAGAGCAGAACGTCGCGTTCAGCGACCACTACCTGGAAGTGGATTACGACCTTAGCGACGTGATGTTTGTCGCGACGTCGAATTCCATGAACATTCCGGCACCGCTGCTGGATCGTATGGAAGTGATTCGCCTCTCCGGTTATACCGAAGATGAAAAACTGAACATCGCCAAACGTCACCTGCTGCCGAAGCAGATTGAACGTAATGCACTGAAAAAAGGTGAGCTGACCGTCGACGATAGCGCCATTATCGGCATTATTCGTTACTACACCCGTGAGGCGGGCGTGCGTGGTCTGGAGCGTGAAATCTCCAAACTGTGCCGTAAAGCGGTTAAGCAGTTACTGCTCGATAAGTCTCTAAAACATATCGAAATTAACGGCGATAACCTGCATGACTACCTCGGTGTTCAGCGTTTCGACTATGGTCGCGCAGATAACGAAAACCGTGTCGGTCAGGTAACGGGTCTGGCGTGGACGGAAGTGGGCGGCGACTTGTTGACCATTGAAACCGCGTGCGTCCCGGGCAAAGGTAAACTGACCTATACCGGATCGCTTGGTGAAGTAATGCAGGAGTCCATTCAGGCGGCGTTAACGGTGGTTCGTGCGCGTGCGGAAAAACTGGGGATCAACCCTGATTTTTACGAAAAACGCGACATCCACGTTCACGTACCGGAAGGTGCGACGCCAAAAGATGGTCCGAGTGCCGGTATTGCCATGTGCACTGCGCTGGTTTCTTGCCTGACCGGTAACCCGGTTCGCGCCGATGTGGCGATGACTGGCGAGATTACTCTGCGTGGTCAGGTGTTGCCAATCGGTGGTTTGAAAGAAAAACTGCTGGCTGCGCATCGCGGCGGGATTAAAACAGTGTTAATTCCGTTCGAAAATAAACGCGATCTGGAAGAGATTCCGGACAACGTGATTGCCGATCTGGACATTCATCCTGTGAAGCGTATTGAGGAAGTTCTGACTCTGGCGCTGCAAAATGAACCGTCTGGTATGCAGGTTGTGACTGCAAAATAGTGACCTTGCGCAAATTGCACTAATAAAAAAAGGGCTGGCGGGCCAATTCGGACTTGCCAGCCTTTTTTTGTCTCGTTAAGTTAGAGGGCGGATTAGGCTTGCCCTTATTAAGGGGTGTTGTAAGGGGATGGCTGGCCTGATATAACTGCTGCGTGTTCGCACCTTGAAGGATTCAAGTGCGAGATAAATTATAAAGAGGAAGAGAAGAGTGAATAAATCTCAATTGATTGACAAGATTGCTGCAGGGGCTGATATCTCTAAAGCTGCGGCTGGCCGTGCGTTAGATGCTATTATTGCTTCCGTAACTGAATCCCTGAAAGAAGGGGATGATGTAGCACTGGTAGGTTTTGGTACTTTTGCCGTTAAAGAGCGTGCCGCCCGTACTGGTCGCAACCCGCAGACCGGTAAAGAGATCACTATCGCTGCAGCTAAAGTACCGAGCTTCCGTGCAGGTAAAGCACTGAAAGACGCGGTAAACTAAGTGTTGTCCCCATTGGGGATGTGACGAAGTTCAAGGGCGCATCTACTGATGTGCCTTTTTTATTTGTATTCCGTGACTTTCTGCGCATTGTGGGCTGACAATTGCCCCCGTTTCTTGTCACAATAGGCCTTTGCGCGCAGCGATATGTTGCGTGAGGTACACAGTCATCTACAGCGGAGTGTTGTTACACCATGATGGACAGCTTACGCACGGCTGCAAACAGTCTCGTGCTCAAGATTATTTTCGGTATCATTATCGTGTCGTTCATATTGACCGGCGTGAGTGGTTACCTGATTGGCGCAGGCAATAACTACGCCGCAAAAGTGAATGACCAGGAAATCAGCCGTGGGCAGTTCGAGAACGCCTTCAACAGCGAGCGTAATCGTATGCAGCAACAGTTGGGCGATCAATACTCTGAGCTGGCGGCGAACGAAGGCTATATGAAAACCCTGCGTCAACAGGTGCTGAATCGTCTGATCGACGAGGCGCTGCTGGATCAGTACGCTCGTGAACTAAAACTGGGTATCAGCGATGAGCAGGTTAAACAGGCGATTTTCGCAACTCCGGCTTTCCAGGTTGACGGCAAGTTCGATAACAGCCGCTACAACGATATCCTTAACCGAATGGGAATGAGTGCCGATCAATACGCGCAGGCGCTGCGTAACCAGCTCACCACCCAACAGCTGATTGCTGGCGTTGCCGGCACCGACTTTATGTTGAAAGGTGAAACCGACGAACTGGCGGCACTGGTAGCTCAACAACGTGTAGTGCATGAAGCGACTATCGACGTTAACGCGCTGGCAGCTAAACAAGCTGTGACCGAACCAGAAATCACCAGCTACTACGAGCAAAACAAAAACAATTTCATGACTCCGGAACAGTTCCGCGTGAGCTACATCAAGCTGGATGCCGCCACGATGCAGCAACCGGTTAGCGATGCGGATATCCAGAGCTACTACGATCAGCATCAGGATCAATTCACCCAGCCACAGCGTACCCGCTACAGCATCATCCAGACTAAAACTGAAGATGAAGCGAAAGCAGTACTTGAGGAGCTGAATAAAGGCGGTGATTTTGCTGCGTTAGCAAAAGAAAAATCTGCCGATATTATCTCTGCCCGTAACGGCGGCGATATGGGGTGGTTAGAAGATGCCACTATCCCGGACGAACTGAAAAATGCCGGTCTGAAAGAAAAAGGCCAACTGTCTGGTGTCATCAAATCTTCGGTCGGTTTCCTGATTGTACGTCTGGACGACATTCAGCCAGCGAAAGTGAAATCGTTAGACGAAGTACGTGACGACATTGCGGCGAAAGTGAAACACGAAAAAGCCCTCGATGCGTACTACGCGCTGCAGCAGAAAGTGAGCGATGCGGCAAGCAACGACACCGAATCTCTGGCTGGTGCAGAGCAGGCTGCGGGCGTTAAAGCCACTCAGACTGGCTGGTTCAGCAAAGATAACCTGCCGGAAGAGTTAAACTTCAAGCCGGTGGCAGACGCTATCTTTAACGGCGGTCTGGTAGGTGAAAACGGCGCGCCGGGCATCAACTCTGACATCATCACTGTAGACGGCGATCGCGCATTCGTACTGCGCATCAGCGAGCACAAACCGGAAGCAGTGAAACCGCTGGCAGATGTTCAGGAACAAGTTAAGGCACTGGTTCAGCACAACAAAGCTGAGCAACAGGCGAAAGTGGATGCTGAAAAACTGCTGGTTGATTTGAAAGCGGGCAAAGGTGCGGAAGCTATGCAGGCAGCTGGTCTGAAATTTGGCGAGCCGAAAACCTTAAGCCGTTCCGGCCGTGACCCGATTAGCCAGGCCGCGTTTGCACTGCCACTGCCAGCGAAAGACAAACCGAGCTACGGTATGGCGATCGATATGCAAGGCAATGTCGTTCTGCTGGCGCTGGACGAAGTGAAACAAGGTTCTATGCCGGAAGATCAGAAAAAAGCGATGGTGCAGGGTATCACCCAGAACAACGCACAAATCGTCTTTGAAGCTCTGATGAGTAACCTGCGTAAAGAGGCGAAAATCAAAATTGGCGATGCGCTGGAACAGCAATAATCCTGAAGCCGCCTCGCAAAAAAATGCTTTGCAGCTGTAACAAGAAAAGGTCGCTTTCGCGGCCTTTTCCATTTCTGAACATTGCCATTTGTTTACTGTTTTCACTGCCGTTAAGGTGATTCCACTGTTAACAAACAAGGAGAAAACAGTATGAAACACGGAATTAAAGCATTGTTCATTACCCTGTCCCTGGCCTGTGCCGGAATGTCTCATAGTGCGCTGGCAGCAGCTCCTGCGGCGAAACCGGCAGCGGAAGCCCCTGCAGCACAAAGCAAAGCGGCAGTACCGGCAAAAGCCAGTGACGAAGAAGGCACCAGGGTCAGCATTAATAATGCCAGCGCGGAAGAGTTAGCCCGCGCGATGAATGGCGTTGGCCTGAAGAAAGCGCAGGCAATTGTCAGTTATCGCGAAGAGTACGGCCCGTTTAAAACGGTGGAGGATCTAAAACAGGTGCCGGGAATGGGCAATTCGCTGGTGGAACGTAATCTGGCGGTATTAACCCTGTAATTAATTTGCATAGTGGCAATTTTTTGCCAGACTGAAGAGGTCATACCAGTTATGACCTCTGTACTTATAACAGTTCTTATAACAACAACGTAAGGTTATTGCGCTATGCAAACACAAATCAAAGTTCGTGGATATCATCTCGACGTCTACCAGCACGTTAACAACGCCCGCTACCTTGAGTTTCTCGAAGAAGCCCGCTGGGATGGGCTGGAAAATAGCGACAGCTTTCAGTGGATGACCGCCCATAACATCGCTTTCGTCGTGGTCAATATCAATATTAACTATCGTCGCCCGGCGGTATTAAGCGACCTGTTAACCATTACCAGTCAGTTGCAGCAATTAAACGGTAAAAGCGGAATCTTAAGTCAGGTCATTACTCTTGAGCCGGAAGGGCAGGTGGTAGCAGATGCGCTTATCACGTTTGTTTGTATCGATCTCAAAACGCAGAAAGCATTAGCTCTGGAAGGGGAACTGCGCGAAAAACTGGAGCAGATGGTTCAGTAAAAATTTTGTTGTGCCGGATGCTCAAGCCGCATCCGGCGAGACCCCGAATAATTACTGCAATCCGGTTTTCTGCTTCATCGCTGCCATCACCGCCGGCTTATCAGCCAGATAATGATTCAAACCGTTGGCGCGTAAATTACACGCTGCACAATGACCGCAACCGTCGCCTTTAATGCCGTTATAGCAGGTTAGCGTTTCGTTACGTACTAAATCCAGCTTGCCGTAATAATCCGCCAGCGCCCAGGTTTCCGCTTTATCAATCCACATTAGCGGCGTTTCAAAACGAATATCTTTCGCCATACCCAGACTGACGGCATGGTTCAGTGCTTTCACAAACTCATCACGACAATCCGGGTAGCCGGAGAAATCCGTTTCGCAGACGCCGGTGATCACTGCTTCTGCTTTAACCTGATACGCATATATCGCCGCCAGCGTCAGGAACAAAATATTACGCCCAGGGACAAACGTATTCGGGATACCATCGGCTTCAGGTTCATAATCAGGCACCGGAATGCTGTCACGCGTCAGGCTGCTGACCGCCAGCTCGTTGAGTAGCGTCACATCCAGCACCTTATGCGCGCGTGCACCCAGTTTCAATGCCAGTTCGCGTGCCACGTCAATCTCTGCGCGATGGCGCTGACCGTAATCGAACGTCACGCAATGGACTTCATCATATTGCTGCAATGCCTGTACCAGACAGGTGGTTGAATCCTGACCTCCACTAAACACAACGACGGCACGTTTCATAGATAATCCTGCTAAATCGATAAAAACGTTATGGTAACGCCTGCGGTTAACCCCGACCAGTGCTTCATTGCGACGGCGCGGGAAGCCAGGCTTCGGTAAATTCAAACCAGCCGCACGGTGTCAGTCGCACACCATTTACTCCAGGCGGGGCGCTAATGCGATAGTGATAATTGAACAGCGGCGTCAGCGTTGCTTCTACCATTAACTGGCTAAACACGGTTTTCAGCGCGTTATTCCGCTTTTCTTCATCAGCCATCAACTGCACGGTATCCAGTGTCGATTGCAGATGTGCATATGCTGGAGCGTCGAAAACATATGACCAGAGTGGATCGCAACGCAGCCATTGCTCCAGGGTATATTCCGGCGCTTCGCCAATTAACCTGTCGCCCATCATCAAATCTGCCTGTGCCAGTGGGGTAGTGTCGTCCCAGTTTTTCGCGTTATGAAAAACAGTCGTTAATTCGCAACCTTCTGCTGCCAGCGTCGTTCGTAATTGTTCTGCCATTGCATGAAGTTCCACTGGCAGGTGATAAGCCAGCGTTAATGTTTCTGGTAGTTTGACCTCATCCGGTACATCCCATTGTGGAATAGCCCAGCCAGGCAGCAATGCATTACTGGCAGTGATCAGATTTTCTCCGACTTCTAACGTTTGTAGTAAACCGGATTGATGGATAATGGAGATCACTTTTCGCGCCTGCCAGAGGGACAGTCGGGGACTTTTGCGCAACGTTAAATAGCAAAAACCTAAACTGATGCCGCTACTGACCTGGCTGACCCGTGGCAACTCTTCAGGTTTACCGATGGTTATTTGTACTGGATGCTGACAACTGGTTCCCAAATCTTTTTCAAAAAGTGGTGGGGTTATCCAGTACTCAACCGCTTTAAGCAGCGGATGACGTAAATGGTAATAATCATGGCTTTCGAGTCGCACCAGTTCCGCTGTGAATTTTGTTAAGCGAAAAGGACCCGTGCCGATCAGTGGGAATTGCGGATGCGCCAGATGGCTGCAATAGCTCGCCAGCCGGTGAGCAAGCCAGTAATCGGGGCGATGTAAAAAGAAGGTCAGACACTGCGGATGGGTGACCTCAATACGCTTCACGCTAATAAATAATTGATCCAGTGCTGGCAGTTGTAACAGCATCAATAATCGCTGGTGTAAGTGTGAGGCTTTTACTGCATCGCCGTTATGCCAGTGTAGGGTTGAACGAAGATAAAAGTCCCAGCGTAACCCGTCAGCAGAGGTTTCCCAGTGATGCGCTAAATCGCCAATCGGGCGCTGGGTATTATTATCGAAGCGGGTCAGGCCGGAAAATATCTGCCCGGCGAGATGCTGCTCGGCACGACCGGGTAAAAAGCCCGGTTGTAGCGGTTCGAGCGGGCGATAATAGGGAATACGCAACGTCGGCGTATCGTTTTGCCATTGCCCGCCCATAAACGGTTGTAACAGGGTGCGCAGCTCTCCTGGGGCCAGTTGCGCCAGCTCCAGCACATCTTGCTGCTTTCCGGTTTCCAGTGCCTGTTCCATCATCGCATTGCGTAGCGATTCTGGCGTGACCAGAAAGCGTAGTTGTCCGCGCTTTCCGCGTCCTGACTGCGCCTGCCACTCCAGCCATCCCGACTCCTGAGCCTGACGTAATAGTGTGCGCACATGGCGTTCGCTGCAAAAACAGCGTTCGGCCAGTTCGCTGACGGTGACGGATTGCGGCTCTCCGGCAGAAGGTTGCCACAGACGTTGATACTGGTTAAGACGGTTAAGCAGTCGCATATAAACCCGGAACAATATTATTTAACTATTCACTATTACTTCCGTATATATCAGGTGATACTCAATCACCATTAACCGTGTCACAGAGTGGAGAAAGAAATGGCTCGTCTGGCAGCATTTGATATGGACGGCACTTTATTGATGCCTGATCACCATTTAGGTGAGAAAACCCTCTCGACTCTGGCGCGTCTGCGTGAACGTGATATTACCCTCACTTTTGCTACAGGTCGCCATGCGCTGGAGATGCAGCATATTATCGGGGTGCTATCGCTGGATGCGTATTTAATTACCGGCAACGGTACGCGCGTGCACTCTCTGGGAGGCGAACTTTTACATCGTGATGATTTGCCTGCGGACGTGGCGGAATTAGTGCTCTACCAGAAATGGGATACCCAGGCCAGTATGCATATCTTCAATGACAATGGCTGGTTTACCGGGCAAGAGATCCCAGCATTGTTGCAGGCATTTGTGTATAGCGGTTTCCGTTATCAGATTATCGATGTCAAAAAAATGCCGCTCGACAGCGTCACCAAGATCTGTTTCTGTGGCGATCACGACGATCTTATGCGCTTGCATACCCAACTAAACGAAGCATTAGGCGAGCGCGCACATTTGTGTTTTTCGGCAATTAATTGCCTGGAAGTGCTGCCGGTGGGGTGTAATAAAGGCGCGGCGTTGGCGGTGCTGACCCAACATTTAGGTTTTTCACTGCGCGACTGTATGGCCTTTGGTGATGCGATGAACGATCGCGAAATGTTAGGCAGCGTCGGTAGCGGATTTATTATGGGCAATGCGATGCCGCAACTGCGCGCGGAACTCCCTCATTTACCAGTGATTGGACATTGCCGAAATCAGGCGGTCTCTCACTATTTGACGCACTGGCTGGACAATCCACATCTACCTTATTCCCCCGAATAACGAGATCTCTTCCAGCGCCGGGCAATAGCCCGGTTTTTTTTACTTTGAATTTGTCATTTTGTGCAGTGTCGTTTAAACCGCACAGAATAAATTGTCGGTATTTCGCCTTTAAAATAGAATTAAAAGAGAAAATAATTCTCTGTGGATTGGCTATGTTAGATAAAATTGACCGTAAGCTGCTGGCCTTGCTACAGCAGGATTGCACCCTCTCTTTGCAGGCACTGGCAGAAGCCGTTAATCTGACAACCACGCCTTGTTGGAAGCGTCTGAAACGGCTGGAGGATGACGGTATCCTTATCGGCAAAGTCGCCCTGCTGGATCCGGAAAAAATTGGCCTTGGGCTGACTGCTTTTGTGCTGATTAAAACGCAACATCACAGCAGCGAATGGTATTGCCGATTTGTCACGGTGGTAACGGAAATGCCAGAAGTTCTGGGGTTCTGGCGCATGGCCGGTGAATATGATTATCTGATGCGTGTTCAGGTTGCCGATATGAAACGCTATGACGAGTTTTATAAGCGTCTGGTCAACAGCGTTCCAGGGCTGTCGGACGTTACTTCCAGCTTCGCGATGGAACAGATTAAATACACCACTTCTTTACCCATCGAATAAATATCCAGAATCAGGTCAGGACACAACGCGTGCGATTATTTGCTCAACTAAGCTGGTATTTCCGTCGGGAATGGCGTCGCTATCTCGGGGCTGTGGCCTTGCTTGTCATTATCGCGATACTGCAACTGGTTCCGCCGAAAGTGGTCGGTATTGTTGTCGATGGAGTGACGGAACAACACTTTACTACCGGGCAGATCCTGATGTGGATCGCCACCATGGTGCTGATTGCAGTCGTGGTTTATCTCCTGCGTTACGTCTGGCGCGTACTGCTGTTTGGCGCGTCTTATCAACTGGCTGTTGAACTGCGTGAAGATTATTACCACCAGCTAAGCCGCCAGCATCCAGAGTTTTACCTGCGTCATCGTACGGGCGACCTCATGGCTCGTGCGACCAATGACGTCGATCGGGTCGTGTTTGCTGCCGGGGAAGGGGTGCTGACGCTGGTGGATTCACTGGTGATGGGCTGCGCAGTGTTGATTATGATGTCAACGCAAATTAGCTGGCAGTTGACCTTATTCGCACTATTACCGATGCCAGTGATGGCAATCATGATTAAGCGCAACGGCGATGCCTTGCATGAACGCTTTAAGCTGGCGCAGGCGGCATTTTCCAGTCTCAACGATCGCACCCAAGAGAGCCTCACCAGTATCCGCATGATCAAAGCCTTTGGTCTGGAAGATCGCCAGTCGGCGCTATTTGCCGCAGATGCTGAAGACACTGGCAAGAAAAACATGCGTGTGGCGCGTATTGATGCCCGTTTTGATCCGACTATCTATATCGCGATTGGCATGGCGAATTTGCTGGCGATTGGCGGGGGAAGCTGGATGGTGGTGCAGGGCAGCTTAACGCTGGGGCAGCTCACCAGTTTTATGATGTATCTGGGGTTAATGATTTGGCCGATGCTGGCGCTGGCCTGGATGTTTAACATTGTGGAACGCGGCAGCGCGGCATATAGCCGTATTCGGACGATGCTGGCTGAAGCGCCGGTGGTGAATGATGGTAGCGAACCAGTGCCGCAAGGGCGTGGCGAACTGGATGTAAATATTCGCCAGTTTACTTATCCACAAACTGATCATCCTGCGCTGGAGAATGTCAGTTTCGCACTCAAACCCGGTCAGATGCTGGGTATTTGCGGACCGACCGGTTCTGGCAAAAGTACTCTGCTGTCACTCATTCAGCGTCATTTCGACGTCAGCGAGGGGGATATCCGCTTTCATGATATTCCTCTGACGAAGTTACAACTCGATAGCTGGCGTAGCCGCCTGGCGGTGGTCAGCCAGACGCCATTCCTTTTTTCCGACACCGTGGCGAACAACATCGCGCTGGGTTGCCCGAATGCCACCCAGCAAGAGATTGAACACGTAGCGCGGTTAGCCAGCGTACATGACGATATTTTGCGTCTACCGCAAGGTTACGACACAGAAGTGGGCGAGCGCGGCGTGATGCTTTCCGGTGGACAAAAGCAGCGCATATCCATTGCTCGTGCGTTATTAGTCAACGCAGAAATCCTTATCCTTGATGATGCGCTTTCGGCGGTGGACGGACGCACAGAGCATCAGATCCTGCATAACCTGCGCCAGTGGGGGCAGGGAAGAACAGTAATCATCAGTGCCCATCGCCTTTCTGCGCTGACGGAGGCCAGTGAGATTATTGTGATGCAGCACGGACACATCGCCCAGCGTGGCAATCATGATGCGCTGGCGCAACAAAGCGGCTGGTATCGCGATATGTATCGCTATCAACAACTGGAGGCGGCGCTCGACGACGCTCCGGAAATTCGCGAGGAGGCCGCCGATGCGTAGTTTTAGCCAACTGTGGCCGACTCTCAAGCGCCTGTTAGCGTATGGTTCGCCGTGGCGTAAACCTCTGGGGATTGCGGTTCTGATGATGTGGATTGCGGCGGCGGCAGAAGTCAGTGGACCGCTACTCATCAGCTATTTCATCGATAATATGGTGGCAAAAAATAATCTGCCGTTGAAAGTGGTTGCCGGTCTGGCGGCGGCGTATGTTGGGCTGCAACTGTTTGCCGCTGGACTGCACTACGCACAGTCGCTGTTGTTTAATCGGGCGGCGGTTGGCGTGGTACAACAGTTGCGAACGGATGTGATGGATGCTGCGCTACGCCAGCCATTAAGCGAGTTTGATACCCAGCCGGTCGGTCAGGTGATTTCCCGCGTCACTAATGACACTGAAGTGATCCGCGACCTCTACGTTACCGTAGTGGCAACTGTCCTGCGCAGCGCCGCACTGGTGGGTGCGATGCTGGTGGCGATGTTCAGCCTCGACTGGAGAATGGCACTGGTGGCGATAATGATTTTCCCGGTGGTGCTGGTGGTGATGGTGATATACCAGCGTTACAGTACGCCGATTGTCCGCCGTGTGCGCGCCTATCTGGCGGATATCAACGACGGCTTTAACGAAATCATCAATGGCATGAGCGTTATCCAGCAGTTCCGTCAGCAGGCGCGATTTGGCGAACGTATGGGGGAGGCCAGTCGTTCACACTATATGGCGAGGATGCAAACCCTGCGCCTCGACGGTTTTCTGCTGCGTCCGCTGCTGAGTCTGTTTTCATCGCTCATTCTTTGTGGCTTGTTAATGCTGTTTGGCTTCTCCGCCAGCGGCACCATTGAAGTGGGCGTGCTGTATGCGTTTATCAGCTATCTTGGGCGGCTTAACGAACCCTTAATCGAACTGACCACGCAACAGGCGATGCTGCAACAGGCTGTGGTGGCGGGTGAACGCGTGTTCGAACTGATGGATGGGCCGCGTCAGCAATATGGCAATGATGATCGCCCGTTACAGAGTGGCACCATCGAAGTCGATAACGTGTCATTTGCTTATCGCGATGACAATCTGGTACTGAAGAACATTAATCTCTCTGTGCCTTCGCGTAACTTTGTGGCGCTGGTGGGGCATACCGGCAGCGGTAAAAGTACCCTCGCCAGTTTATTGATGGGCTATTACCCGCTAACGGAAGGTGAGATTCGTCTCGACGGTCGTCCATTAAATTCGCTAAGTCACAGCGCATTACGCCAGGGTGTGGCGATGGTGCAGCAAGATCCGGTGGTGCTGGCGGATACTTTCCTCGCCAACGTGACGCTGGGGCGCGATATCTCCGAAGCGCGCGTCTGGCAGGCACTGGAAACCGTGCAACTGGCGGATCTGGCGCGCAGCATGAGCGACGGTATTTATACGCCGCTGGGCGAGCAGGGGAATAATCTTTCCGTCGGGCAGAAGCAACTGCTGGCGCTGGCGCGCGTGCTGGTGGAGACGCCGCAAATCCTGATCCTTGATGAGGCAACCGCCAGTATCGATTCCGGTACTGAACAGGCGATCCAGCACGCACTGGCGGCGGTGCGTGAACATACCACGCTGGTGGTGATTGCTCACCGCTTATCGACCATTGTCGATGCCGACACCATTCTGGTGCTTCATCGTGGGCAAGCAGTGGAGCAGGGCACTCACCAGCAGCTGCTGGCGGCCCAGGGACGCTACTGGCAGATGTATCAACTGCAACTTGCGGGCGAAGAGCTGGCAGCCAGCGTGCGTGAAGAGGAATCATTGAGCGCCTGAATAGCGCAATATTTCATCGTTGGTGCAAAAATGTAACGCACTGTGCACCGTCATAGTGCGTTTTCATTTTCAATCTTCTTAACTTCCTGCTCTCTTTCTCGTTTTTCATTTCTGGCATACCGCTTGCAATACCTTCTTCGTGTAGCAGAACCATTACCGAATTCTGACCGGAGGGGATCTATGAAGCTGGTGACCGTGATAATCAAACCATTCAAGCTGGAAGATGTTCGTGAAGCGTTATCTTCCATTGGTATTCAGGGCCTGACCGTCACCGAAGTGAAAGGTTTCGGGCGTCAGAAAGGACATGCCGAGCTGTACCGGGGGGCGGAATACAGCGTCAATTTCCTGCCAAAAGTAAAAATTGATGTGGCGATTGCTGATGACCAACTCGATGAAGTAATCGATATCGTCAGCAAGGCGGCTTACACCGGAAAAATTGGCGACGGCAAAATCTTCGTCGCTGAATTGCAACGCGTCATTCGTATTCGTACCGGCGAAGCCGACGAAGCGGCGCTGTAATCTCTGGCACACAGCAACAGGAACGAAAAATGAAGATAGCGACGATAAAAACTGGGCTTGCTTCACTGGCGATGCTGCCGGGACTGGTAATGGCTGCACCTGCGGTGGCCGATAAAGCCGACAATGCGTTTATGATGATTTGTACTGCGCTGGTGCTGTTTATGACTATTCCGGGGATTGCCCTGTTTTACGGTGGGTTGATTCGCGGCAAAAACGTGCTGTCGATGCTGACGCAGGTGACGGTGACGTTTGCACTGGTCTGTATTCTCTGGGTGGTTTACGGTTACTCGCTGGCGTTTGGTGAGGGCAACAACTTCTTCGGCAACATTAACTGGCTGATGCTGAAAAACATCGAACTGACGGCGGTGATGGGCAGCATTTATCAGTATATCCACGTAGCGTTTCAGGGATCGTTTGCCTGCATTACCGTAGGCTTGATTGTTGGGGCGCTGGCGGAACGAATCCGCTTCTCAGCTGTGTTGATTTTCGTGGTGGTATGGCTGACGCTCTCTTACATTCCGATTGCGCATATGGTGTGGGGCGGTGGTTTGCTGGCTTCTCACGGTGCGCTGGATTTCGCGGGTGGCACGGTGGTGCACATTAACGCCGCAATCGCCGGTCTGGTGGGCGCGTATCTGATAGGAAAACGCGTGGGCTTCGGTAAAGAGGCGTTTAAACCGCACAACCTGCCGATGGTCTTCACCGGGACTGCCATTCTCTATATCGGTTGGTTTGGCTTTAACGCCGGGTCAGCGGGCACGGCGAATGAAATCGCGGCACTGGCATTTGTGAATACGGTGGTCGCAACGGCGGCGGCAATTCTTGGCTGGATCTTCGGTGAATGGGCGCTGCGTGGTAAGCCTTCTCTGCTGGGAGCGTGTTCTGGCGCGATTGCCGGTCTGGTCGGCGTGACGCCTGCCTGTGGCTACATTGGTGTTGGCGGCGCGTTGATTATCGGCGTGGTAGCCGGTCTGGCGGGCTTGTGGGGCGTTACCATGCTCAAACGCCTGCTGCGGGTCGATGATCCTTGCGATGTCTTTGGGGTACACGGCGTTTGTGGCATCGTCGGCTGTATCATGACCGGGATTTTTGCCGCCAGTTCGCTGGGTGGTGTGGGCTTCGCCGAAGGTGTGACGATGGGGCATCAGCTGCTGATACAGCTGGAAAGCATCGCCATTACGATTGTCTGGTCTGGTGTGGTGGCGTTTATCGGCTACAAACTGGCGGATTTGACAGTTGGCCTGCGTGTACCAGAAGAGCAGGAGCGCGAAGGACTGGACGTTAACAGTCACGGCGAAAATGCTTATAACGCGTAACAAGCACTGCAAAAAATAGCCGGACGGTTTTCACCTCCGGCTGTTTTTTTAATTGTGATTACGCATTACCCCTTCCTGAACGGTCGAGGCAACCAGCACGCCGTCCTGGGTATAAAACTCGCCGCGCACAAATCCACGGGCGCTGGACGCCGACGTGCTCTCCACGCTATACAACAGCCATTCGTTCAGATTAAACGGACGATGGAACCACATCGAATGGTCGATGGTGGCAATCTGGATCCCCGGCTCGAGAAAACCGATGCCGTGCGGCTGCAGGGCAACAGGCAGGAAGTTAAGATCAGAAGCGTAACCGAGTAAGTACTGATGAACGCGCAGATCATCTGGCACGCTACCATTTGCGCGGATCCATACCTGACGATGAGGTTCTGCGACGTGACCTTTCAGCGGGTTATGAAATTCCACCGGACGGACTTCCAGCGGACGATCGCAGATGAATTTATCTTTCAACACTGGCGGCAGCAGGTGCGCCAGCGATTGGGCGATTTGCGTTTCTGAAGGCAGACCATCAGGTGCTGGTGCGGGCGGCATTGCTTTTTGGTGCTCGAATCCGGTCTCTGGTGCCTGGAAAGAGGCCGTCATATAAAAAATCGGTTTACCGTTTTGAATAGCAGCAACCCGACGGGCGCTGAAGCTGTTACCGTCACGCAGCGTTTCAACATCATAAATAATCGGCTTTTTACTATCGCCTGGGCGAAGAAAGTAGCTGTGAAACGAATGTACCAGACGCTCTTCAGGGACAGTTTCTTTTGCAGCATACAAGGCCTGACCCACAACCTGGCCACCAAAGACCTGGCGTAAACCTAAATCTTCACTCTGGCCGCGAAAGAGTCCTTCCTCAATTTTTTCCAGATTTAACAATGTCAGTAAATTTTTTAGCGCCTGACTCATATAACTCTCCAGTAACAAAGCTGCCGCAGCAAGCCAAAGTGAGTTGAGTATAACGCAATTTTGGTACTGGTCCGATGGGTGCAATGGTCTGAATTACGGGCTAAATGCAGGCGTTAATACGTGACATGTGCCACACTTATTGACGTTACTATTTTGTTAACCACTCTTCCGGCGAGGAAAGTTAGCCCGCTGGTGCATTGATAATAAGGAGAAGTGAATGAAACTCGTGCACATGGCCAGTGGTTTAGCGGTTGCGATTGCGTTGGCGGCTTGCGCGGATAAAAGCGCGGATATCCAGACGCCAGCACCGGCTGCAAATACGTCTATTGCAGCGACACAGCAACCTGCTATACAACAACCGAATGTTTCCGGTACGGTCTGGATCCGTCAGAAAGTCGCACTGCCGCCTGATGCCGTGCTGACCGTGACACTTTCTGACGCGTCGTTAGCGGATGCGCCTTCTAAAGTTCTGGCGCAGAAAGCAGTACGTACCGAAGGTAAACAGTCACCGTTCAGTTTTGTTCTGCCATTTAACCCGGCAGACGTTCAACCGAACGCACGTATCCTGTTGAGTGCGGCGGTTACCGTGAACGACAAACTGGTGTTTATCACCGATACCGTTCAACCGGTGATCAATCAGGGCGGAACCAAAGCTGACCTGACATTAGTGCCGGTTCAGCAAACCGCCGTGCCGGTTCAGGCCAGCGGTGGTGCGACGACTACCGTACCTTCGACTTCACCAACTCAGGTGAATCCGTCTTCGGCAGTTCCGGCCCCTACGCAATACTAAACGCCATTAACCCTCTCCGCCTGGAGAGGGTTAGTAATCCCAGCGATAACGCTGTAAGTCGATTTGCCCGCTTCCCGATATCATCACGCCTTCTGCCAGTAATGCCTGCCGTTGACGCTGCAAATCCGGGCCGGTTAACGAAATTGTGCCGTGACGATTAACCACCCGATGCCAGGGGAGGGTGCTGCCTTCGGGTAGACGCTTTAATACTCCACCGACCTGGCGTGCGGCGCGGGGTGATCCCGCCAGTTTCGCGACATCGCCGTAAGTGGTGACGTAGCCTTCGGGAATAGCGGCGACGATTTGCCAGACGCGTTGGGGAAATGAATCTTCTTTTTCCATCTTTTCTTCCTGAGGTAATTTTTCAGCATAATCTGGAAAAACGCCAGAGTGAAGCCGCATTGCGCAAGAAACCAGCATCCGGCACGCAATGGGTTGCAATTAGCAGGGGCAGCAGTGATAATGCGCCTGCGCGTTGGTTCTCAACGCTCTCAATGGGGGCTCTGTTGGTTCTCCCGCAACGCTACTCTGTTTACCAGGTCAGGTCCGGAAGGAAGCAGCCAAGGCAGATGACGCGTGTGCCGGGATGTAGCTGGCAGGGCCCCCACCCATTTCTGCTCCCGCCGTTTCGTCAAAAAATCCTAATATGGCTAAACTTTAACCACGACTGACGCCGCAAGAATTGTCTGGCTGCGCAGTACGCTTCGGAGGTATTTCTGATGAAGTATGTTGATGGTTTTGTGGTTGCTGTTCCTGCCGAAAATAAAGATGCCTATCGAGAAATGGCCGCAAAGGCCGCGCCACTGTTTAAAGAGTTTGGCGCGCTTCGCATTGTTGAATGTTGGGCCAGCGATGTGCCAGACGGCAAAGTGACCGATTTTCGTATGGCAGTGAAAGCGGAAGAGAATGAGGAAGTGGTGTTTAGCTGGATTGAATATCCTTCAAAAGAGGTCCGCGACGCTGCCAATCAAAAAATGATGTCTGACCCACGAATGAAAGAGTTCGGCGAATCAATGCCGTTTGATGGCAAACGGATGATTTACGGTGGGTTTGAGTCAATCATCGACGAGTAGCGTGACGGGCTGTGCGGCGTGCCGCCAGCCCCCAAAATTTACAGATGGTATTCTGCCCAGCGTATGAAATCTTCTTTTGGCAACGCTTTGCTGTACAGCCAACCCTGACCGTAATGCACGCCATGCTGACGTAGCCACTCTTCCTGTTTACCCGTTTCGATCCCTTCCGCCACCATTTTCAGTTTCAACGTTTTTGCCATTTCGATGATATGCGGTGTGACGTTTTTATATTCCAGCGCATCAACGAAAGATTTATCGATCTTCAGAATGTCGACATCCAGATCCTGTAAATAACTTAAACTTGAATACCCCGTACCAAAATCATCGAGATAAATTTCATGGCCCGCCTCCCGGTAGCGAGAAATTATCGGGGCGCTGGTTTTCGGAGCGGCAAACTCACGTTCAGTGAGTTCAAGAGCGATCTGTTTGGGGTTAACCTGGTAGTGATTGATCATGTCTCGCAGCAGTTGTGGAATTTTTTCCGAGGCGAGCACGGTGGATTCAAGATTGATGGAAATATGTTGTTCCGGGTGCTGTCGCAGCCAGTCGCCCATATCTTCAAACACGTTTCTTATAATCAGCAGCGTCAGTGGCTCAGAAAGACCCGTTTGCTGTGCCAGCGGAATAAAACTATCTGGCGACAACCAACTACCGTCTGTCTGCGGCCAGCGCGCCAGTGCTTCAGCTCCGACAATTTTGCCATTGGCTAAGGAGACAATCGGCTGGTAGTGCACGCAAATATCACGATTTTCGATGGCATCCTGCAGGCGATGATGCGGAGACTGGATACGGCGCAAAATGCGCAACACAAACATTGCTGCCAGCAGGCCAATTAACAACCCTACAGGCAACCAGATAAAGACCTGCCGATGCCAGCCTTTTTGCAACATTTTCGTTGAAGCCCAGGTGATGATGGAAATATTCATCTCCGGGAAGGGCAGAATATCGTAAATGATCCCATTATTTTCGATATGCTCACCGGGGGTTTTTTGCAGTTGGGTAATAATACCCCGGGCAATTTCGTCGCTGCTGGTTATGACAATATTATGGGCATTGCCAATAATGGCGGCATCAATTTGCCATGAGCTATAAGGAATCACGTCGATAAAGGAAGCGGGGTCGATCATCACTACATAATGTGCGGTTCCCATAGCAACCATGTAACGGGTAATACCTAAGTCATTGTGTGAGGTTAACCAGACCCGATAACCATCTTTTGAAATCTTCCCCGGCTCCGGGAAGGTATCCGGTGGGCTTTCATGTTCCAGAGAAGAGCATTGGGGAACGTTGTTATCGATATAAACCACTTCCTGAATATAGCGATAGCTGTATGAAACCCGGCGCATTTCCATGAGATGCTCTTCACTACAGGCTCCGCCTTGCCATCTTTCCAGCTCTTGTAGTGCATCTTTCCCTTGCGTCGCCACTTTATTGGCCCGAATAGCGACGCGGGAGGAATAGGTATTCAGCTCTTCAACAAACGACGTTTCTACCTGCTGATGGGCCAGCCAGATGCTTAAGCCGACAGGCAGCAGTACTGAAAGAATCAGTACTCCCGAAATCAGGCCGACCAGATGTCGTGTTCTCACCAGCATGTCCTTATTAACACAGTGTAGGGAAAGTATATCTGATTGTGAAAAAAGGCTGGCAGGAGATAAGTGGGTAAGGTCAGTATTTCATGAAATGATGGGTGGCAACGATCATTGTCAATTGACCAGGCGCAGAGCTTATGCCTGGTGTGAAATCCTGACTTAAGATGTTGATTCGGCGCGAGCCAGGGTGAAAATATCGTAAAAAGACAGCTCACCTTTACGGGCGATCATTTTTTGCAACTGTTCTTTGTGGATATTCGCGACACGCGGCGAGTTCAGTATGGTTTCAACCAGCGCAGCAGGGACAAAGCGCGTGTTATACCATTCGCCGTTATAGCAAACGCGAAAATCCAGTACGTCGATATCTTCGTAGCGGTAGCGTGGGTAGACATCAAAAAAGAAGAAACCGTTGAGCAGGATGAATAACACTACCAGGAGCCAGACTGAACCTGACAGCGTTTCGGACTGCAACATCACTGCCAGCGTGGCAAAAAAGGCAACATACATGCCAATAAACAGCCCCGGATGTTTGCGGATAAAACTGATACTAAAGCGGGGCTTGTTGTCGCGTTTTTCGCGCGTATTCAGAGACTCAATCGTTTCGGTCAGCAGGCGTTGTATTTCGGTCATCTTTTGCCTTCGTGGTATCTGCAACTCTCCAGGGAACACCCTATTTTAACGTGGGAATGATATGAGAAAAGTAACAGATTAACTACAATTTTGCATAACAGTTGCAAATTGTAGTTACAGTTTTTTAATGATTCTGGCCGGGTTACCGCCTACGACAACATTATCAGGGACATCTTTGGTGACGACGGCTCCTGATGCCACTACGACGTTATCGCCAATAGTAACCCCCGGGTTAATGATGGCACGACCACCAATCCAGACGTTGTTACCGATAGTCACCGGTTTCCCTAGTTCAGCACCGCTATTACGTGCTACGGGATCGACAGGATGGGTCGCGGTATAAATATGGACGCCAGGCGCCAGCATACAATTATCGCCTATACGAATAGGGCAGACATCAAGCATCACGCAATCGAAGTTCGCGTAAAACCCTTTACCGAGAAAAATGTTATAGCCATAGTCGCAGCGAAAGGAGGACTCAATATACGCATCCGCAACCTGACCGAGTAAATCGGTGAGGATTTGTTGGCGTAATGATTGATCTTCCGGCAAGGAATGATTGTATTGGTGAATAAGCTGACGAGCGCGCAGGCGATCGCGAGATAAAGTCTCATCTGCCGAGCGATACAACTCACCAGCAATCATCTTTTCTTTTTCTGTGCTCATTACTGACGACCCGGTTGCTGGAAATGGGGCAACACAGTAATACGAAATGTCAGTGATGAGAACGTTCCCGTTACCTCTGTGTGACGGAGGTCACACGCGGCATGTCGTCATAGTAAAAATAAAATATGTCTAATAAACAGATGGTTATAGTTCAGGGGTTATACTGTTTAATTATCGAATAAATTTCCACACCGAGGAAGGGATTTTGTCGTAAAGCTTATTCATGGTCAATTCTGCAAGACGGTGATCTGCGGCTGAGTAAAATACCGCCAGTTCATTATCTGATAATTCGTATTTATTTTTCTCGATAACACGTTCCAGCGTGTCAATTGTCTGACAACGACGCAAACGCATCAAATAATCGGTTTTCGTTAAAGGCTTATCGGACATACTTCTACCCATGGTTGTAATAATTAGAACAAGATAAACTCGCAGGATTCTCTTTAGTGGCGTTCACAAAACAACGGAACAGTCGGTTACCTGACTTCCGCCATTTCTGGAGATCCTGCATATTAATACCATAACTACTGAACAACATAAAGGTGTCGTCCAGATATTCATCTATCTGCTCAATGAGCTTATTGTCTTCATTATACTTAATTTTGTAATTAAGTGCGAAGGTCGCAATATGCTCAATGAGTTCATTTAGCTGCAGATTGATAGCCGAGGTAGGGTCGTTAACCCAACCATGATTGCTTTCTTCAAGGTTTGCAAGACAGTCATGATACAGGGTTTCGCAGAGAAATTTAAGCTGTGCAATATCATGTCTTTTTGGTGAGTATTCATCCATAACGCGTCCCCTTCTTAGTGGTTGAACTAACGGACACCTTTCGGGGTGGGAAAACCTACTGACCTGGACTTGCCCTCACAGTTGTTAGATTAACTATAATCCACTCTATGAAGGTTTTCATCGCATTATTACGAAAAATTACAATTAGTGGGAGGAGGAGGAAAAGGCTTACTTTTTCACCCTGCATCAACCACGTAAAGGCTAAAGCAGTTTGTTTGATGCTATTCATAACGTAATCAGGATCCTTGCATCGGGGGTGATAAAATGAGACGGGAGTTTGTCACACTAATACCCAGGATTACTCTGATTATGATGTAATTGATATGAATAAATAAAGGATTGCCGCAAATAATTAAGAATAGCCTCTAGATGTCTATGGGTTATTATACCTATTGCTACCACTTAATATAAATTAACTAACAATAAGCATTTTTTATGAATTTTATGTAGCGTTAAAACTAACTTCCGTTTGTGAGCTTAGCTGTAAACATTGTTATTTTAAGATTATACGTATTAAAAAGGCCGCTTGCGCGGCCTTAGTGATTACGAGATCTATCAATGATGATCGACAGTATGGTTATGTTCGATATCTTCATTCTTGCGACTAAAGCGGCGGCGAACCACCACAAAGAACACCGGAACGAAGAAGATTGCCAGTACTGTTGCTGTCACCATCCCGCCCATTACGCCGGTCCCTACTGCGTTTTGTGCGCCGGAACCAGCACCAGTGCTGATAACCAGCGGCATAACACCGAGGATAAACGCCAGTGAGGTCATCAGGATTGGGCGTAAACGCATACGCACCGCGTCCAGAGTTGCTTCAATCAGACCTTTACCTTCTTTATCCATCAAGTCTTTGGCGAATTCGACGATAAGTATCGCGTTCTTCGCCGACAACCCAATGGTTGTAAGCAGGCCCACCTGGAAGTATACGTCATTGGTTAAGCCACGGAAGGTAGCTGCCAGCAACGCACCGATAACCCCCAGCGGAACAACCAGCATAACGGAGAACGGAATCGACCAGCTCTCATACAGCGCCGCCAGACACAGGAACACCACAATCAACGAAATTGCGTACAGCGAAGGCGCCTGGTTGCCAGAGAGACGTTCCTGATAGGACATCCCCGTCCAGTCGTAGCCAACCCCCGTAGGCAGTTTGCTCGCCAGTTGTTCCATCAACGCCATCGCTTCACCGGTACTCTTACCCGGTGCCGCCTGACCTAAGATCTCCATGGATGGCAGACCGTTGTAACGTTCCAGACGTGGCGAACCGTATTCCCAACGGGAAGAGGAGAACGCCGAGAATGGCACCATCTGACCATTAGCAGCGCGGACATACCAGTTACCGATATCTTCCGGCAACATGCGGTATTTCGCTTCTGACATCACGTAAACTTTCTTCACACGACCACGGTCGATAAAGTCGTTCACGTAGCTGCCACCCCATGCCGCACCCAGAGTGGTGTTAATGTCGTTGATAGAAACACCCAGCGCCTGAGCTTTTTCTTGGTCGATATCAATCTTAAACTGCGGCGTGTCTTCCAGACCGTTTGGACGCACGCTGGTCAGCAGATCAGGATGTTTCGCTGCTTCGCCCAGCAACTGGTTACGTGCCTGGGTCAGTTTTTCGTGACCGAGGCCGGCCTGGTCAATCAACTCAAAGTCAAAACCGGTTGCCGTACCCAGTTCCACAATCGCAGGCAGGTTAAAGGCGAACACCATCGCATCTTTAATCTGCGAGAAGGCGCGCGTTGCACGCGTGGTAATTGCTTCAACTTTGTTCTCATCACCCGGACGGTCAGCCCAGTCCTTCAACGAAACGAACGCAATACCCGTGTTCTGACCACGTCCCGCAAAGCCGAAGCCGTTAACGGCGAACACCGACTCAACGTTGTTCTTTTCTTTGGTCAGATAGTAATTCGTCACTTCGTTGAGCACTTTCTGCGTGCGTTCCTGCGTTGCGCCTGCAGGTAACTGAACCATGGTCATAAATACGCCCTGGTCTTCATCCGGCAAGAAGGAGCTTGGCAGACGCACAAACAGATAGGCCATGCCGACCACGATGATCAGATACAGCACCAGATAACGCCCCGTACTGCGCAGAATACCGCCTACGCTGTCGGTGTAGTGGTGCGTGCTCTTCTCGAACATGCGGTTAAACCAGCCAAAGAAGCCTTTTTTGCCTTCACCGTGATCGCCTTTAGCGATAGGTTTTAGCATGGTCGCACAAAGCGCCGGAGTCAGGATCAACGCCACCAGTACTGACAGTGCCATTGCCGAAACAATGGTAATGGAGAACTGACGATAGATTGCACCAGTCGAACCGCCGAAGAAGGCCATCGGTACGAATACCGCAGAGAGCACCATCGCGATACCAACCAGCGCGCCCTGAATCTGCCCCATCGATTTACGAGTGGCTTCTTTCGGCGGCAAACCTTCTTCCGCCATCACACGTTCCACGTTTTCTACGACAACGATGGCGTCATCCACCAACAGGCCGATAGCGAGCACCATCCCGAACATCGTTAGCGTGTTTATCGAGAAGCCAAAGGCTGCAAGGACCGCAAAGGTTCCAAGCAATACCACCGGAACGGCAATGGTTGGAATCAACGTCGCGCGGAAGTTCTGCAAGAACAGATACATTACCAGGAACACGAGGATGATCGCTTCAACCAGCGTTTTAACCACTTCGTGAATGGAGATTTTCACGAATGGCGTAGTGTCGTACGGGTAAACGATTTTCAGACCTGACGGGAAGAACGGCTCCATCTTCGCCAGTTCAGCACGGATAGCCGCAGCCGTATCCAGCGCGTTCGCACCGGTCGCCAGTTTGATACCCAGACCAGAAGCGGGTTGTCCGTTAAACTCTGCGATGATGTCGTAGTTCTCACCACCCAGCTCAATTTTCGCCACATCACGCAGCAGCACGCGGGAACCGTCCTGATTCACTTTCAGCAGAATTTTGCCGAACTCTTCAGTGGAGGTCAGACGCGTCTGAGCAATAATAGAGGCGTTAAGCTGCTGGCCTTTCACCGGCGGCGTACCACCGAGCTGACCGGCCGCGACCTGGGCGTTCTGTGCTTTGATAGCGGTAATGACATCAACCGGCGTTAACTGGTATTTGTTCAACTCATTCGGGTTCATCCAGATACGCATTGCATACTGTGAACCGAACAGCTGAACGTCACCGACGCCTGATGTACGGCTGATGGCATCTTTCATATTCGCCGCTACATAGTCAGAGATATCCTCCTGCGTCATGGAGCCATCGGTGTTGATAACGCCGACAACCATCAGGAAGCTACTGGAAGATTTCTCAACGCTCACCCCTTGCTGCTGTACTTCCTGCGGCAGTAATGGCATCGCCAGTTGCAGTTTGTTCTGCACCTGAACCTGCGCAATATCCGCATCAGTACCAGACTCAAAGGTCAGGGTGATCTGCACAGTACCCGTGGAGTCACTGTTGGAGGACATGTACATCAGGTTATCGATACCGTTCATATTTTGTTCGATAACCTGTGTAACAGTATCCTGCACTGTTTTTGCATCAGCGCCAGGATAGGAAGCGGAGATCGTTACTGCCGGCGGTGCAATCGTAGGATATTGCGCCACCGGCAGTTTGAGGATCGCCAGCCCCCCTGCCAACATGATGATGATGGCGATCACCCATGCAAAAATCGGGCGATCAATAAAGAAATTAGGCATGTCTTAACGGCTCCTGTTTAAGTTAAGACTTGGACTGTTCAGGCTGAGCACCGCTTGCGTCTTGCTGGTTGTTATCAGCGGTTATCTCTTGTGCTTTCACCTGGACACCAGGACGCACTTTCTGCAGCCCACTTACTACTACTCGTTCGCCTGCTTTCAGACCTTCAGTCACCAGCCACTTATCGCCAATGGCCTGGCTTGCGACGATCGGACGAGTTTCCACTTTGTCATCCGCGCCAACGACCAGTACGGTAGCTTCGCCGCGTGGTGTACGAGTTACACCTTGTTGCGGAACTAAAATGGCGGTTGGATTAAGCCCTTCTTCCAGACGTGCGCGCACGAACATGCCCGGCAGCAGGGTGTGATCCGGGTTCGGGAAGATAGCGCGTAAAGTGATAGAACCGGTGGTCTGATCAACGGTAACGTCAGAGAACTCCAGCGTACCTTCCTGCGGGAACTTAATGCCGTCACTGGTGATCAGCGACACTTTGGCTTTACCGTTCTCTTGCTTCAGTGTGCCGTTGGCGAGTTCTTGTTTCAGACGCAGGAAATCGTTACTGGACTGAGTAACATCAACGTAGATCGGATCCAGTTGCTGCACGGTCGCCAGTGCAGTTGCCTGACCGTTTTGCACCAATGCGCCTTCCGTCACGTTCGATTTACCAATACGGCCGGTAATCGGAGAGGTGACTTTGGTGTAAGCCAGATTGATGCGCGCGGTTTCAACAGCCGCTTTCGCCGCAGTGACAGCCGCATTTGCCTGTTGCGCATCAGCCAGCGCCTGATCGTACTCTTGCTTACTGATGTACTGAGTACCCAGCAGCTTCTGGTAACGATTAACAGTCAATTGCGCGATATTGGCTGCTGCCTGCGCTTTAGCCAGATCGCCCTTTGCACTGTCGTACGCCGCCTGATAGGTCGCAGGATCAATCTGATAGAGAGAGACACCTGCTTCGATGTCGCTACCTTCTTTGAAATTACGCTTCAGGATAATCCCGCTAACTTGAGGACGAACTTCTGCGATCCGGTAGGCACTGGTGCGACCCGGAAGCTCGGTTGTGATCTGCAGAGGTTCAGTTTTGACTGTTACTACCCCAACAGCGGGCATCTGCTGGCCACCTTGTTGGGCCTGTTTGTCGTCACATCCTGTAAGCGCTAAGCTGCCTGAGAGCATCAGAACGATCGCCAGAGGCGTAAACCCTCTGTTTTTGTTCATATGTAAACCTCGAGTGTCCGATTTCAAATTGGTCAATGGTCAAAAGTCGATAAACCCATTGCTGCGTTTATATTATCGTCGTGCTATGGTACATACATTCATAAATGTATGTAAATCTAACGCCTGTAAATTCACGAACATATGGCACGAAAAACCAAACAAGAAGCGCAAGAAACGCGCCAACACATCCTCGATGTGGCTTTACGTCTTTTCTCACAGCAGGGGGTATCATCCACCTCACTGGGAGAGATTGCAAAAGCAGCAGGCGTTACGCGTGGTGCAATCTACTGGCATTTTAAAGATAAGTCGGATTTGTTCAGTGAGATCTGGGAGCTGTCAGAATCCAATATTGGTGAACTAGAGCTTGAGTATCAGGCAAAATTCCCTGACGATCCACTCTCAGTATTAAGAGAAATACTAATTCATGTTCTTGAATCGACGGTGACAGAAGAACGCCGTCGATTATTGATGGAGATTATTTTCCACAAATGTGAATTTGTCGGGGAAATGGCTGTTGTTCAACAGGCACAACGTAATCTCTGTCTGGAAAGTTATGACCGTATAGAACAAACGTTAAGACATTGTATTGAAGCGAAAATGTTGCCGGCAGATTTAATGACGCGTCGCGCAGCAATTATTATGCGCGGCTATATTTCCGGCTTAATGGAAAATTGGCTCTTTGCCCC
This sequence comes from Escherichia sp. MOD1-EC5495, assembly GCF_002965965.1. Taxonomy (NCBI): domain Bacteria; kingdom Pseudomonadati; phylum Pseudomonadota; class Gammaproteobacteria; order Enterobacterales; family Enterobacteriaceae; genus Escherichia; species Escherichia sp. MOD1-EC5495. The sequence continues at coordinate 53,124 of NZ_PTRI01000001.1, forward strand.
GCAATCTTTTGACCTCAAAAAAGAAGCCCGCGATTACGTTGCCATATTGCTGGAAATGTATCTTCTTTGCCCTACGCTTCGTACACCGGCCAGCAACGAAAAATCCTGAATCAGACTCCAGGATTTTTCCTGGACATTTTCGCTGTTGCTATTCTGGCTCTCTACGCCGTGCTATTCTAGCCGCTTGACTATTTCAGGTCGTTCTTCAGGTTCAGAAACCTTCATTCATCATGACTATGTTCCAGTATTACAAACGATCACGGCATTTTGTTTTTTCAGCATTTATTGCTTTTGTTTTGGTCTTGTTATGCCAGAACACGGCCTTTGCGCGGGCGTCATCGAATGGTGATCTACCGACGAAAGCGGATCTACAGGCACAACTTGACTCGCTTAATAAACAAAAAGATCTTTCTGCTCAGGACAAACTGGTTCAGCAGGATCTGACAGACACATTAGCCACTCTCGATAAAATCGATCGCGTAAAAGAAGAGACGGTTCAGTTACGACAAAAAGTGGCTGAAGCGCCAGAAAAAATGCGCCAGGCGACCGCAGCGTTAACCGCACTTAGCGATGTGGACAACGACGACGAAACGCGCAAAATTCTGAGCACGCTTTCGTTGCGCCAACTGGAAACTCGCGTTGCTCAGGCGCTGGACGATTTGCAAAACGCACAAAACGATCTGGCGTCTTATAACAGCCAGTTAGTTTCTTTACAGACGCAGCCTGAACGCGTGCAAAATGCGATGTATACCGCCTCACAGCAGCTGCAACAAATTCGCAGCCGCCTGGATGGCACGGAAGTCGGTGAGACAGCCTTACGTCCCAGCCAGAAAGTGCTGATGCAGGCGCAGCAGGCTTTGTTGAATGCCGAGATTGACCAGCAACGTAAAAGCCTTGAAGGGAACACTGTCTTACAGGATACCCTGCAAAAGCAACGCGATTACGTGACGGCGAACAGCACTCGTCTGGAACATGAACTGCAACTATTGCAGGAGGCGGTGAACAGCAAGCGTCTGACATTAACTGAAAAAACGGCGCAGGAAGCGGTAACGCCGGACGAAGCTGCGCGTATTCAGGCTAATCCGCTGGTGAAACAAGAGCTGGAAATTAACCAGCAGTTAAGTCAGCGTCTGATTAGCGCCACTGAAAACGGCAATTTGTTGATGCAGCAAAACATCAAAGTCAAAAACTGGCTGGAGCGGGCGCTGCAATCGGAACGCAATATCAAAGAGCAGATTTCTGTCCTGAAGGGCAGCCTGCTGCTGTCACGTATTCTTTATCAGCAACAACAAACGCTGCCCTCGGCGGACGAACTGGAAAATATGACCAACCGCATTGCGGATTTGCGTCTCGAACAGTTCGAAGTGAACCAGCAGCGTGACGCACTCTTCCAGAGCGATGCTTATGTCGCCAAACTGGAAGAGGGTCATGCGAATGAAGTCAACGATGAAGTTCGTGACGCATTGTTGCAAGTAGTTGATATGCGTCGCGAATTGCTGGATCAGCTTAACAAACAGTTGGGCAACCAACTCATGATGGCCATTAACCTGCAAATCAACCAGCAACAGTTAATGAGCGTATCGAAAAACCTGAAATCCATCCTGACCCAGCAGATTTTCTGGGTGAACAGTAACCGCCCGATGGACTGGGACTGGATTAAAGCGTTCCCACAAACGCTGCAGGATGAATTCAAGTCAATGAAAATTACGGTGAACTGGGAAAAAGCCTGGCCTGCCGTCTTTATCGCTTTCCTCGCAGGTTTACCGCTGCTGCTGATTGCCGGGTTAATTCACTGGCGTCTGGGATGGCTGAAAGCGTATCAACAAAAGCTGGCTTCCGCCGTAGGTTCCCTGCGTAACGACAGCCAGCTCAACACACCAAAAGCGATCCTTATCGATCTGATCCGCGCGCTGCCGGTGTGTCTGATTATTCTCGCCGTCGGTTTAATTCTGCTCACCATGCAGCTCAACATCAGTGAACTACTGTGGTCGTTCAGCAAAAAACTGGCGATTTTTTGGCTGGTATTTGGTCTGTGCTGGAAGGTGCTGGAGAAAAATGGCGTTGCTGTTCGTCACTTTGGTATGCCGGAACAGCAGACCAGCCACTGGCGTCGGCAAATTGTCCGCATCAGCCTCGCGTTGCTGCCGATCCATTTCTGGTCTGTGGTGGCAGAACTCTCCCCACTGCATCTGATGGATGATGTACTGGGACAGGCGATGATTTTCTTCAACCTGCTGCTGATTGCCTTTCTGGTGTGGCCGATGTGCCGCGAAAGCTGGCGTGATAAAGAGTCGCACACCATGCGTCTGGTCACCATTACCGTGTTGTCGATTATCCCGATTGCGCTGATGGTGCTGACCGCCACGGGTTATTTCTACACCACGCTGCGCCTCTCCGGGCGTTGGATTGAAACCGTTTATCTGGTGATCATCTGGAACCTGCTGTACCAGACCGTACTGCGCGGATTAAGCGTGGCGGCACGGCGTATCGCCTGGCGCCGTGCGCTGGCGCGTCGGCAGAATCTGGTGAAAGAGGGGGCTGAAGGCGCCGAACCGCCGGAAGAACCCACCATTGCACTGGAGCAGGTTAACCAGCAGACGCTGCGTATTACCATGCTGCTGATGTTTGCACTGTTTGGTTTGATGTTCTGGGCGATTTGGTCCGATTTGATCACCGTGTTCAGCTATCTCGACAGCATCACACTGTGGCATTACAACGGCACTGAAGCCGGGGCTGCGGTGGTGAAAAGCGTCACTATGGGCAGTCTGTTGTTTGCGATTATCGCATCGATGGTTGCCTGGGCGCTGATCCGCAACCTGCCTGGTTTGCTGGAAGTGCTGGTGCTCTCGCGGTTGAACATGCGCCAGGGCGCGTCGTACGCCATTACCACCATCCTTAACTACATCATCATTGCCGTTGGTGCGATGACAGTGTTTGGGTCGCTTGGTGTGTCATGGGATAAACTCCAGTGGCTGGCTGCGGCATTATCTGTAGGTCTGGGTTTTGGTTTACAAGAGATCTTCGGTAACTTCGTTTCTGGTTTGATCATCCTGTTCGAACGTCCGGTGCGCATTGGCGATACGGTAACTATCGGTACTTTCTCCGGAACGGTCAGTAAGATCCGTATTCGTGCAACGACTATTACGGACTTCGATCGCAAAGAAGTGATCATCCCGAACAAAGCGTTCGTAACCGAGCGTCTGATCAACTGGTCGTTAACCGACACCACCACTCGTCTGGTGATCCGTCTGGGTGTGGCTTACGGTTCTGATCTGGAAAAAGTACGCAGAGTCCTGCTTCAGGCAGCGACTGAGCATCCAAGGGTGATGCACGAACCGATGCCGGAAGTCTTCTTTACTGCGTTTGGCGCCAGCACGCTGGATCACGAGCTGCGCCTGTACGTTCGTGAACTGCGCGACCGTAGCCGTACTGTCGATGAACTGAACCGTACTATCGATCAGTTGTGCCGTGAAAACGACATCAACATTGCCTTTAACCAACTTGAAGTGCATCTGCATAACGAGAAGGGCGATGAAGTGACGGAAGTGAAACGAGACTACAAAGGCGACGATCCGACGCCTGCGGTAGGGTAATAACGAAAGGGGCGGCATTTAGCCGCCCCATTTATTTTTCGCTTTGAGCCTCATCATCGTTCTGTAATTTCTTTTCATAATCACGTTTTACAATATCCAGCGCGCGCAGCACGGTACTGGCTGGGATCTGATTTTCTTCCAGCAGCACAATTAAATCGACGGCCAGTTTGACATCGTCAGGGGCATTTTCCAGTGACATACTCTCTCCATTGTTAGCGGGTTAAACGCGCTAACCTGTTTTCGATTTTTTCCAGCGCATGGCGACACCGCGCCAGACGCGCTTCGTAGGCTTCTACTTCACGATGCAGCGTTTGCTGCTCTACTAAATCGGTTGCCTGTGCCAGACGGGCTTTACGTTCCGCTACCATCTCACGTAATCGCCGTTCAAAATCCTGATGTTGAATCCTTTTTCGTTGCCAGCGGGCAATTTTTGGCGGCGCGCTGTCCCACTCGCGCAGTGACCAGGATGCCGCTTCACGGGCAATCGCTTCCAGTTGGGCGACCAGGTGTTCTGCCAGCCAGGCTACTTGCGGCAGCTGCTGCTGTTCGACTGCGTGACGAAGCGCAGCCATGTTATCGCCCGCCTCATCGAGACAAGCCTGTAACGTTGTCGCGCGAGTCTGAAAAAGATGCCTGTCGAAACGGGCGCTTAACGTGCTGAACTGCGCCACCGGGACACAACGCTGGCGCAGCGTGGCGAGCTGACCTTCCAGTTTTTCCAGCAGCAGGGTCGTTTTCACGATAAGACCTCAATGAAAATGATAATTGTTATGCTAAAGTAGCCACTCTGTAAGCTGACAACACTCAATATGCAACGAATCATTTTAATCATCATTGGCTGGCTGGCGGTAGTGTTGGGTACGCTGGGGGTGGTATTACCGGTATTACCGACTACGCCGTTTATCCTGTTGGCTGCCTGGTGCTTTGCCCGCTCTTCCCCGCGTTTTCACGCCTGGCTGCTGTATCGCTCATGGTTTGGTAGCTATTTACGCTTCTGGCAGAAATACCATGCAATGCCGCGTGGCGCAAAACCACGGGCGATTTTATTGATACTCGTGACTTTTGCTATTTCACTGTGGTTTGTGCATATGACGTGGGTACGCATTTTGTTGCTGGTGATCCTCACTTGTTTGCTGATTTTTATGTGGCGAATCCCAGTGATTGATGAAAAGCAAGAAAAGCACTGAAGCACAACAATCGCTGTTGCAATTATCGCCCACAGCCAGTACATTCTGGCGTTTTCGAGCACAGGCGCAGGCGGTCAAAGGTTAAACAAAAGTTACTTTTGATACGTTTAAAACGCGCCGTGAGTACCACCGTAACAAGCAGGCATACACTTATGACCGCGACTGCACAGCAGCTTGAGTATCTCAAAAATAGCATCAAAAGCATTCAGGACTACCCAAAACCCGGCATTCTGTTCCGTGATGTCACCAGCTTACTGGAAGACCCGAAAGCTTACGCTCTCAGCATCGACCTGCTGGTTGAGCGTTACAAAAATGCGGGTATTACCAAAGTTGTCGGCACCGAAGCACGTGGCTTCTTGTTTGGTGCTCCGGTAGCATTGGGTCTGGGCGTAGGTTTTGTTCCGGTACGTAAACCGGGCAAACTGCCGCGCGAAACCATCAGCGAAACTTACGAACTGGAATACGGCACCGATAAGCTGGAAATCCACGTTGATGCCATTAAACCTGGTGACAAAGTATTGGTAGTCGACGATTTGCTGGCAACTGGGGGCACCATTGAGGCGACAGTGAAATTGATCCGTCGTCTGGGCGGTGAAGTCACTGACGCTGCATTCATCATTAATCTGTTCGACCTCGGCGGTGAACAGCGTCTCGAAAATCAAGGCATTACCTGTTATAGCCTTGTCCCGTTCCCGGGCCACTAATTTTCGACAGCCCGCGCCATGGGCAGCACAAGATGTACATTCAGCCTCGCCGTTCTGACGGGGCTGTGTTAGCATTACCCCTTCGTGAATCCACCTTCCAGCGTTTCAGAGCCTGCCAATGAGTTATCAGGTCTTAGCCCGAAAATGGCGCCCACAAACCTTTGCTGACGTCGTCGGCCAGGAACATGTGCTGACCGCACTGGCGAACGGCTTGTCGTTAGGGCGTATTCATCATGCTTATCTTTTTTCCGGCACCCGTGGCGTCGGAAAAACCTCTATCGCCCGACTGCTGGCGAAGGGGCTAAACTGCGAAACAGGTATTACCGCGACGCCGTGCGGCGTATGCGATAACTGCCGCGAAATCGAACAGGGGCGCTTTGTTGATCTGATTGAGATCGATGCCGCCTCGCGCACCAAAGTCGAAGATACCCGCGACCTGCTGGATAACGTTCAGTACGCGCCAGCGCGCGGTCGCTTTAAAGTCTATCTGATCGACGAAGTGCATATGCTGTCGCGCCACAGCTTCAACGCACTGTTAAAAACCCTTGAAGAGCCACCAGAGCATGTGAAGTTTCTGCTGGCAACCACCGATCCGCAGAAACTGCCGGTGACGATTTTGTCGCGCTGCCTGCAATTTCATCTCAAGGCGCTGGATGTCGAGCAAATTCGTCATCAGCTTGAGCACATTCTCAACGAAGAACATATCGCCCACGAGCCTCGGGCGCTGCAACTGCTGGCGCGCGCCGCTGAAGGCAGCCTGCGAGACGCGTTAAGTCTGACTGACCAGGCGATTGCCAGCGGTGATGGTCAGGTTTCGACCCAGGCGGTCAGTTCGATGCTCGGTACGCTCGACGACGATCAGGCGCTGTCGCTGGTCGAAGCGATGGTGGAAGCCAACGGCGAGCGTGTAATGGCGCTGATTAACGAAGCCGCTGCCCGTGGTATCGAGTGGGAAGCGTTGCTGGTGGAAATGCTCGGCCTGCTGCACCGCATTGCGATGGTACAGCTTTCGCCTGCTGCGCTTGGCAATGATATGGCCGCCATTGAGCTGCGGATGCGTGAACTGGCACGCACCATACCGCCAACAGATATTCAGCTTTACTACCAGACGCTATTGATTGGTCGTAAAGAATTACCGTATGCGCCAGACAGACGCATGGGCGTTGAAATGACGCTATTGCGCGCGCTGGCGTTCCATCCGCGTATGCCGCTACCCGAACCGGAAGTGCCGCGCCAGTCCTTTGCGCCAGTCGCGCCGACGGCGGTAATGACACCAATGCAGGTGCCGCCACAGCCGCAATCAGCGCCGCAGCAGGCACCGACCGTTCCGCTCTCAGAAACCACCAGCCAGGTGCTGGCGGCGCGCCAGCAACTACAGCGCGCACAGGGAGCAACCAAAGCAAAAAAGAGTGAACCGGCAGCCGCTACCCGCGCGCGGCCGGTGAATAACGCTGCGCTGGAAAGACTGGCTTCGGTCACCGATCGCGTTCAGTCGCGTCCGGCACCATCGGCGCTGGAAAAAGCGCCAGCCAAAAAAGAAGCGTATCGCTGGAAGGCTACCACCCCAGTGATGCAACAAAAAGAAGTGGTCGCCACGCCAAAGGCGCTGAAAAAGGCGCTGGAACATGAAAAAACGCCAGAGCTGGCGGCGAAGCTGGCGGCAGAAGCCATTGAGCGCGATCCGTGGGCAGCACAGGTGAGCCAACTTTCGCTACCAAAACTGGTCGAACAGGTGGCGTTAAATGCCTGGAAAGAGGAGAACGGCAACACGGTGTGTCTGCATTTGCGCTCCTCTCAGCGTCATTTGAATAACAGCGGTGCACAACAAAAACTGGCTGAAGCGTTGAGTACGTTAAATGGCTCAACGGTTGAACTGACTATCGTTGAAGATGATAATCCAGCTGTGCGTACGCCGCTGGAGTGGCGTCAGGCGATATACGAAGAAAAACTTGCGCAGGCGCGCGAGTCCATTATTGCGGATAATAATATCCAGACCCTGCGTCGATTCTTCGATGCGGAGCTGGATGAAGAAAGTATCCGCCCCATTTGATCGTAAGCACAGCTTACGATCGTCATCCTTAACGTGATTGAGAGAGAAACCTATGTTTGGTAAAGGCGGTCTGGGCAACCTGATGAAGCAGGCCCAGCAGATGCAAGAAAAAATGCAGCAGATGCAGGAAGAAATCGCGAAGCTGGAAGTGACCGGCGAATCCGGCGCAGGTCTGGTTAAAGTGACCATCAACGGCGCACACAACTGCCGTCGCGTTGAGATCGACCCAAGCCTGCTGGAAGACGACAAAGAGATGCTGGAAGACCTGGTGGCTGCGGCATTCAACGATGCAGCACGTCGTATCGAAGAAACTCAGAAAGAAAAAATGGCCTCTGTTTCCTCCGGAATGCAGCTGCCGCCTGGCTTTAAGATGCCGTTCTGATGCAAACCAGCCCGCTGTTAACACAGCTTATGGAAGCACTGCGCTGTCTGCCGGGCGTTGGCCCGAAGTCGGCGCAGCGTATGGCGTTCACGCTGCTTCAGCGCGATCGTAGCGGCGGGATGCGTCTGGCGCAGGCGCTCACCCGGGCGATGTCGGAAATCGGTCACTGCGCCGATTGCCGCACCTTCACTGAGCAGGAAGTCTGTAACATCTGTTCAAACCCGCGTCGTCAGGAAAACGGTCAAATCTGCGTGGTGGAGAGTCCGGCGGACATCTACGCCATTGAGCAGACCGGGCAGTTTTCCGGTCGTTATTTTGTGTTGATGGGGCACCTGTCACCGCTGGATGGCATCGGACCGGATGATATCGGGCTTGATCGTCTGGAACAGCGTCTGGCAGAGGAAAAAATCACTGAAGTGATCCTCGCCACCAACCCCACGGTTGAAGGTGAAGCTACCGCTAACTACATTGCCGAGCTTTGCGCGCAATATGACGTGGAAGCCAGCCGTATTGCCCACGGCGTACCGGTTGGCGGCGAACTGGAAATGGTCGACGGCACCACGCTGTCGCACTCACTTGCCGGGCGTCATAAGATTCGTTTTTAAGCAAACGAGAGCAGGATCACCTGCTCTCGCTTGAAATTATTCCTCCTTGTCCCCATCTCTCCCTCATCCTGTTTTTAACCTTAAAATGGCATTATTGAGGTAGACCTACATGAAAGGACAAGAAACTCGTGGTTTTCAGTCAGAAGTGAAGCAGCTTCTGCATCTGATGATCCATTCTCTCTATTCCAATAAAGAAATCTTCCTGCGTGAGCTTATCTCTAACGCCTCCGATGCGGCGGACAAGCTGCGTTTCCGCGCGCTCTCTAACCCGGATCTGTACGAAGGTGACGGCGAACTGCGCGTTCGTGTCTCTTTCGACAAAGACAAGCGCACGCTGACTATTTCCGACAACGGCGTGGGGATGACCCGCGACGAAGTGATCGACCATCTGGGGACTATCGCTAAATCCGGCACCAAATCGTTCCTCGAATCCCTGGGTTCTGACCAGGCGAAAGACAGCCAGCTGATCGGTCAGTTTGGTGTTGGTTTCTACTCTGCGTTTATCGTGGCCGATAAAGTGACCGTGCGCACCCGTGCGGCAGGTGAAAAACCAGAAAACGGCGTATTCTGGGAATCGGCGGGCGAAGGTGAATACACCGTTGCCGATATCACCAAAGAAGATCGCGGTACTGAAATTACCCTGCATCTGCGCGAAGGCGAGGATGAATTCCTCGATGACTGGCGCGTGCGTTCCATCATCAGCAAATACTCCGACCATATCGCGCTGCCGGTAGAGATCGAAAAACGCGAAGAGAAAGACGGCGAAACCGTTATTTCCTGGGAGAAAATCAACAAAGCGCAGGCGCTGTGGACTCGCAACAAGTCGGAAATCACCGATGAAGAATACAAAGAGTTCTACAAACACATCGCCCACGACTTTAACGATCCGCTGACCTGGAGCCATAACCGAGTTGAAGGTAAGCAAGAGTACACCAGCCTGCTGTACATCCCGTCCCAGGCTCCGTGGGATATGTGGAACCGCGATCATAAACACGGCCTGAAACTGTACGTCCAGCGTGTGTTCATCATGGACGACGCAGAACAGTTCATGCCGAACTATCTGCGCTTCGTGCGTGGTCTGATTGACTCCAGCGATCTGCCGCTGAACGTTTCCCGTGAAATCCTCCAGGACAGCACAGTAACGCGTAACCTGCGCAATGCGCTGACCAAGCGTGTACTGCAAATGCTGGAAAAACTGGCGAAAGACGACGCGGAAAAATACCAGACCTTCTGGCAACAGTTTGGCCTGGTACTGAAAGAAGGTCCGGCGGAAGATTTCGCTAACCAGGAAGCGATCGCCAAACTGCTGCGTTTTGCTTCTACTCATACCGACTCTTCTGCTCAAACCGTGTCTCTGGAAGACTACGTTTCCCGCATGAAAGAAGGGCAGGAGAAAATCTACTACATCACCGCAGACAGCTACGCGGCAGCGAAGAGCAGCCCGCACCTGGAACTGCTGCGTAAGAAAGGCATCGAAGTTCTGCTGCTTTCCGACCGCATCGATGAGTGGATGATGAACTATCTGACTGAGTTCGACGGTAAACCGTTCCAGTCTGTGTCCAAAGTTGACGAGTCGCTGGAAAAACTGGCTGACGAAGTTGATGAGAGCGCGAAAGAAGCGGAGAAAGCACTGACTCCGTTTATCGACCGTGTGAAAGCCCTGCTCGGCGAGCGTGTGAAAGATGTCCGTCTGACTCACCGTCTGACCGATACGCCAGCGATTGTGTCTACTGATGCGGACGAAATGAGCACCCAGATGGCGAAACTGTTCGCTGCGGCGGGCCAGAAAGTGCCAGAAGTGAAATACATCTTCGAACTGAACCCGGATCACGTACTGGTGAAACGTGCGGCAGATACTGAAGATGAAGCGAAGTTCAGCGAGTGGGTAGAACTGCTGCTGGATCAGGCGCTGCTGGCAGAACGCGGCACGCTGGAAGATCCGAACCTGTTTATTCGTCGTATGAACCAGCTGCTGGTTTCCTGATGTAATGCCGGATGAATTTTATCCGGCATACAGCTGAATGTGGTGCCGGATGACCTTCGTGTCATCCGGCATTTTTCTTTTCATTATCTGCACTTTCCGCAAATTATCTCCCCCTTAACCGTTTCAGCCCCAGGTGCCTTTCTTGAGGCAATCGCCTGATGGTGGTATCGTTTATCGCTTTTTCAAAAAATTCGACACATTTTAAGGGGATTTTCGCAATGCGTATCATTCTGCTTGGCGCTCCGGGCGCGGGGAAAGGGACTCAGGCTCAGTTCATCATGGAGAAATATGGTATTCCGCAAATCTCCACTGGCGATATGCTGCGTGCTGCGGTCAAGTCTGGCTCCGAGCTGGGTAAACAAGCAAAAGACATTATGGATGCTGGCAAACTGGTCACCGACGAACTGGTGATCGCGCTGGTTAAAGAGCGCATTGCTCAGGAAGACTGCCGTAACGGTTTCCTGCTTGACGGCTTCCCGCGTACCATTCCGCAGGCAGACGCGATGAAAGAAGCGGGCATCAACGTTGACTACGTTCTGGAGTTTGACGTACCGGACGAACTGATTGTTGACCGTATCGTAGGCCGCCGCGTTCACGCGCCGTCTGGTCGTGTTTATCACGTTAAATTCAATCCGCCGAAAGTCGAAGGCAAAGACGACGTTACCGGTGAAGAACTGACTACCCGTAAAGACGATCAGGAAGAAACCGTGCGTAAACGTCTGGTTGAATACCATCAGATGACTGCACCGCTGATCGGCTACTACTCTAAAGAAGCGGAAGCGGGCAACACCAAATACGCAAAAGTCGATGGCACCAAACCGGTTGCTGAAGTTCGCGCGGCTCTGGAAAAAATCCTCGGCTAATCAAGTTGCAGCAGATCTGCTTTCGGGCAGGTCTGCTCATCCTCCTCAGGCAATACCTCTCACAGCAATTAGTTCTTCTTCCTCACTTTTCCGCTACAATTATCAACAAGTTGAATCGATAAGAGGCGGTAATGCGTCAAACTAAAACCGGTATCCTGCTGGCAAACCTGGGTACGCCCGATGCCCCCACTCCTGAAGCGGTAAAACGCTACCTGAAACAATTTTTAAGCGACAGACGCGTAGTCGATACTTCACGGCTGTTGTGGTGGCCATTGCTGCGCGGCGTGATTTTGCCTCTGCGCTCGCCGCGTGTGGCGAAGCTGTATGCCTCTGTCTGGATGGAAGGTGGTTCGCCACTGATGGTTTACAGCCGCCAGCAACAACAGGCGCTGGCACAACGTTTACCGGATACGCCCGTGGCGCTGGGAATGAGCTACGGCACGCCATCGCTGGAAAGCGCCGTAGATGAACTACTGGCTGAACATGTTGATCATATCGTGGTGCTGCCGCTCTACCCGCAATACTCCTGTTCAACGGTCGGTGCGGTATGGGATGAACTGGCACGTATTCTGGCGCGCAAACGTAGCATTCCGGGGATATCGTTTATTCGCGATTATGCCGATAACCACGATTACATTAATGCACTGGCGAACAGTGTTCGTGCTTCTTTTGCCAAACATGGCGAACCAGATTTACTTTTACTCTCTTATCACGGTATTCCCCAGCGTTATGCGGATGAAGGCGATGATTATCCGCAACGTTGTCGCACAACGACCCGCGAGCTGGCTTCTGCGCTGGGAATGGCACCGGAAAAAGTGATGATGACCTTTCAGTCGCGCTTTGGTCGGGAACCCTGGTTGATGCCTTATACCGACGAAACGCTGAAAATGCTGGGAGAAAAAGGTGTCGGCCATATTCAGGTGATGTGTCCGGGCTTTGCTGCGGATTGTCTGGAAACACTGGAAGAGATTGCCGAGCAAAACCGTGAAGTCTTCCTCGGTGCAGGCGGTAAAAAATACGAATATATTCCGGCGCTTAATGCCACGCCGGAACATATCGAAATGATGGCTAATCTTGTTGCAGCGTATCGCTAAAGCTGAGCGGTAAAGAATTGAGCGCCGTCGCGAAGAGCATCATCGGCGGTTTTCATCATCCGTGAATAATGCAAAAAGGCGTGCAGCGTTCCTGGGTAGAGTCTGAACTCACAGGGCTGCTGATGCGCCGCTAACGTCTGGTAAAGCAGGTGACTGTCATCCAGCAGCGGATCGAATTCTGCACCGGCGATATAGCAGGGGGGCACATCGCGAGTGAGATCGTTATTAAACAGGCAGTAATACGGCGACTCGTGGTCTGCTTCGTTGCTTAAATACGCCTCTTCATACATCTGCAAATCCTGTTGCGTTAAGCCATCCCAGTCACCGCCCAACAGACGGCGAGTCACGGAATCGCGTAATCCGTAAAGCCCATACCACAGCAAAACGCCCACAACTTTGCCGCAATCGATCTGCTTATCACGCAACCATAAAGCACTGGCGAGCGCCAGCATGGCGCCAGCGGAATCACCGGCAAAACCAATGCGTGACATATTGATCTGATAATCGCCCGCCTGCTGGTGGAAGTAACAACAGGCAGCCACGACTTCCTCTATCGCTTGCGGAAAACGCGCTTCAGGCGAAAGGGTGTAATCAATACCAATCACCGTACACTGGGTGTACTTTGCCAGCAGGCGCATAATGCGATCGTGGGTATCGAGATTGCCGAGAATAAAACCGCCGCCATGCAGATAAAACAGCGTCGCCGGGCTATCCGGGTTCGGACAAAATTGCCGTACTTCTACCTGACCATATTTTGTCGGAACCGCGTAAGCTCTGGTTTCCATTTCTGGAGCGCCAGCATTCCAGAATCGGCGCTCAAGCGTGTAATGCTGGCGTTGTTCGGCAATCGTTCCCGTTGCGGGCCAGGGCGGTAAATCGGGCTGAAGAGTATTAACAACCGCCTTCATTTCGGCAGAGATTAGCTCCAGCACGGGTAGTTTGTTTTCCGGCTTCATGCAAAAACTCCTTTCAAATTGCGTCATTGTAAAGAACATCTCTCATGAAAATGCGATCCCGCCGGCTGATATTGAAACAGCCTGCGTCTCGCGCGTTCAGGCATGATTGTGTTAACATTCGCCGCTCAGTTAACCACCCGTAAAAACAACCATGAAATTTCCCGGCAAACGTAAATCCAAACATTACTTCCCCGTAAATGCACGCGATCCGCTGTTGCAGCAAATCCAACCAGAAAACGAAACCAGCGCAGCCTGGGTGGTCGGTATCGACCAGACGCTGGTGGATATTGAAGCCAAAGTGGAAGACGATTTTATTGAACGTTATGGATTAAGCGCCGGGCATTCACTGGTCATTGAAGATGATGTTGCTGAAGCACTTTATCAGGAGCTGAAACAGAAAAACCTGATTACTCATCAGTTCGCAGGTGGCACTATTGGCAATACCATGCACAACTATTCTGTACTGGCAGACGACCGTTCGGTGCTGCTGGGCGTGATGTGCAGCAATATTGAAATTGGCAGCTACGCCTATCGTTACTTGTGCAATACATCCAGCCGTACCGATCTTAACTATCTGCAGGGCGTGGATGGCCCGATTGGTCGTTGCTTTACGCTGATTGGCGAGTCTGGCGAACGTACCTTTGCTATCAGTCCAGGTCATATGAACCAATTACGGGCAGAAAGCATTCCGGAAGATGTTATCGCCGGAGCGTCGGCGCTGGTATTAACGTCCTATCTGGTGCGTTGCAAGCCGGGTGAACCGATGCCGGAAGCGACCATGAAAGCTATTGAGTACGCGAAGAAATACAACGTACCGGTGGTGCTAACGCTGGGTACTAAATTTGTCATCGCCGAGAATCCGCAATGGTGGCAGCAATTCCTCAAAGAGCACGTCTCCATCCTCGCGATGAACGAAGAAGAAGCCGAAGCATTGACTGGAGAGAGCGATCCGCTGCTGGCATCTGATAAGGCGCTGGACTGGGTTGATCTGGTGCTGTGCACCGCCGGGCCCATCGGCTTGTATATGGCGGGCTTTACGGAAGACGAAGCGAAACGCAAAACCCAGCATCCGCTGTTGCCGGGCGCTATCGCGGAATTTAACCAGTATGAGTTTAGCCGCGCTATGCGTCATAAAGATTGCCAGAATCCGCTGCGTGTCTATTCGCACATTGCGCCGTACATGGGCGGACCAGAAAAAATCATGAACACCAATGGTGCCGGAGACGGTGCGCTGGCCGCGTTGTTGCATGACATTACCGCCAATAGCTATCACCGCACTAACGTGCCAAATTCCAGCAAGCATAAATTCACCTGGCTGACTTATTCGTCGTTAGCACAGGTGTGTAAATATGCTAACCGTGTGAGCTATCAGGTACTGAACCAGCATTCACCACGCTTAACGCGCGGTCTGCCGGAGCGAGAAGACAGCCTGGAAGAGTCTTACTGGGATCGTTAAGCCATCGAACCAATGACAGTCGGATGCGGCATAAACGCCTTATCCAACCTACGGAAGATGGCACGCGTAGGCCGGATAAGATGCGTCAGCATCGCATCCGGCAATGGCGACATTAATGTATTACCCCGTCACCACCTCGCCAGCCGGTGGTGTTTCCAGCAGTTCCAGCATAGTACGGGCGATTTCACGTTCACCCATCACCACCTGATTCGCGCCACGTTCGGTGATATACGCCACCTCATCGTCATAATGGGCGCGGGCGATAATCTCAATATCCGGGTTTTTGGCGCGAGCAGAGGCCACAATCTCGCCAGCTTCGTAACCGTTAGGAATGGTCAGAATCAGCCATTTTGCGCACTCCAGATGCGCCAGGTGCATAATCTCTTCATTCGCCGCGTTGCCCAGTACCGCGCGAACGCCACGCTCACGCAGTTCATCGACGCGGGTTCGTGATGTTTCAATCACCACTAACGGAATATCAGAGGCGAGTAATTTCTCGCCCAGCAGACTGCCTACACGACCGTAGCCAACCAGTAGCGCATGGTTGCAAATATCCACCGGGATCTGCTTCTCTTCTTCGATAGCCTCTTCCAGCGTCTGTTCTTCCAGCGTTTCGGTCTTTGCCAGATATTTTTCCAGCAGCGCGAACAGTACCGGGTTGAGCATAATAGACAGGATCGCGCCTGCCAGTACCAGGTTTTGCCCGGCCTGCGGCAGTAAATTTAATGCCATCCCCAGCCCCGCCAGGATAAACGCGAACTCACCAATTTGCGCGAGGCTGGCGGCGATAGTTAACGCCGTACGCTGGGAGTGACCAAACAACCGAACGAGGAACAGCGCCGCGACCGATTTACCAAACAGAATAATCGCCAGCGTTGCCAGCACCGCCAGCGGTTGCTGAATCAGAATTAACGGATCAAATAGCATCCCAACGGAGACGAAAAATAGCACCGCAAACGCATCGCGCAATGGCAGTGTATCATGCGCCGCGCGGTGGCTAAGTTCGGATTCATTTAGCACCATCCCGGCGAAGAATGCGCCGAGTGCAAAGGAGACGTCAAACAGTTCTACCGCACCAAAAGCAATGCCTAATGCCAGCGCCAGCACCGACAGGGTAAACAGTTCTCGCGAACCGGTTGCTGCGCTTCGCGCCATAATCCACGGCACCAGACGGCGACCCACTAACATCATAATGGCGATAAATGCCACCACCTTGCCGATGGTGATTCCCATATCAACCGCCAGCGTCGCAAAGCCCACGTCGCCCTGTTCCAGCATTCCAGCCACTGCGGGCAGCAACACCAGCGTCAGAACCATTACCAGGTCTTCCACAATCAACCAGCCGATGGCGATTTGCCCGCGCTGGCTGTCTATTAACTGCCGTTCTTCAAGCGCACGCAGCAGTACCACGGTACTGGCGGTAGAAAGACACAAACCGAACACGATGCCAGTCATTAACGACCAGCCGATCACGGCAGAAAGAGCCATACCCAGCAACGTCGCTACCGCTATCTGGGCGATCGCGCCGGGAATGGCGATGGACTTTACCGCCATCAAATCCTTGAGCGAAAAATGCAAACCGACGCCGAACATCAGCAGAATAACGCCCAGCTCCGCCAGCTCTGGTGCCAGTTTGGTGTCGGCAACAAACCCTGGAGTAAAAGGTTCTGCCAGCACGCCCGCTAACAGATATCCCACCAGAGGAGAAATACGCAGTTTATTAGCAATCATGCCGAGGATAAAAGCGAGCACAAGGCCGCCAACAATGGTGGTGATAAGCGGGGTGGCGTGATGCATTCCGTCTCCTGTTCCTGGTGGTTGTTGTCCATTTTTGGCTGGGAAAACCAAAATTACAGGTAATAGTTTATGACAATTTCATTGTTGATGTTTATGAATAATTGTTGAATTTTGCAGAAAAATGGAATTAACCGCAAAAAAGGCACGGATCGGAAAAGTGATAAGGTGCAGGAAGAGGAAAGGCTTATGGCTACTGTAAAATGAGGCAGCCAAAGTTTACCTTTGGCTGCCTGGAAATCAGGATTTATGCCGGTTATCAGGCAAGAATATGGTCAACATACCAAGAAGTGGAAGGAAAGCACAGATTTTATAAACTAACTCGATACTGGTATGGTCGGCGATAAGCCCCAGAACCGCAGCACCCAGCCCCCCCATACCGAAAGCGAAACCGAAAAACAGTCCAGAAACCATGCCTATACGCCCCGGAAGTAGCTCCTGAGCGTAGACCAGAATGGCAGAAAACGCCGAGGCGAGGATAAATCCAATAATTACCGTTAAAACCCCCGTCCAGTACAGGCTGGCGTAGGGTAAAATCAGCGTAAACGGCGCAACGCCGAGGATAGAGCCCCAAATTACATATTTTCGACCAATTTTATCCCCGACAGGCCCGCCAATCACCGTACCCGCTGCGACGGCAAACAGGAAGGCAAACAGATGAAGCTGGGCATTCTGGATGGATAATCCGAATTTTTGCATCAGATAAAAGGTGTAATAGCTGCTGATGCTCGCCATATAGAAATATTTCGAGAAAATCAGCACTAACAGCACGCAAACAGCCAGTACGACCTTATTACGCGGCAGTGGATTGATTATTATTGCTTTGGGTTTGCCTTTACTCATCCGATGTTGTGCTGAGTACCAACGGCTGATTTGCGCCAGAACTACAATAGCCAGCAACGCCGCCAGCACAAACCATGCAACGTTGCCTTTACCGTAAGGGGCGATGATGACCGCCGCCAGCAATGGTCCCAACGAACTGCCAAAGTTACCGCCCACCTGGAAGATAGATTGCGCCAGGCCATGACGTCCACCAGACGCCATACGCGCCACGCGGGAAGATTCCGGGTGAAAGACCGACGAACCCGTACCGACCAGCGCCGCCGCCAGCAGAACCGTGCCAAAACTACCCGCCAGCGCCAGCAGTATCAGGCCGCTCATGGTAAAGCACATGCCAATCGGTAATGACCATGGCATTGGGTATTTATCTGTCCAGTAGCCGACTACCGGTTGCAGCAGCGAAGAGGCGAGCTGAAAGGTGAGGGTAATCATCCCAATCTGCATAAACGTCAGGGAAAACTCTGACTGAAGCAGCGGATAAATCGCCAGAATTAGCGATTGGATCATGTCGTTCAGCAGATGTGAGAGGCTGATTGCGCCTAAAATACCAAATGATGTACGAGCCTTAGTGGTCGATGCAGCCGCGCCCGCCGCAGGCTGGGTTTGTTCACTCATTGCCATAGGAAAGTCACTTTTTCAGAGTTGCGATGTAAAGAATTATCTTATTTGTGATTATTACCCGACTAACATACCTGTATGCGCTGTCTGAAGGAAGTCTCAATGCTTAATACAGAATTTCCATTTTTGTATGTAGATTTACCATCACCGAACACAGACTTGTCTATTATGTCGCGTCATACTAATTTTCAACACGTTGATATCTGGTCAGGGAGAGAGAAATATGAAGTTTTTGCAGCGGGGTGTGGCATTAGCACTATTAGCCGCATTTACACTGGCGAGTGAAACCGCCCAGGCTTATGAGCAGGATAAAACCTACAAAATTACGGTACTTCATACCAACGACCACCACGGTCATTTCTGGCGTAATGAATATGGCGAATATGGTCTGGCGGCGCAAAAAACGCTGGTGGATGGTATCCGCAAAGAAGTCGCGGCTGAAGGCGGTAGCGTGCTGTTACTTTCAGGTGGTGACATTAACACTGGTGTACCGGAATCAGATTTACAGGACGCCGAACCTGATTTTCGCGGTATGAATCTGGTGGGCTATGACGCGATGGCGATCGGTAATCATGAATTTGATAACCCGCTCACCGTATTACGCCAGCAGGAAAAATGGGCAAAGTTCCCGTTACTCTCCGCCAATATCTATCAAAAAAGTACCGGCGAGCGCCTGTTTAAACCCTGGGCGTTGTTTAAGCGTCAGGATCTGAAAATCGCGGTAATTGGTCTGACGACCGATGACACGGCGAAAATTGGTAACCCGGAATACTTCACTGATATCGAATTTCGTAAGCCCGCCGATGAAGCGAAGCTGGTGATTCAGGAGCTGCAACAGACAGAAAAGCCAGACATTATTATTGCAGCCACGCATATGGGGCATTACGACAATGGTGA
This sequence comes from Escherichia sp. MOD1-EC5495, assembly GCF_002965965.1. Classification (NCBI taxonomy): domain Bacteria; kingdom Pseudomonadati; phylum Pseudomonadota; class Gammaproteobacteria; order Enterobacterales; family Enterobacteriaceae; genus Escherichia; species Escherichia sp. MOD1-EC5495. The sequence continues at coordinate 72,147 of NZ_PTRI01000001.1, forward strand.
ACACGGTTCAAACGCACCGGGCGATGTAGAGATGGCGCGCAGCCTGCCTGCCGGATCGTTGGCGATGATCGTCGGCGGTCACTCGCAAGATCCGGTCTGCATGGCAGCAGAAAATAAAAAACAGGTGGATTACGTGCCGGGTACGCCTTGTAAGCCGGATCAACAAAACAGCATCTGGATTGTCCAGGCGCATGAGTGGGGCAAGTACGTGGGACGAGCCGATTTTGAGTTTCGCAATGGCGAAATGAAAATGGTCAATTACCAGTTGATTCCGGTGAACCTGAAGAAAAAAGTGACCTGGGAAGACGGAAAAAGCGAACGCGTGCTGTACACCCCGGAAATCGCTGAAAACCAGCAAATGATCTCGCTGTTATCCCCGTTCCAGAACAAAGGCAAAGCGCAACTGGAAGTGAAAATTGGTGAGGTTAGTGACCGCCTTGAAGGCGACCGCAGCAAAGTTCGTTTCGTACAGACCAATATGGGAAGGTTGATTCTGGCAGCACAAATGGATCGCACCGGAGCCGACTTTGCGGTGATGAGCGGAGGCGGGATTCGTGACTCCATCGACGCGGGTAACATCAGTTATAAAAACGTGCTGAAAGTGCAGCCGTTCGGCAATGTGGTGGTGTATGCCGACATGACCGGTAAAGAGGTGATTGATTACCTCACCGCCGTCGCGCAAATGAAACCAGATTCCGGTGCCTATCCGCAATTTGCCAACGTCAGCTTTGTGGCGAAAGACGGCAAACTGAACGACCTGAAAATCAAAGGCGAACCGGTCGATCCGGCAAAAACTTACCGTATGGCGACATTAAACTTCAATGCCACCGGCGGTGATGGTTATCCGCGCCTTGATAACAAACCGGGCTATGTGAATACCGGCTTTATTGATGCCGAAGTGCTGAAAGACTATATCCAGAAAAACTCGCCGCTGGATGCGAGCGTGTATGAGCCGAAAGGTGAGGTAAGCTGGCAGTAATCTGAAAGTGCCGGATGTTCGCATCCGGCACAATGCTTAATCGCGGCGGGCGATATCGGCAAATTTGGCATCGAGGATCTTCGCCAGATCACCTGCCGCAAGTTCAATATCCAGCCCGCGCTTGCCGCCGGAAACATAAATAGTGGCAAATTCTTGCGCGGGGGCATCAATAATCGTCGGCAGACGTTTTTTCTGCCCCAGTGGGCTAATTCCCCCAACCAGATATCCCGTCGAACGCTGCGCGACCATCGGATCGGCCATTTCCACTTTTTTGGCACCCAGCGCCTTTGCCACCTTTTTAAGATCCAGTTGGCCGGCGACAGGCGTAACGGCTACCGCCAGATGTTTCATATCGCCGTTCACTGCGACCAACAGCGTTTTGTACACCTGATCTGCATTCAACCCTAATTTTTTGACCACTTCATCGCCAAAGTTGGTTTCAGCCGGATCGTGATCGTAGGTATGAATCTGGAATGAAATCTTGTTTTTTTCGAGTAATTTAACTGCGGGTGTCATCGTAATTTTCCTGCCTCAAACAAAAAACGGAGAAAGCATACGCCTGATGGCGGCTCAAAAAAAAGAGTCATCTTGCCTAATAGTATTGGCAGGATGGTGAGATTGAGCGACAATCGAGTTACACCGTCGCTTAAAGTGACGGCATAATAATAAAAATATGAAATTCCTCTTTGACGGGCCAATAGCGATATTGGCCATTTTTTTAGCGCAACATTTGTGGCAAATTCCCTTCTCCATAAAGATGTAACGCACCGACCGCGACCACATAGCGCCCCGGTGGCATAGCGCGTAATTTATCCCGCCAGGCAAGATTTCGCTGATGCATCAACACGTCGTACAGCGACTGGCTGAACGTATTGGGCAGTGTTATTTCATTATTTTGCGGCGGCGCATTCAGCCACCAGCTCATCATTTGTTGTAGTAGCCGTGCGTTGGTATGCCAGTGGGTCAGCGTATCGTCCAGCAGCGCCAGTCCTTTGTCGGGGAGCTGGAGCAACATGGCAATCTGGTTTTCTGCCCCTTCCAGTTCAATCACGGTTTTATGTTGTTGTTTCGCCGCCTGCAATAGCTGGTAATCGATACCATATTCAGCCCTCAGCCCCAGTTTTTGCGCCTGCGTCGCCTGAAGAACCATCGCGATTTGCCACAGCGGTTGGCTAGAAAAGAGCGACGGAGAAATGCCCATCTCCTGGCTGATGTGCTGCAGATTTTGCCATTGTTCTTCGCTGATGCGCTCTTCCAGCGCCTCGCAGGCAGGCAAATTAGCAAAAGGCGTATCGCTGGTGGAAACATCCGCCTCGACAATCAGCGCATCGGCTTGTTTGAGCTTTTTAAGCAAACGGGCGGGTAGAGGAGCCATATCGTGGCTACCCATATGAATACTGCCAATCAGATGAAAATGGCGATTGCCGGTGAGAGAGATATCGATGGCAGGCCAGGTGTAATGATTACCGCGCAGCGCGGCCCAAAGTGTTTTTACCCGGTACAACAGATCCATACGACCTCCCTTTGTGAAATATCATGCTAGCGCGCGGGGAGGGATGGCGCAAATGGAGTTGATTGTTGCACTTGTGCACAGTGCTTGTGTGCATTATAATGATTAAATAATGGACAAGGAGATGAGAATGGAATGGATCAAAAAATCAACATAAGGAGTTTTCGTGATGCCTGGCTGGCTGATTTTTTTGTCCACTCAACGCCACATCGAAAGATTCCAGCTGAAATCCATAACGCATTATCAAGAAAATTGGACATCATTAATGCTGCAACTTTTCATCGGGATTTACGTTCCCCACCAGGGAACCGGTACGAAGAGTTATCGGGGAAATTGCAGGAATACTCCTCCATTAGAGTGAATAAACAGTACCGACTGATTTTTAAATGGGTTAATGGCAAGGCCGAAGAATTGTATTTAGATCCACACGACTACTAAAACATAGCTGTCGCGATGACGAGAAAGGTAAAACCATGAAACAGGCAACAAGAAAACCGACGACACCCGGAGATATTCTTCTCTATGAATATCTGGAACCATTCGATTTGAAAATCAATGAGTTAGCAGAGTTGCTGCATGTTCATCGTAATAGCGTCAGTGCACTGATCAATAACAATCGTAAACTCACCACTGATATGGCATTTCGTCTGGCGAAAGTTTTTGATACCACAGTCGATTTTTGGCTAAACCTCCAGGCGGCAGTTGATCTTTGGGAAGTTGAAAACAACATGCGCACCCAGGAAGAATTGGGACGGATTGAAACAGCGGCTGAATATTTGGCACGCCGTGAAAAGCGAGCAAAGAAGGTCGCGTAGAATAATTTCCCCATAACGGATGCGCCACCCTAAAGCAGCGCATCCGCAATGACATACTTATTCCTTCGGTTTAAACCGCAGTAATCGGTTGGCGTTACTCACCACCGTAATCGACGAGAGCGCCATTGCCGCCCCGGCAACTACCGGGTTAAGCAGCGTTCCGGTGAACGGCCACAAAATACCTGCGGCGACCGGAATACCGATACTGTTGTAGATAAACGCGCCAAGCAGGTTTTGCTTCATATTGCGCAGCGTCGCGCGGGAGATGGAGAGTGCGTCTGCAACCCCCATCAGGCTATGGCGCATCAGGGTAATCGCCGCTGTTTCAATGGCAACATCACTGCCGCCACCCATCGCAATACCGACATCCGCCTGGGCCAACGCTGGCGCGTCGTTAATGCCGTCGCCCACCATTGCCACCTGGCGTCCCTCGCTTTGCAGACGTTTAATCGCTTCGGCTTTGCCATCCGGTAATACACCCGCAACCACTTCATCAATCCCTGCTTCTTTGGCGATCGCATTGGCGGTGGTTGGGTTATCGCCGGTTAACATTACCAGACGATATCCTGCTTTATGCAGGCGTTGCAGCGCCGCCACGCTATCGCTACGCAATGGATCGCGTACCGCCAACAGAGCCACCGCTTTGCCATCAACGGCCAGTAACACCGGCGTTGCGCCTTGTGATGCCTGGGCTGAAATATCAGCTTCAATCGCTTTCGTATCGACTTGCTGGTCATTTAACAGCGCCTGATTCCCCAGCAGCAGTGAATGGCCTTCCACTTCGCCACTTACCCCTAGTCCGCGCAATGTGCGGAAGCCATTGACCTGTGGCAGCGTGATATTGCCTGCTTTATCGAGGATCGCCCGTGCCAGCGGATGGCTGGAACCTTGCTCCAGCGCCGCCGCCAGACGCAACGCCTGCGCTTCATCAACATCAGAAAACGTTTTTACTGCGACAACCTGCGGTTTACCTTCGGTCAGCGTCCCGGTTTTATCGAACACCACGGTGTCGAGCGTACTGGCACGTTGCAATGCGTCGGCGTCACGCACCAGCACACCAAATTCTGCCGCGCGCCCGACGCCGGAAATAATCGACATCGGTGTTGCCAGCCCCAGCGCACATGGACAGGCGATAATCAGCACCGTGGTGGCAATCACCAGGGTATAAACAATTTGCGGTGCTGGCCCAAAGAAATACCAGATTGCCGCACTGATCAACGCAATCACCACTACCACCGGCACAAATACGGCAGAGATTTTATCCGCCAGCTGGCCGATTTCCGGTTTACTGCTCTGAGCCTGGCGCACCATGCGAATGATCCGCGACAGCGTGGTATGGCTGCCGACTGCGCTGGCGCGAAACAGCACACTACCGTCCTGCACCACCGTCCCGGCATGAACGCTGTCGCCTTCGCCTTTTTGCTGTGGAATAGGTTCGCCCGTCAGCATCGCCTCATCCAGCCACGCTTCGCCCTGAGTGATTTCGCCATCCACCGGCACACGGTCACCGGTTGTCAGGCGCAGCAACATACCTGGCTGAACGTCTGCCAGCGGCACACTCTTTTCACCTTCGTCAGTGACCAGTCTCGCCGTCGGTGGGGTTAAATCGAGTAATTTCTCCAGCGCCTTCGATGAACGCTGGCGTGCACGCGCTTCCAGCATATGACCGAGGTTGATCAGACCGATAATCATCGCGCTGGCTTCGTAATAAAGATGCCGCGCTTCCATCGGGAACCACTGCGGCCACAGGTTAACGCTCATTGAATAGAGCCACGCCACGCCAGTACCCAGCGCCACCAGCGTATCCATCGTCGCCGCGCCGTTGAGCAGGCTTTTCCATGCACTGCGGTAAAAATGCCCGCCCGCGAAAACCATTACCGCCAGCGTTATCAGACCGATTACCAGCCACAGGCTGCGGTTGTCGGCGGTGACCATCATGTTATCGCCGATCATCCCCCAGACCATTACCGGGATACCCACCGCCAGGGCGACAATCGCCTGCCAGCGGAAGCGTTTCATGGTTGCGACGGCAGTTTCTTGCTGGCGCTCACGGCGTTTAGCGTCATCTTCAATCGCTTCCGCGCCGTAGCCTGCTTTTTCCACCGCCTGCACTAAATCTTGTGCGGAGGCACTGCCCATCACCAGCGCAGTGCGCTCCGCCAGGTTTACCCGTGCCTGGGTGACGCCCGGTACGCTTTGCAGCGCATTTTGTACGCGGGTGACACAGCTGGCGCAGCTCATGCCGCTCAACAGCAACTGCTGGCTATCGTCGTCATCGGCGGTTGCTGCCGGAAGCTCCTCAGAAACCGCTGTCAGTGCTTCCGACGGGATTGATGACTCCGCCAGCGGTTTAGCCTTTGGGTGGCTTACAGATGCGTCATAACCCGCTTGCTTGATGGTTTCGATAAGCTGTTCTGCGCTGGCAGTACCGGTGACGTGCGCTTCCGTAATTGACACCTCTGCCTGCTCAACGTCCGGGCGCTGTTCGAGACTTTCTTTCACGCGTTTAACGCAGTGACCGCAGGACAGGCCGTCCAGGGTCAGGTCGATAGTTTGTGACATAACGTACTCCTTTAAGACAGTTTTGACTGACTGTGATAAAGGGTAAACCTTCCAGCAAGGGGAAGGTCAAGAAATTATTTCGTCGCGCAATGAAAACGCGGTAGAGATTAAAAAATTGGCTCAATTTGCATCAGGATTAGACATTTATCTCTTTGTTTTCCTTTGGTTAAGTTGCGGGTGCTAAGTTAAATCAGGATGCCTGAAAATTGGCATCGGGATGAGGAATAGCCTCCCGCATCTATAAAAAGGAGTTAACAACAGATGTCAGATGCAAAAAATTTACAGCAGGCAGTGGATCAGGCATATACCCAATTTCACTCACTTAACGGCGGGCAAAATGCCGATTACATTCCCTTTCTGGCGAATGTCCCCAGCCAACTGGCGGGGGTAGCTATTGTGACTTGCGATGGCAATATCTATCGCGCGGGTGATAGCGATTACCGCTTTGCGCTGGAGTCCATCTCGAAAGTCTGTACTTTAGCCCTCGCGCTGGAAGATGTCGGCCCGCAGGCGGTGCAGGACAAAATTGGCGCTGACCCGACCGGATTGCCTTTTAACTCAGTTATTGCCTTAGAACTTCATGGTGGCAAGCCGTTGTCGCCGCTGGTGAATGCTGGCGCTATCGCCACTACCAGTCTGATCAAAGCCGATAATACTGAACAACGCTGGCAGAGAATTTTACACATCCAACAACAACTTGCTGGTGAGCAAGTGGCGCTCTCTGAGGAAGTGAACCAGTCGGAACAGACCACCAACTTCCACAACCGGGCTATTGCCTGGCTGCTGTATTCCTCTGGATATCTCTATTGTGATGCGATGGAAGCCTGCGACGTGTACACCCGCCAGTGCTCCACGCTTATCAATACCGTTGAACTGGCTACGCTTGGCGCGACGCTGGCGGCGGGCGGTGTTAATCCGCTAAGCCAAAAACGCGTTCTTCAGGCCGACAATGTGCCGTACATCCTGGCCGAAATGATGATGGAAGGGCTGTATGGTCGCTCCGGTGACTGGGCGTATCGCGTTGGCTTACCTGGCAAAAGCGGCGTCGGTGGTGGCATTCTGGCGGTAGTGCCTGGCGTGATGGGTATTGCCGCGTTCTCGCCACCATTGGATGAAGAAGGCAACAGTGTTCGTGGACAAAAAATGGTGGCATCGGTCGCTAAACAACTCGGCTATAACGTGTTTAAGGGCTGATCATGATGAACACGGAAGGTAATAACGGTGACAAACCCTTGGGACTATGGAATGTGGTTTCCATAGGTATCGGGGCGATGGTAGGGGCAGGGATCTTTGCCCTGCTGGGGCAGGCAGCGTTGCTAATGGAAGCCTCGACCTGGGTCGCTTTTGCTTTTGGCGGCATTGTGGCGATGTTTTCTGGATATGCCTATGCGCGCCTTGGCGCAAGTTATCCCAGCAATGGCGGGATTATTGACTTCTTTCGCCGGGGATTAGGCAACGGTGTTTTTTCGCTGGCGCTCTCGTTGCTGTACCTGATGACGCTGGCGGTGAGCATCGCGATGGTTGCCCGTGCCTTTGGTGCTTATGCCGTGCAGTTTTTGCATGAGGGCAGCCAGGATGAGCATCTTATTTTGCTCTACGCGCTGGCGATCATTGCCCTGATGACGCTGTTCAACTCTTTAAGCAACCATGCGGTAGGGCGGCTGGAAGTGATCCTTGTCGGCATCAAAATGATGATCCTGCTGTTGCTGATTATTGCGGGCGTCTGGTCGCTGCAACCGGCGCATATTTCCGTCTCTGCGCCCCCCAGCTCCGGCGCGTTCTTCTCCTGCATCGGGATTACTTTCCTCGCCTATGCGGGCTTTGGCATGATGGCGAACGCGGCGGATAAAGTGAAAGATCCGGCGGTCATTATGCCGCGAGCATTTTTGCTGGCGATAGGCGTTACCATGCTGCTCTATATTTCCCTGGCACTGGTACTGCTTAGTGATGTTTCGGCATTAGAGTTAGAAAAATATGCTGATACCGCCGTAGCGCAGGCTGCTTCTCCACTGCTCGGGCATGTGGGTTATGTGATAGTGGTGATAGGTGCCTTGCTGGCGACGGCATCAGCCATCAACGCAAACCTGTTTGCGGTGTTTAATATCATGGACAACATGGGCAGCGAGCGCGAGTTGCCAAAGATAATGAATAGATCCCTGTGGCGGCAGAGTACGTGGGGTAACATCATCATCGTGGTGTTGATCATGCTGATGACGGCGGCGCTTAATTTAGGTTCCCTGGCCAGCGTTGCCAGCGCCACCTTTTTGATCTGCTACCTTGCGGTGTTTGTGGTGGCGATCCGTCTGCGTCATGATATTCACGCCTCGTTGCCAATTCTCATTGTCGGTATGCTGGTCATGCTGTTGGTAATCATCGGTTTTATTTACAGTTTATGGTCCCAGGGCAGCAGCGCACTAATGTGGATTATTGGCGCACTATTACTAAGCCTTATTGTGGCAATGGTAATGAAACGGAATAAAACCATATAAAATCTACCTGCGCGCAGTGCTTTCTGCGCTGCGCCTTTATTTTTTCTTAATCAAATCCTCCGTCTTATACCTTTAATAAATAAGTCACAAAAAAATGGTATATACAGGATAAAACTGTGATTCTTATCACTTCTTCCTATAGATTATTCTCAATGCGGATGATGGTAATCTAAAACTCGTAGTGTATTCTTAATAAATAACGTATAAGATTTTTAGCTGCATTTCTTTTAATAGGGGGAATAAAACGAAAGAGATGCACAAGTTATTACCCTTCTTAAATAAAATGAGGCTGGTTATAAAAACCAGTTAAAATAATGACCTGGAAGGAAGTGACTTATCTATGGCGCGATTACAATTAAAAAACCGTAAAAATAAATACCTGATATTTTTAATAAGTTTTATTGTGATGGGAGAAAACGCGCTTGCAGCGCCATTACCACAATGGGCTACCGCCCCTGCGGTTACGTCGGTTGCCAGTTTATCCTTACAGGAAAGTATATTACGCGCATTTGCGCGAAACCCCGACGTCACCCAACAGGCGGCGCAGATAGGTATTGGCGAAGCGCAAATCGATGAAGCCAAAAGTGCCTGGTATCCGCACGTTGGCTTAACCGGTAACGCGGGGCCGTCCCGACAAACGGACTCCAGCGGCAGGCTTGATAACAACGTTTCGTATGGCATAACCCTGACGCAGTTGGTGTATGACTTCGGCAAAACCAGTAACGATATCAAACTGCAAACCGCCGCCCGCGACAGCTACCGCTTTAAGCTTATGGCAACCCTAACCGATGTCGCAGAGAAAACGGCGACCACCTATATGGAAGTTAGCCGTTATCAGGCTTTGTGCGATGCGGCTCAACGCAATATTCACTCGCTGGAAAATGTCTACAACATGGCGGCACTGCGCGCCAACGCCGGCCTGAATTCATCTTCTGATGAATTGCAGGCTCAGACACGCATTGCCGGAATGCGCTCGACGCTGGAGCAATATCAGGCGCAAATGGCGAGCGCCAAAGCGCAACTGGCGGTGCTGACTGGCGTACAGCCGGAGGCGATAGCCGCGCCACCTGCGGAATTAGCCGAGCAGCCGGTATCGCTAAAAAATATTGATTACCAGTCCATTCCGCTGGTGCTGGCGGCAGAAAATTTACGCCAGTCGGCACAGTACGGCGTGGAAAAAACCAAAGCGCAATACTGGCCGACGCTCAGTATTCAGGGGGGCAAAACGCGCTACCAGACCAGCGATCGCTCGTACTGGGACGACCAGTTACAGCTGAACGTTAACGCGCCGTTGTATCAGGGCGGCGCGGTTTCAGCTCAGGTACAACAGGCCGAAGGGCAACAAAAAATCTCCGCCTCGCAGGTCGAACAGGCAAAACTGGATGTATTACAACGGGCATCGGTGGCGTATGCCAACTGGACTGGCGCACGGGGGCGCGAAGAAGCCGGTTTAGCGCAATCCGAAAGCGCACACAAAACGCGAGATGTGTACCAAAATGAATATAAATTAGGTAAACGCAGTCTGAATGATCTATTAACCGTCGAGCAAGATGTCTTTCAGGCGCAATCGGCTGAAATAAATGCCAATTATGATGGCTGGGTTGCCGCAGTAAATTATGCCGCTGCGGTTAATAACCTTATTCCATTAGCGGGAATTAAACAGGGCTTATACAACGACTTACCCGACTTAAAATAATCCTGCCATTATTAATATCAGGTAGGCATCGTTGTTGAGTTATTACCTTTGTCTTATTTAGATAAATGGACTCGCTAAGGATGTGCGCCATTTATCAGGAATGCCATTATGAGCCTGATTATTGATGTTATTTCGCGTAAAACATCCGTCAAACAAACGCTGATTAATCCTGGCGACGTTACGGTTGTTATTTATGAGCCCTCTGTGGTGCAGGTTCATGCTCAGGCATCTGCCGTTGCGCGTTACGTTCGCGAAGGAAATGACCTGCTGATCTATATGCAGGATGGTACGGTTATCCGTTGCAACGGCTATTTCCTGCAAGCGACAAATACCAGTGAACAATCTGAACTGGTCTTTACCGATGGACAACAGCTAACCCACGTAACCTTTGCCGATGCCGCAGCGGGGGGATTAGCCCCCGTAGAACTGACCGCTCAGACCACCGCTATTGAAAGTATTGCACCATTTCTTGATACCGTTGCTCAGACCAGCACCTTCCCGTGGGGATGGTTAGCCGGTGCGGCGGTAGGTGGCGGTGCGCTTGGCGCTTTACTGGCAAGCGGTGGTGATGACGATTCAAAAACTGAAGTGGTTAACAATCCTCCGCCACCCGCCGAGCCAGGCAATGCAACCCCATCATTTTTAGTCACCGATAATCAGGGCGATCAGCGCGGTATTCTCGCCACCAATGACATCACAGATGACACCACGCCAACCTTTAGCGGTAGCGGGCAGGCGGGGGCGACCATCCAGATCAAAGACAGTAACGGCAATACTATTGCCAGTACTCAGGTAGACATCAACGGGCACTGGAGCGTCTCTTTACCCACGCAAAGCGCAGGTGAACATACCTGGTCAGTGGTGCAAATTGTCGGCAGCACCATCACTGACGCTGGTTCGATAACGTTAACCATCGACGACAGCCAGGCCAGCGTGCAGGTCGCCACCACCGCAGGCGATAACATTATTAACGCCAGCGAACAGGCCGCCGGATTTACGCTTTCAGGCACGACGAGCAACTTGCCGCAGGGAACAGAACTCACCGTCACGCTAAACGGCAAAACCTACACGACCAGCGTAGGTGCTAACGGCGCGTGGAGCGTACAGGTGCCGACCGCTGATGCCCAGGCGTTAGGCGAAGGGAATCAGGCAGTGCTGGTCAGCGGGAAAGATGCTACGGGCAATACGGTCACCAGCGCGCAACTGTTAACCGTCGATACCCAGCCGCCGACGCTTGCTATCAACACCATCGCCCAGGACAACATTGTCAGCGCCGCAGAACATAACGCCGCGCTGGTACTGAGCGGTACTTCGAATGCTGAAGCCGGGCAAATCGTTACACTGACAGTAAATGGTAAAAGCCATACAGCAACCGTCGGTAGCGATGGCACATGGCAGGTGGCGCTGCCTGCCGCAGAAGTGCAGGCGCTGGCAGATGGTAACTACGCCGTAAATGCCAGCGTCAGCGACCGGGCAGGAAATACCACCAGCAACAGCGCGAATTTCGCGGTAGATACCAGCGCGCCGACGATCAACGTCAACACCGTGGCGGGCGACGATATTCTTAATAATGCCGAACAGGCCGTTGCGCAGATCATCTCCGGAAACGTCAGCGGTGCTTCTCCTGGCGATACGGTGACTGTGAAATTGGGCGCTCATGTCCTGACGGGCGTCGTGCTGGCAGACGGTAGCTGGAATGTGGCGCTGGACCCGGCGGTAACCCGCACGCTGGATCGCGGAGTCAATACGATTTTCGTCACCGTGACAGATGCCGCCGGAAATACTGGCACAGCATCACGTGCAATCACGCTGGTGGGCGTTTCTCCGTTGATCACCATTAACACGGTTTCCGGCGATGACATTATCAGTGGTGCAGAAAAAAATGCGCCACTGACCCTCACCGGCAGCACTCAACAAGCTGAGCCAGGACAAACGGTTACAGTAACCCTCGCCGGACAGAGTTTTACCACTACTGTGCAGGCCGATGGCTCCTGGAGTCTGACAGTACCCGCTGCCGATATGGGTAATCTACCTGACGGTGCGGTGGCAATTACTGCATCCGTAACGGATCTCAGCGGTAATACCGGAAACACCTCCCGCACCATTACCGTCGACAGCCAGGCGCCGGCCTTAAGCATCGACTCGCTGACCGCCGACAACATCATCAACGCCGCCGAAAGCGGGCAGGATTTGCTCATCACTGGCACTACCGACGCCCAGCCAGGGCAGACGGTTACCGTCACGCTGAATGGACAGACCTATCAGGGCATAGTGCAGTCAGATGGCACCTGGAGCGTGACCGTTCCCGCCGCCAACGTCGATGCGCTGGCTGACGGCAACGCCACGGTGACCGCCAGCGTGAACGATGTCGCCGGTAACCCGAGCAGTGTTTCACGGGTGGCGCTGGTCGATGCCACGCCGCCGGTGGTGACCATTAATCCGGTGGCAAGCGATAACGTCATCAATACGCCGGAACACACCCAGGCGCAAATCATCAGCGGCACGGTCACCGGCGCGCAGGCTGGCGATATCGTCACCGTGACCCTCAATAATGTGGATTACACCACGGTGGTGGATGCTTCTGGCAACTGGAGTCTGGGCGTTCCGGCTTCCGTCGTCAGCGGACTGGTGGACGGCAGTTATCCGATCAACGTTTCAGTCACTGACCGCGCCGGAAACAGCGGCAGCCAGTCACTCACTGTCACGGTCAACACTGCCGCGCCGGTGATTGGTGTTAACACTATCGCGGGCGACGATGTGATTAACGCCAGCGAAAAAGGAGCCGATGTCCAGATTACCGGCACCAGCGATCAACCTGCTAATACCGCCATCACCGTGACGCTGAACGGGCAAAATTATGCGGCGACGACCGACTCCTCCGGCAACTGGAGCGTGACGGTTCCGGCATCGGCGGTAACCGCACTGGGCCAGGCCAACTATACGGTGACAGCAGCGGTGACCAGCAGTATTGGCAACAGCGCCACCGCCAGCCATAACCTCCTGGTCGACAGCTCGCTGCCCGGCGTGACCATTAACCCGGTAGCAACCGACGATATTATTAACGCCGCCGAAGCGGGCGTAGCGCAAACCATCAGCGGGCAGGTGACTGGCGCAGCCGTTGGCGACACGGTAACTATTACGCTGGGCGGCAATACCTACACGACTGCCGTCCAGGCTGGTTTAAGCTGGAGCGTGAGCGTTCCGGCAGCAGATATTCAGGCGCTGGGTAATGGTGATTTAACGGTTAATGCCTCGGTCACCAATGAAAACGGCAACACCGGTAGCGGCTCGCGTGATATCACCATCGACGCCAATCTGCCTGGCCTGCGGGTCGATACGGTAGCGGGTGATGATGTGGTCAATATCATCGAGCACGGGCAGGCACTGGTGGTCACCGGCAGCAGTTCGGGGCTGGCTGAAGGCACGCCGCTAACCGTCACAATTAATAACGTCGAATACACTACAGCGGTGCAGGCAGATGGTAGCTGGAGCGTAGGCGTGACGGCGGCGCAGGTTAGCGCCTGGCCTGCGGGGACGGTGACGGTTGCCGTGTCCGGGGAAAGTAGCGCCGGAAATCCGGTGAGCATTACGCATCCGGTAACGGTGGATCTCACTCCGGCAGCGATCGCCATCAACACCATCGCCACGGACGATGTGATTAACGCCGCAGAAAAAGGCGCTGATTTAACCCTTTCCGGCACCACCACTAACGTAGAAGCCGGACAAACGGTCACCGTCACTTTTGGCGGTAAAAATTACACAGCCACGGTTGCAGGCGATGGTAGCTGGACAACCACGGTTCCCGCTGCCGATTTAGCGTCATTAACCGATGGTAGCGCCACCGCGCAGGCCAGCGTCAGCAACGTCAACGGCAATAGCGCCTCGGCGGTGCATAACTACAGCGTCGACAGCAGCGCGCCAACCATCATTATCAATACCGTTGCCAGCGACAATATCGTCAACGCCAGCGAAGCCGATGCGGGTGTGACGGTGAGCGGCAGCACCACCGCCGAAGCGGGGCAGATTGTTACGATAACGCTTAACAGCCCGACCGTGCAGACGTATCAGGCAACGGTACAGGCCGATGGCAGCTGGAGCATTAACATTCCGGCGGCAGATCTTGAGGCATTGACGGATGGCAGCCACACCCTGACCGCGACGGTCAATGACAAAGCGGGCAACCCGGCGAGCACCACGCATAATCTGGCGGTCGATCTCACTGTTCCGGTGCTGACCATCAACACCATTGCGGGCGATGACATTATTAACGCCACCGAGCACGGGCAGGCGCTGGTGATCTCCGGTTCCAGCACCGGCGGGGACGCGGGGGATGTTGTTACCGTCACGCTAAACAGTAAAACCTATACCACGACGCTGGATGCCTCCGGCAACTGGAGCGTCGGCGTTCCGGCGGCGGATGTCACCGCGCTTGGTAGCGGCCCGCAAACTGTTACCGCCACGGTGACTGATGCGGCAGGCAACAACGATAGTGAGACGCACACGGTCACCGTCAACCTTACCGCGCCAACCATTGGCATTAACACCATCGCTACCGATGACATAATTAACGCCACGGAAAAAGGCTCGGATCTGCAAATTACCGGCACCAGTAATCAGCCAGCAGGCACCACAATTACGGTGACGCTGAACGGGCAAAATTACACCGCGACGACGGACGCCGCAGGCAACTGGAGCACCACGGTGCCCGCTTCCGCAGTAGGTGCGCTGGGCGAAGCCAGCTACACGGTGACGGCGAACGTCACCGACAGCGCAGGTAACAGCAATTCCGCCAGCCATAACGTGCAGGTCAATACCGCGCTGCCTGGTGTCACCATTAATCCGGTGGCGAGCGACGATATTATTAACGCCGCCGAATCGGGCGTGGCGCAGACCATCAGCGGCCAGGTGACGGGCGCGGCGGCGGGCGATACGGTTACCGTAACGCTTGGCGGGAAAACCTACACCGCTACCGTGCAGGGCAATTTAAGCTGGAGCGTGGACGTTCCGGCGGAGGATATTCAGGCCATCGGTAATGGCGATCTGACGGTTAACGCTTCGGTGACCAACGGCGTTGGTAATACCGGCAGCGGTTCGCGAGATATTACTATCGACGCCAATTTGCCAGGTCTGCGCGTCAATACCGTGGCGGGCGATGATGTGGTCAACAGCATCGAGCACGCTCAGGCGCTGGTGATAACCGGTAGCAGCAGCGGGCTGGCGGCGGGCGCGGCGCTGACGGTGGTGATTAACACGGTCACTTACGCTGCGACCGTATTAGCCGATGGCATATGGAGCGTTGGTGTTCCGGCGGCAGATGTGGGCAACTGGCCTGCGGGTACGGTGAATATTACGGTTTCAGGTGCTACTAGCGCAGGAAACCCGGTCACTATCACTCATCCGGTCACCGTCGATCTGGCAGCGGTTGCGATCTCCATTAACACCGTTTCCGGCGACGATGTGATTAACGCTGCTGAAAAAGGGGCAGATTTAACCCTTTCCGGCAGCACCTCTGGCGTGGAAGCGGGGCAAACGGTCACTGTTACCTTTGGCGGAAAAAGCTATACCGCCACCGTAGCGGGCGATGGTAGCTGGACAACCACCGTACCTGCCGCCGATCTTGCTACATTACGCGACGGCGACGCCACCGCGCAGGCCAGCGTCAGCAATATTAACGGCAACACGGCTTCGGCAACCCACGCCTACAGCGTCGATGCTACGGCACCGACGCTTGCCATTAACACCATCGCCGCTGACGATATTCTGAACGCCGCCGAGGCGGGCAATCCGTTAACCATCAACGGCAGCAGTACCGCCGAAGCGGGGCAGACGGTAACCGTCACGCTTAATGGCGTGACTTACAGCGGCACCGTCCAGGCAGATGGAAGCTGGAGCGTCAGCGTGCCGACGGCGGATCTCAGCAATCTGACCGCCAACCAGTATACGGTCAGCGCCTCAGTCAACGACAAGGCGGGTAACCCGGCGACCGCCACCCACGGGCTGGCGGTGGATCTCAGCGTGCCAGTGCTAACCATCAACACCGTCTCCGGCGATGACATCATTAACGCCGCCGAACACGGGCAGGCACTGGTGATCTCTGGTTCCAGCACAGGCGGGGAAGCAGGCGATGTCATCACCGTTACGTTAAACAGTAAAACCTATACCACGACGCTGGACGCTTCCGGCAACTGGAGCGTCGGCGTTCCGGCGGCAGATGTCACTGCGCTTGGCAGCGGTGCACAAACCATCACCGCGACCATTACCGACGCGGCAGGCAACAGCGACGACGCCAGCCACACGATCACTGTGAATCTCACCTCGCCGACAATTGGCATCAACACCATTGCTACGGATGACGTGATTAACGCCACGGAAAAAGGTGCAGATCTGCAAATTACCGGCACCAGTAATCAGCCAGCAGGCACTACGGTTACGGTGATGCTGAACGGGCAAAATTATACCGCCACAACAGATGCTTCCGGTAACTGGATCGCCACGGTGCCAGCCTCGGCGGTTAGCGCGCTGGGTGAAGCCAACTACACGGTAACCGCAAACGTCACCGACACGGCAGGCAACAGCAACTCCGCCAGCCATAGCGTGCTGGTTAACAGTGCGCTGCCTGGCGTTACCATTAATCCGGTAGCGACCGATGACATCATTAACGCTGCTGAATCCGGCAACGCGCAAACCATCAGCGGGCAGGTCACGGGCGCAGCGCAGGAAGATACGGTCACCGTTACGTTGGGCGGCAACACCTACACCGCCACGGTGCAGGCTAATTTAAGTTGGAGTGTCAGCGTTCCGGCGGCGGATATTCAGGCGCTGGGCAACGGCTCCCTGACAGTAAACGCTTCGGTGACTAACGGCGTCGGCAACACCGGCAGCGGTTCGCGAGACATCACTATCGATGCCAATCTGCCTGGCTTACGCGTCGATACCGTGGCGGGCGATGACGTCATAAACAGCATTGAGCACAATCAGGCGCTGGTGATCACCGGTAGCAGCACCGGGCTAACGGTGGGGACGGCGTTAACGGTCGTGATTAACAGCGTCACCTATGGCGCAACGGTGTTAGCTGATGGCACATGGAACCTCGGCGTTCCGGCGGCAGACGTCAGCAACTGGCCTGCGGGAACGGTGAATATTACGGTAAGCGGCACCAACAGTGCCGGAACAACCTCCACCATTACCCATCCAGTCACCGTCGATCTGGCGGCGGTCGCCATCACCATTAACACCCTTTCCGGCGATGATGTGATCAACGCCGTGGAGAAAGGCGAAACGCTGGTCGTAAGCGGCAGCACCAGCGGTGTGGAAGCCGGGCAGACGGTGACCGTGACCTTTGGCGGCAAAAATTACACCGCTACCGTGGAAGCCAACGGTAGCTGGACGGTGAATGTGCCGCCTGCCGATCTCGCTGCGCTGCCGGACGGCGCGGGCAATGTGCAGGCGAGCGTCAGCAACATTAACGGCAACAGCGCCCAGGCGGATCGCGCGTACAGCGTCGATGCCACCGCGCCGCTTGTGACCATCAACACCATCGCCAGCGACGATATCCTTAACGTGAGCGAAGCGGGCGCGGGGATCACCATCAGCGGCACCACCACGGCGCAGGCCGGGCAGACGCTGACCGTCACGCTCAATAACAACACTTACCAGACCACCGTCCAGGCCAATGGCACCTGGAGCGTGAGCGTTCCGGCAACGGATTTAAGCGGGCTGACTGCCAGCAGTTATACCGTGACGGCGACCGTAAGCGACAAAGCGGGCAACCCGGCAAGCGCCGACCATGCGCTGGCGGTGGATGTCACCGCGCCGGATCTCACCATTAACACCGTCGCGGGCGATGACATCATCAACGCCATCGAACACGGGCAGGCGCTGGTCGTCAGCGGAACCAGTACGGGCGCGGCGGCGGGCGATGTGGTTACGGTTAATCTGAACGGTAAAAACTACACCACCACGCTGGACGCCTCCGGTAACTGGAGCGTGGGTATTCCGGCGGCGGATGTCACGGCGCTGGCGACCGGCAGCCAGACCATCACCGCCAGCCTGAGCGATCGCGCGGGCAACAGCGACAGCACGACTCACGATGTGACCGTTGATCTCAGCGGCCCGACGCTGACCATCAATATCGTCTCCGGCGACGACATCATTAACAATACCGAGAAAACTCAGGATCTGACCATCAGCGGCGGCTCCAGCGGTCTGGCGACCGGCACCACGGTCACCGTGATGTTGAACGGCCTGGCGTACAGCGCCACCACCGACGGTTCTGGCAACTGGAGCGTTACCGTGCCGGCTTCGGCGGTCGGCGCCCTGGGCGAGGCTGTGTACCAGATTAGCGCCAGCGCCACCGACAGCGCGGGCAACAGCGGCAGTACTACCCATACAGTGAATGTCGAATCGCTCCTGCCAGGGGTGATCATTGATACCGTGGCGGGCGATGACATTATCAACGCCGCTGAAATCGCCGTTAACCAGACCATTAGCGGTCAGGTAACGGGAACGGCACAGGCGGGGAATACGGTGACGGTCACGCTTGGCGGCAACCAGTACATCGCAACCGTGCAGCCAGATTTAAGCTGGAGCGTCAGCGTGCCTGCGGCAGATTTGCAGGCGTTGGGTAACGGTGAGCTGACCATCAGCGCCTCGGTCACCAACACTACAGGCAATACCGGCACCACAACGCACGACATCGTGATAGACGCCAACCTGCCTGGTCTGCGCGTCGATACCGTGGCAGGCGATGATGTGGTCAATATTATCGAGCACGGTCAGGCGCTGGTGGTTACCGGCAGCAGTACCGGGCTGGCGGTGGGAACGCCACTGACAGTGGAAATCAACAGCGTCACCTACGGCGCAACGGTACTGGCAGACGGCACCTGGAGCGTCGGCGTTCCGGCGACGGATGTGGGGAACTGGCCTGCGGGGACGGTCGATATTACGGTTACAGGCACCAACACCGCCGGAACGACTACCAGCATTAGCCATCCGGTCACGGTCGATCTCGCTACCGTGGCGATTACCATCAACACTCTTTCTACTGACGATGTGATTAACGCCGCCGAAAAAGGCAGCGATTTGCAGCTCTCCGGCACCACCTCTGGCGTGGAAGCGGGGCAGACCATTACCGTCATATTTGGCGGCAAAAGCTACACCACCACGGTTGCGACGGGCGGCACTTGGGGGCTGACAGTTCCAGCCGCCGATCTCGCAGCCTTGCCAGACGGCGCAGCAAACGTACAAGCCAGCGTCAGCAACGTAGCAGGCAACATCGCCCATACAACACATGCTTACAGCGTCGATGCCACCGCGCCTTCCGTTACTATCAACACCATCGCCACGGACGATATTCTTAACGCCGCCGAAGCCGGAACGGCGCTGACCATCAGCGGCACCAGCACGGCAGAAGCCGGGCAGGCGGTGACCGTGACGCTAAACGGCGTTAATTACAGCGGCAATGTACAGGCAGACGGTAGCTGGAGCGTCAGCGTACCGACTGGCGATTTAGCGAATCTCACCGCCAGCTCGTATACCGTCAACGCAGCGGTCAGCGACAAAGCCGGAAATCCGGCCTCGGCAACGCATAACCTGGTGGTGGATCTGTTTGCCCCAGTCGTCACTATCAACACGGTAGCGGGCGATGACATCATCAATGCCACTGAACACAGCCAGGCGCAGATTATCAGCGGCTCGGCAACGGGTGCGACTACCGGTAATACGGTTTCCGTTACCATTGGCACGACCACCTACACCACCGTGCTGGACGCCAACGGCAACTGGAGCATCGGCGTGCCTGCCAGCGTGATTTCCGCACTGGCGCAGGGCGATGTGACCATTACCGCCACGGTTACCGACTCCGCAGGCAACAGCGGCACGACTTCGCACATTGTCAACGTGGCGCTCGGCGCGCCGGTGCTCGGTATCAACACCATCGCCGTCGATGACATTATCAACGCCACGGAGAAAGGCGCGGATCTGGCGATTTCCGGCAGCAGCAACCAGCCTGCGGGCACGCAGGTAACCGTTACGCTTAACGGGCAAAATTACACCACCACAGCCGATGCCTCTGGTAACTGGAGCGTGACCGTTCCGGCGTCCGCTGTGAGCGCGCTCGGTGAAGCCACTTACACGGTGACCGCCGCCGCTACTGACTCCGCTGGCAACAGCGGTTCCGCCAGCCATAACGTACAGGTCAATACCGCGCTGCCTGGCGTCACCATTAACGTTGTGGCAACGGACGATATTATTAACGCCGCCGAAGCAGGGGCAGATCAAACTATCAGCGGTCAGGTTACAGGCGCAGCGGCGGGCGACACGGTGACCGTCACGCTGGGTGGCGAGACTTACACGGCGACAGTGCAGGCCAATTTAAGCTGGAGTATTAATGTTCCGGCAGCCGCATTACAGGCGTTGGGTAACGGCGAACTAACAATTTCTGCGTCAGTCACTAATAGCGTGGGCAATACTGGCAGCGGTACGCGCGACATTACCATTGACGCTAATCTCCCAGGTCTGCGGGTCGATACCGTCGCTGGCGATGATGTGGTGAATATCATCGAGCACGGGCAGGCACTGGTGGTAACCGGCAGCAGTTCTGGTCTGGCAGCGGGTGCGGTACTCACGGTTTCGATTAATAGCCAGAACTATAGCGCAACGGTTTTAGCCGATGGCTCATGGAGCGTCGGCGTTCCGGCGGCAGATGTCAGCGCCTGGCCTGCGGGGACGGTCACGATTACGGCGAGCGGCAACACCACCGCCGGAAACCCGGTCAGCGTTACGCATCCGGTGACTGTCGATCTCACTGCGGTGGCGGTCAGCATCAACGCCATTACTGCCGATGACGTGATTAACGCTGCCGAAAAAGGCGCGGCGTTAACGCTCTCCGGCAGCACTTCTGGTGTGGAGGCCGGGCAAACGGTCACCGTCACCTTTGGCGGCAAAACCTACACTGCAAGCGTCGCGGCGAATGGTTCCTGGAGCACCTCGGTTCCGGCGGCAGATATGGCGGCCCTGCGTGATGGCGATGCCAGCGCACAGGCCAGCGTCAGCAATGTTAACGGCAACAGCGCCACCACTACCCACGCTTACAGCGTCGATGCTACCGCGCCAACGGTGTCCTTTAACACTATTGCGGGCGACGACATTCTTAACGCCACCGAAGCCGGTACGGCGCTGACCATCACCGGCAGCAGCACGGCGGAAGCGGGGCAAACGATCACCGTCACGCTCAATGGCGCAAACTATAGCGACACGGTACAAACGGACGGTAGCTGGAGCGTCAGTGTGCCGCCAGCAGCGTTAAGCGCCCTGACCGCCAGTAACTACACCGTCAGCGCGGCGGTGAGCGACAAAGCCGGAAACCCGGCCTCGGTTAACCACAACCTGACGGTGGATACTTCCGTTCCGCTGGTCACCATCAACACGGTGGCGGGCGATGATGTGATCAACGCAACGGAACACGCTCAGGCGCAGATTATCAGCGGCTCCGCCACTGGTGCGGCAACCGGTAGCACCGTCACGGTAACTATCGGCACAAATACCTTCACCACCGTGTTGGATGCCAGCGGTAACTGGAGCGTCGGCGTACCGGCAAGCGTTGTCTCGGCGCTGGCGAACGGCACGGTGACCATCAACGCCAGCGTCACCGATGCCGGGGGTAACAGCGGCAGCGCCACGCATCAGGTGACGGTCAATACCGGGCTGCCGACCATTACCTTTAACGCCATCAGCGGCGATAACGTGCTGAATGCCAATGAAAAAGGTCAGCCGTTGACCATTAGCGGTAGCAGTACGGGGCTGGCGACAGGCGCACAGGTTACCGTCACGCTCAACGGTCATAACTACATTGCCACCACCGACGCGGCGGGCAACTGGACGTTAACCGTACCGGTGAACGATCTGGCGGCCTTAGGCCAGGCTAACTATACCGTCAGCGCCAGTGCCACCAGTGCGGTGGGTAACACCGCCAGCAGCCAGGCGAATTTACTGGTCGACAGCGGTCTTCCGGGCGTCACCATCAACACGGTTACGGGCGACGATATTATCAACGCGGCTGAAGCGGGCGCCGATCAAACCATCAGCGGGGTGGTGACCCGCGCCGCCGCAGGCGATATGGTGACCGTCACGCTGGGCGGCAATACTTATACTGCACAAGTTCAGGCCGATTTAAGCTGGAGCGTCAGCGTTCCGGCAGCCGATCTCCAGGCGCTGGGCAATGGCGATTTAACCATTAACGCCTCTGTCACTAACGCCAGTGGCAACACGGGTAGCGGCACGCGCGACATCACCATTGACGCCAACCTGCCGGGGCTGCGCGTGGATACCGTGGCGGGCGATGATATCGTCAACAGCATCGAACACGGGCAGGCGCTGGTGATCACCGGCGGCAGCAGCGGTTTGAATACCGGCGCTGTGCTGACAGTCACCATTAACAGCGTGGCTTATTCCACCACGGTACAGGCAGACGGGAGCTGGAGCGTCGGTATTCCGGCAGCAAACGTCAGCGCCTGGCCTGCGGGGCCGTTAACTGTTGACGTGACAGGCGAGAGCAGCGCCGGAAATCAGGTCAGCGTCAGCCATCCGTTCACCGTCGATTTAACGGCTGTGGCTATCAGCATCAACACCGTTGCCAGCGACGACGTAATTAATGCCGCCGAAAAAGGCACCGATCTGACCCTTTCCGGCAGCACCAGCGGGATTGAAAGCGGGCAAACTGTTACCGTTACTTTTGGCGGTAAGTCCTACACCGCAAGCGTCGCCACCAACGGAAGCTGGAGCGTAACTGTTCCGGCGGCGGATCTGGCAACCCTGCCAGACGGCGCGGCGAACGTGCAGGCCAGTATCAGTAGTGCGAGCGGCAATAACGCTTCGGCGACCCATGCGTACAGCGTCGATGCCAGTGCGCCGACGCTCACCATTAACACCATCGCCAGCGACGATATTCTTAACGCCGCAGAGGCCGGAAGCCCGCTCACCCTCAGCGGCACCAGCACCGCCGAAACCGGGCAGACGGTGAGCGTCACCCTTAACGGCGTAACCTACACCGGTAATGTACAGGCGGACGGTAGCTGGAGCGTTAGCGTCCCTGCCTCATCACTCGGCGCGCTGACCGCAAGCAATTACACCGTCAGCGCCACGGTCAACGACAAAGCGGGCAACCCCGGCAGCGCCAGCCATAATCTGGCGGTAGACACCACCGCGCCGGTTCTCACCATTAACACCGTGGCGGGCGATGACATCATCAACGACGCCGGACACGCGCAGGCACTGGTGATCTCCGGCACCAGCAGCGGCGGGGAAGCGGGCGATGTGGTGAGCGTTGTGCTCAACGGCAAAACCTACACCACCACGCTGGATGCCTCCGGTAACTGGAGCGTCGGCGTACCGGCGGCGGATGTTACGGCTCTCGGTAGCGGTGCACAGACCATCACCGCCAGCGTCAGCGATCGGGCGGGCAACAGCGACGACGCCGGCCGCACCGTGACGGTAAGCCTCACCGCACCAGCGATCAGCCTGCGGGCACGGCGATCACCGTCACCCTGAACGGACAAAACTACAGCGCCACCACCGACGCTTCCGGTAACTGGAGCGTCACCGTTCCTGCCTCAGCGGTCAGTGCGCTGGGCGAAGCCACCTACAGCGTGACGGCGAGCGTTACCAACGCTCAGGGCAACAGCACCACCACCAGCCATAACATACAGGTCAACACCGCGCTGCCGGGTGTGACCATAAATCCGGTGGCGACGGACGACATTATCAATGCCGCCGAAGCAGGCAGCGCGCAAACCATCAGCGGTCAGGTGACCGGCGCGGCGGCGGGCAGCTCCGTCACCGTTGAACTGGGCGGTAAAACTTACAGCGCCACCGTCCAGCCAGATTTAAGCTGGAACGTGAGCGTACCAGCCGCCGACTGGCAGGCGCTGGGTAACGGTGAGTTAACCGTTAACGCCTCGGTGACCAACGGCGTTGGCAACACCGGCAGCGGCACGCGCGATATCACCATCGACGCCAGTCTGCCTGGTCTGCGGGTCGATACCGTCGCAGGTGATGATGTGGTCAATATCATCGAACACGCTCAGGCGCAGGTGATCACCGGCAGCAGTTCCGGTTTTGCGGCAGGTGCGGCGCTGACGGTAGTAATTAACAACCAGACCTACGCTGCAACGGTGCTGGCGAACGGCACCTGGAGCGTCGGCGTTCCGACAGCTGATGTCAGTAACTGGCCAGCGGGGACGGTGAACGTCACCGTGAGCGGCGCGAACAGTGCCGGAACGCAAACCAGCATTACCCATCCGCTGACCGTTGATCTCGCCGCCGTCGCCGTCAGTATTAACGCTATTACCGCTGATGATGTGATTAACGCCGCCGAAAAAGGTGCGGCGTTAACGCTTTCCGGCAGCACCTCCGGCGTCGAAGCGGGGCAAACAGTTTCTATTACCTTTGGTGGCAAAACCTACACCACCACGGTGGCGGCTAACGGTAGCTGGAGCACCACCGTTCCGGCAGCGGATATGGCGACGTTACGTGATGGCGATGCCAGCGCCCAGGTGCGGGTAACTAACGTCAACGGCAACAGCGCCACGGCAACGCATGAATACAGCGTCGATAGCGCCGCGCCAACGGTGACCATCAACACCATTGCCAGCGATAACATCATCAATGCCAGCGAAGCGGCGGCGGGCGTAACGGTATCCGGCACCAGCACGGCGGAAACGGGGCAGACGCTCACCGTCACGCTTAACGGCACTAACTACCAGACCACGGTGCAGGCGGACGGCAGCTGGAGCTTAACGCTGCCCGCCAGCGACTTAACCGCGCTTGCCAATAATGGCTACACCCTGACCGCCACGGTCAGCGATCTGGCGGGTAACTCCGGCAGCGCCAGCAAAGGCATCACCGTCGATACCACCGCGCCCGTCATCAGCTTTAACACCGTGGCGGGCGATGATGTGATTAACAACGTCGAACATAACCAGGCGCAGATTATCAGCGGCACCGCCACGGGCGCGGTAGCGGGCGACCGCCTGGTGGTGACCATCGCCGGGCAGCAGTATGTCACCAGCACCGATGCCAGCGGCAACTGGAGCGTCGGCGTGCCTGCCAGCGTGATTTCTGGCCTTGCGGACGGCACGGTGACTATCAGCGCCACCATCACCGATAGCGCAGGCAACAGCAGCACGCAAACGCATAATGTGCAGGTGAATACGGCGGCGGTGTCGCTCTCGGTCAGCACCATCAGCGGCGATAACCTTATTAATGCCGCCGAAGCAGGCAGTGCGCTGACCCTGAGCGGCACCGGCACCAATTTTGCGACAGGCACTGTGGTGACCGTGCTGCTTAACGGCAAAGGCTACAGCGCCACCATTCAAAGCAACGGGAGCTGGAGCGTGAATGTGCCAGCGGCAGACGTTGCGGCACTTGCTGATGGCACCAGCTATACGGTTAGCGCCTCCGCCCAGGACAGCGCCGGAAACAGCGCCACGGCCTCGCGCAGCGTGGCCGTGGATCTCACCGCGCCGATTATCAGCATTAACACCGTTTCGACGGACGACCGACTCAATGCTGCCGAACAGCAGCAGCCGTTAACCCTTAACGGCTCGACCAGCGCGGAAGTCGGGCAGACGGTCACCGTGACCTTTGGCGGCAAAACCTATACCGCCACGGTTGCCGCCAATGGCACCTGGGCGCTGAACGTACCTGCGGCGGATCTGGCAACGCTCGGGCAGGGCGCGCAGACCATCACCGCCAGCGTGAACGATCGCGCGGGCAACCCCGGTCAAACCACGCACACCCTGACCGTTGACACCGCTGCGCCGACGGTGACCATCGCCACGGTAGCGGGCGACGATATTATTAACAACGCCGAGCAGCTTGCCGGGCAGACCATCAGCGGCACCACCACCGCCGAAGTCGGTCAGACGGTAACCGTCATCTTTAACGGTCAGAGCTGGAGCGCAACGGTTGGCAGCGGCGGAAGCTGGTCGGTGTTTATTCCGGCGCAGCAATTTGCCGGATTAAGCGACGGCAGCTACACCATTAGCGCGACGGTCAGCGATCAGGCCGGAAACCCCGGCAGCGCCAGCCGTGGCGTCACGTTGAACGGCGATGTGCCTACCGTCACCATCAACACCTTCGCGGGCGATGATGTGGTGAATGCGGGGGAACACGGCTCGTCTCTGGTGATCAGCGGCACCACCACCGCGCCGGTCGGGCAGACGCTGACTCTGACCTTAAACGGCAAAACCTACACCACCACCGTGCAGACCGGCGGTAGCTGGAGCTACACCCTCGGCAGCGCCGATGTCACCGCGCTGGCAGACGGCAACGCCTACGTGATTAACGCCTCGGTGAGCAACGCCATTGGCAACACCGGCAGCAGCGATCACACCATTACCGTCGATCTCAGCGCCCCGGCGATGGGGATTAATATCGATTCCCTGCAAGCCGACACCGGGCTTAGCGCCAGCGACTTTATCACCAGCGTCAGCCCGGTGGTGGTCAATGGCTCGCTGACCGCCGCGCTTGCCAGTAACGAGACGGCGCAAATCAGTATCGACGGCGGCGTAACCTGGACCACGCTTACCGTGACCGGCACGACCTGGCGCTACAACGACAGCCGCACGCTGACCGATGGCAATTATCTCTATCAGGTGCGGGTGATTGATGCGGCGGGCAACGTCGGCGCGACTGACAGCCAGAACGTGGTGATCGACACCATCGCGCCAGATCCAGCAGTGAAAACCATCGCCATTAGCGCGATCACCACCGATACCGGCTTGATCACTAACGATTTTGTCACCAGCGACACGACGCTTGCGGTGAGCGGCACGCTGGGGGCGACGCTGGCTGCCGGTGAGTTCGCGCAAATCAGCATCGACGGCGGTACAACCTGGCAGAATCTTTCCGTAAGCGGTTTGACCTGGACGTACCTTGACGGGCGCACGCTGGCTGACGGCAACTACAACTATCAGGTGCGGGTTATCGACACCGCCGGAAATATCGGCGCGACCGCCAGCCAGATTGTCACCGTTGACACCAGCGCGCCGCTGGCGAGTAAAACCATCGCCATTGCGGGCATTAGCGATGACACCGGTTTAAGCAGCAGCGATTTTGTTACCCGTGACACGACGCTGACCGTGCGCGGGACGCTCGGCGCGACGCTTGCCGCCGATGAACGGGCGCAAATCAGCCTCGATGGCGGCGTTACCTGGACCACGTTAACCGTTATCGGCACCAGCTGGAGCTATGCCGATAGTCGCACGCTTACCGACGGCACCTGGAACTACACGGTGCGGGTGGTGGATCTGGCGGGGAACGTCGGGCAGACCGCGACGCAAAACGTGGTGGTCGATACCACCAGTCCCGAAGCGGCGAAAAGCATCACCATTACCGGTATCAGCGATGACACCGGCGCCAGCAGCAGCGACTTTATTACCAGCGATACCACGCTTACCGTTCGCGGCGTGCTGGGGGCGGCGCTCGGTGCTAACGAGTTCGCGCAAATCAGTACCGACAACGGCGCAACCTGGGTGAATGTGACGCTGGCGGCAGACGGCCTGAACTGGACATACGCTGATGGGCGCACGTTGACTAACGGCACGACCACCTGGCAGGTGCGG
Organism: Escherichia sp. MOD1-EC5495; assembly: GCF_002965965.1. Lineage (NCBI taxonomy): Bacteria > Pseudomonadati > Pseudomonadota > Gammaproteobacteria > Enterobacterales > Enterobacteriaceae > Escherichia > Escherichia sp. MOD1-EC5495. Next base: position 99,819 of record NZ_PTRI01000001.1, read on the forward strand.
GTGGTCGATCTGGCAGGTAACGTCGGCGCAACGGGCAGCCAGACGGCGCAGATCGACACCGTTAACCCGGCGCAGGTGTTGACCATCGCCAGCATCAGCACCGATACGGGTAGCTCGGCAACCGACTTTATCACCAGCGATACCACGCTCACACTGACCGGTTCGCTGGGGGCGGGGCTTGCCAGCGGCGAAGTGGCGCAGATCAGCCTCGACGGCGGCGCGACCTGGAATACGCTCACCACTAACGGCACGCAGTGGACTTACACCGACAGCCGCACGCTGACCGACGGTAGCTATGTTTATCAGGTGCGGGTACTGGATCTGGCGGGAAATACCGGCCCGGTGGTGTCGAAAACGGTGGTGGTCGATACGATTAACCCCACCGCCACGCCAACTATTGTGTCGTATACCGATGATGTCGGGCAGCGGCAGGGGACGTTAAGCAGTTCGCAGGCTACCGACGACACCACGCCGCTGTTAAACGGCGTGCTCTCCGCTCCGCTGGCCAGCGGAGAAGTGGTTTACCTCTATCGCAACGGCTTATTGTTAGGCGCGGTGACGATGGTCGGCGCACTGAACTGGACCTACAGCGACAGTGGGCTGGTCAGCGGTGCCTATACCTACAGCGCGCGAGTGGTGGATCTGGCGGGGAATATCACCTCCTCTAGTGATTTTGTTCTGACGGTTGATACCTCTATTCCGACGACGCTTGCGCAAATCACCAATCAAACCACGCGCGACACTACGCCGATTATCAGTGGCGTAATCACTGCCGCACTTGCCAGTGGGCAGTATGTTGAAGTGGTGATCAACGGTAAAACCTACACCTCGCAGCCGGGCGGCGCGGTGGTGGTCGATCCGGCGCACAACACCTGGTATGTGCAATTGCCGGATACCGATGTGCTGGCGGCGTCCGCTACCGCCTATAACGTCACCGCGCAGGTGAAAAGCTCGGCGGGCAACGGCAACACCGCTAACGTCAGCAATGGCACGGTGACGGTCAACGCGGCAATTGATTACACGCCAGCCTGGACGACCGCCAATAAAACGACTGCCTGGGGGCTGACCTACGGCCTCGACACGCACGGGATGTGGACGGTGCTGGCCAACCAACAGGTGATGCAATCTACCGACCCGCTTACCTGGTCGAAGACCGCCCTGACGCTGTACCAGAGCGGCAACAATTACGCCACCAGTTCCATTGCCGATTACGACCGTAACGGTACGGGCGATCTGTTTATTACCCGTGATGATTACGGCACGGGCTATATCAACGGCTTTACCAATAACGGCGATGGCACCTTCTCCAGTGCCATTCTGGTCGCCGTTGGCACTCTGACGTGGTATGGCTCGGTAGTAGCGTTTGATAAAGAGGGCGACGGCTATCTCGATTTCTGGATTGGCGACGCCGGGGGGCCAGACTCCAATACCTTCCTGTGGAATAACGCGGGCGTGCTGACGGGGAACTCTACCGTGTCCAACAACGGCGGGAGCGCCACGGTGGGCGGGGCGGTGACGGGATATCTTTCACTCAACGAAGGTTCTGGCGTTGATCTGAACAATGACGGCAGGATTGACCTGGTTCAGCACACCTTCAACCTGAACAACTATTACACGCTGTCTTCGCTTATCAGCCAGGGAAACGGCACGTTTGTCTGGGGACAAAACACCATCAACACCTTCCTCAGCACGGCGGGCAGCGGCGGCAACTCGACGTCTGTCTCCATGACGTGGGCGGATTTTGACGGCGACGGCGATATGGATCTCTTCCTGCCCGCCAGCCAGGGAAGAGCTAACTACGGCTCTCTGTTATTCAACACCAACGGCGTGCTGGGAAGTCCGGTGGCAATGGGGGCAACGGCAACTACCTATGCCAGCCAGTTTAGCCTGGCGGTGGACTGGAACCATGACGGCCTGATGGATATCGCCCGTATTGCCCAGACCGGACAATCCTACCTTTACACCAACGTTGGTGGTGCCAGTAACTGGACGCAGTCGGTACTCGGCGGCAGCCAGAGCGGCACCACCAGCGGCGTGGCAGCAATGGACTACGACTGGGACGGCGCGGTGGATGTACTGGTGACCAAACAGTCGGGCAGCGTGTTCCTGATCCGCAACACCAACACGGTGAGCTACGGCACTTCGCTGCATCTGCGCATCACCGATCCCAACGGGATTAACGTCTATTACGGCAATACCGTAAAACTGTACAACTCGGCAGGTGTGCTGGTCGCCACGCAAATCATCAACCCGCAGTCGGGGATGGGGGTTAACGACACCTCGGCGCTGGTCAATTTCTACGGGCTGAATGCCGGAGAAACCTATAACGCGGTGCTGATTAAATCCACCGGTGCCACCGCCAGCAATATCGACCAGACGGTGAATACCACCTGGGGCGGCTTACAGGCCACCGATGCTACCCACGCTTACGATCTCAGCGCCGAAGCGGGCACCGCGAGCAACAACGGTAAGTTCGTTGGCACCGGTTATAACGACACCTTCTTTGCCACCGCAGGCACCGACACTTACGACGGCTCCGGCGGCTGGGTGTACAGCTCCGGCACCGGAACCTGGCTGGCGAATGGCGGCATGGACGTGGTTGATTTCCGCCTCTCAACGGTGGGCGTGACCGCTAACTTAAGCAGCACCGCCGCGCAGGCGACCGGCTTTAACACCTCAACATTCACCAATATTGAAGGCATTTCCGGCTCGAATTTTAACGATACTCTGACCGGCAGCACGGGCGATAACCAACTGGAAGGGCGCGGCGGTAACGACACGCTCAACATCGGCAACGGCGGGCACGACACCTTGCTCTATAAACTGCTCAACGCCAGCGACGCCACCGGTGGCAACGGCTCGGACGTGGTGAATGGCTTTACGGTAGGGACATGGGAAGGCACCGCCGACACCGATCGTATTGATATTCGCGAACTGTTACAGGGCAGCGGCTACACCGGCAACGGCAAAGCCAGCTACGTCAACGGCGTGGCGACGCTGGATGCGCAGGCCGGAAACATCGGTGATTTTGTCAAAGTTACCCAGAGCGGCAGCGACACCATCGTGCAGATCGATCGCGACGGCACGGGCGGCGGCTTTGCGACAGCTAACGTGGTCACGCTGACGGGCGTGCATACCGACCTCGCCACCTTGCTGGCGAATCATCAGTTGATGGTGGTGTAGATAATGAAAAAAAATGCCCAGTCCGTGGAAGCCTGGCTGGAGGCGATGATCGCCGTGGCGCGCTATTATCGCCTCGATTTTTCTCAGGAGAACGTGCGCGCAACTGTCAACTGGGAGCGCGACAGCAAGCGGGAAGAGTTACTTACCGACATGGCGCGGCAGTTGGGGATGGGGCTGCGGCTGGTCGAGTTCTCCGCCGACTCGCTTAACCCGTGGCGGCTGCCGTTGATCGCGGTGTTTGATAATCAGCAGATTGGCGTGATCACCCGCCGCGATAACCACGACAATATCAGCATTCAGTTCAGCGGTGACGAAGGGCTGGAAACCACGCTTAACGTCGCGGATGTTGAAGATAACATCGTCGAACTGGCGCTGCTGCGACCGCTCAGTGCCATCCCTGATGCGCGCGTAGATGACTATATTCGCCCGTATCAGGCGAACTGGTTCTGGAATCTCTCGCTGAAAGACTGGCGGCGCTATGGCGATATTATGCTGGCTTCACTGGTGGCGAACGTGCTGGCGCTGGCGGCGATGATTTTCTCGATGCAGGTTTACGACCGCGTCGTGCCGGCACAGTCCTACCCGACGCTATGGGTGTTATTCGCCGGGGTGATGATGGCGATCCTGTTTGAGTTCTGCATGCGCATGGTGCGAACACATCTCTCGGATATGATTGGCAAGCGGGCGGATTTACGTATTTCGGATCGCGTTTTCGGTCATGCGTTGCGGCTTAAAAACAACGTGCGTTCGAAATCTACCGGATCGTTTATCTCGCAGATCCGCGAACTGGAATCGGTGCGGGAGCTTATTACTTCCACCACCATCGGCGCGGTGGCGGATCTGCCGTTCTTCCTGCTGTTTGTCTTTATTTTGTGGATGATCGGCGGCTGGCTGGTGCTGGTTGTTTTGCTGGCGCTGCCGTTATTAGTGATCCCCGGCCTGCTGGTGCAACGCCCGCTGGCACGGCTGGCGAACGAAGGAATGCGCGAGTCAGCGGTACGCAACGCGACGCTGGTGGAAGCCGTGCAGTCGATTGAAGACATTAAACTGCTGCGCGCTGAACAGCGTTTTCAGAATCAGTGGAATCACACTAACGACGTGGCCTCGTCCATCAGCATGAAGCAACGTTTTCTCACCGGGCTACTGCTCACCTGGACCCAGGAAGTGCAGTCCATCGTCTACGTGGTGGTGCTGTTGGTGGGCTGTTTTATGGTGATGAACGGCGACATGACCACCGGTGCGCTGGTCGGGACCACGATTCTCGCTTCGCGCACCATTGCGCCGCTGTCGCAGATTTCCGGGGTGCTCTCGCGCTGGCAGCAGGCGAAAGTGGCGCGTAACGGTCTTGATGAACTGATGAAGCGCCCGGTGGATCAGCCGGAACACGGCAAACTGGTGCATAAAGCGGTGCTGCACGGCAATTATCAGTTCAGCAACGCTATCTTTTATTACGACGAAGAAGAAAAGATTGCCGATGTGGCGATTGGCAAACTCAACATTCAGGCCGGAGAGAAAATCGCCATTCTCGGGCGCAACGGCGCGGGTAAATCAACGCTACTGCAAATGCTCGCCGGAATGCGTATCGCCCAGCAGGGGCAGGTGCTGCTGGATAACATCAGCATCGGGCAACTTGATCCGGCAGATCTGCGCCGCGACATGGGGCTGCTGAGCCAAACCGGACGACTGTTTTTTGGTTCGCTGCGGGAAAACCTCACCATGGGAATGCCGGAGGCCAGTGATGAAGATATCGAACGCGCATTAACCCTCAGCGGGGCGCTGCCCTTTGTGCAGAAGCAGAAAAACGGCCTCAACTACATGATTCAGGAAGGGGGCTTTGGCCTTTCCGGCGGTCAGCGGCAAACGCTGCTGCTGGCGCGGCTACTCATCTCTCAACCCAATATCGTCCTGCTCGACGAACCCAGCGCCTCGCTGGATGAAATGGCGGAAGCGCATTTAATCGAACAACTGAAACAGTGGATTGGGCATCGCACGCTGATTATCGCCACTCACCGCACGGCGATGCTGCAACTGGTGGACAGGATAATCGTGATGGATCAGGGTCGCATTGTGATGGACGGCGCGAAAGAGACTATTTTGCGTGAACAGGGCGAACCCACGGCGCGACGCGTGGTGTTGCAGGAGAAGAATAAGGGGTCTGCCGCATGAACGGACAACTGCAATACAACCGTGGCTTGACTGAACCTCGCCTGCCGCGTTCGGCACTGGCAGTGCGCGTGACTGCCGTAATGTTACTCTGTTTTCTCGGCTGGGCGTGGTACTTCCAGCTTGATGAAGTGACCACCGGCAGCGGCACGGTAGAACCCTCCGGGCGTGAACAGGTGGTGCAGTCGCTGGAAGGCGGGATTTTGTATCATCTCGACGTGAAGGTTGGCGATATTGTTGAACAGGGTCAGCCGCTGGCGCAGCTTAACCGCACCAAAACGGAATCCGACGTTCAGGAAGCGATGTCGCGCCTGTACGCGGCGCTGGCAACCTCGGCGCGGCTGCGGGCAGAGGTGAGCAATAAACCGCTGGTATTCCCTGACGAACTGAATAAATTCCCCGAACTTATCGAGTCGGAAACGGCGTTATACTACACTCGCCGCGACGGACTGAACAAAGCCACTACCGGGCTGACGCAGGGGATTAGCCTGGTCAACCGCGAACTGGCGATGACCCAGCCGCTGGTGAAACAGGGCGCGGCGAGCAGCGTCGAAGTGCTGCGTTTACAGCGCCAGGCCAATGAACTGGAAAACAAACTCAGCGACGTGCGCACGCAATATTACGTTCAGGCGCGGGAAGAGTTAGCGAAAGCCAATGCGGAAGTAGAAACCCAGCGTTCAGTGATCCGTGGACGGGAAGACTCCCTTACCAGGCTCAACTTTACCGCGCCGGTGCGTGGCATTGTTCAGGACATTGACGTCACCACGGTTGGCGGCGTCATCGCCCCCGGTGGTAAACTGATGACCATCGTGCCGCTGGATGAGCAACTGCTGATTGAGGCAAAAATCTCCCCGCGCGATGTGGCGTTTATCCATCCGGGGCAAAAATCGCTGGTGAAAATTACCGCTTACGATTACTCCGTCTACGGTGGTTTGCCGGGGGAAGTGGCGGTTATTTCACCGGACACCGTGCAGGATGAAGTACGGCGCGATGTTTATTACTATCGGGTGTACATTCGCACTTTCAGTAATCATCTGGAAAATAAAAGCAAACAGCAGTTTCCGATATTTCCCGGCATGGTGGCGACGGTCGATATCCGCACCGGCAAAAAGAGCGTGCTGGATTATCTGTTGAAACCCTTTAACAAAGCACAGGAGGCGTTGCGCGAACGATGAACATTAGCGATGTAGCAAAAATTACCGGCCTGACCAGCAAAGCCATTCGCTTCTATGAAGAGAAGGGGCTGGTGACACCGCCGATGCGCAGCGAAAACGGTTATCGCACCTACACGCAGCAGCATCTCAACGAACTGACCTTACTGCGCCAGGCGCGCCAGGTGGGCTTTAACCTGGAAGAGAGCGGCGAACTGGTGAATCTGTTTAACGACCCGCAGCGCCACAGTGCTGATGTAAAACGGCGCACGCTGGAGAAGGTGGCGGAGATCGAGCGACATATCGAAGAACTGCAATCCATGCGCGACCAGTTACTGGCGCTGGCGAATGCCTGCCCCGGTGATGACAGCGCCGACTGCCCGATTATCGAAAATCTCTCCGGCTGCTGTCATCATCGGGCGGGGTGAAAAATCAGTTAATTCCCGTTTGCACAGAAAGAATGTGTTGCAAACTTTCTACCATAATGCGCCCAGACTGAAATAAGCCTTCCTGGATTTCATTGTTAACATTTACCGCATGAACCAAGGAGGCTAATAATACCACTTGCAAGAAAGCAAAAATAAAGGCGCCGATAATCAAAATATGTGTCAGGGATATTTTCTTTTCATCCTTCATTTTAAATAGCCTACAAACTGGCCTTCCTTCATTAATGCGACTTTTCCTGTGTGATGATAAACAATCACGTTATACAGACCCGACTGATAAACTGTGGCATCGGCATTATCTTCATCAATCGCACATAATGAATCATTGAGATAAGCAAAGTTTTTGCTACTCATTCTGAAGGTTACGCCAAATCCTTTATAAATGGCTTTCTTTGTCGCCTGGGCATGTTGTGCGGCTTCTGCATTTTTAAATGCCTGCGCTTCGGATGCACTTAAAATAGCGGTCTGCCGCTGCTGTTCGGCAAGATAACAGGTGTCATGAGATACGCCTTGCGCCTGGCAATCTGCAATGCGAGACGCGGGAGAGCTACAACCAGCCAGCATGATTAACGCCAGCAGGGAAATCGATTTAATGGTGCTATTCATCATTGTTAACCTTAAAATGTAGTAAAGAGTAAAAACAGGCAAACGTCCTTGCTCTAATTTATTTAATGGTTTTTATTGATATTTATAAAGTATCCAGAGAAATATTAGAACGAATATCCCACACCGACACCCGCACCGAAATCAGATTGCGTATCCGCAGAAACTCCAGCTTTAATTACTGTGTGGATCCCGGCATTAAAAGACGTGCCGACAGATACCGCTGATTCACCATTAAACGTTCCTGCGCCCGCAGACACCATCATTAAATCACCGGTTTTCACCTGCGGCTGTGAGGCAATGGCAATAGCTGACGCGATCCCCGCATTGGCATCTTTACGGTTGTCTTCAACTTCGTTTTTCAGTGAGCTGAAATGGTTATTGAGCGTATTAATTTGTTGGCTGTTATCCGCTACTCGTTTTTGCGTGGTTGATAACTGCTGATGTGTATCGGTGGAATCCTGCACCAGGTTTTGAATTTGTTCACCGTAATGAACGCTATCTATCTGTTGTTGTGCCGCCAGCTTACTTACCGCAGTGTTGGTTTTTGTTATATCGCCATGAATTTCTTCCAGTTCTTTTGTGTGGTTCTCGGTAGCAACACTTTGAGATACCGTCGTCATGGTAGAAGAAAGAGCGTCAATTTTTTTCCCTTGTTCCGCAGAAGCGCGCGTGCTGGCTTCATTTTCCGCAGCCAGTTTAGCGTTGACCATTCCCTGATAACGGGTGGCGGTCTGAACATCACCGGTAGCTGCGACCGTTTTTTGTGTGGCTTCGATTTGCTTTTGCTGTTCGGTAATCTGCGTTTGTTGAGCTTCGGCTTGTTGCTGCTGTGCGTTATCCGCAGCGTCCTGACGGGCGTTTACCATGCTTTGATAACGGGCGGTGGTCTGAACGTCACCAGTAGCAGCAACCGTTTTTTGTGTAGCTTCGATTTGCTTTTGCTGTTCGGTAATCTGCGTTTGTTGAGCTTCGGCTTGTTGCTGCTGTGCGTTATCCGCAGCGTCCTGACGGGCGTTTACCATGCTTTGATAACGGGCGGCGGTCTGAACATCACCGGTAGCTGCAACTGTTTTTTGCGTATCGTTAATTTGGTCTTGTTGAGCTCTAAGAATGTTCTTCTGTTCGATAATGTCGTCAGTATTTTTATGAATAGCCGCTTTGCTGGCGTCAATCTCGGTTTGCGCTGACGTAATAGCCTGGTGCGCTTCATTGGCGGTCGACACTGCTGTGTTAGCGGTGGTTTGCGCATTCTGGATGGCTGTATCCTGTGCCGCATCGCGGTCTGCCTGGGTCTGTTCTGGGGAGATATTTTCGCCCGTCTCTGAAGATATATACCCATGCGAAAACAGATAGTCTTGCGCGGCTTCTGTATTTCCAGTACGAATCATGAAGCGTCCAATTTTCTGGTCAACTTCTTCATGTGACATCCCAGGTTGGATTGCCTCCAGTTCTGTCGCTGCCGCCTCAATCGTATCACCCGCAAAGGCAGATGGACTGACAGCAGTAGCAATAACGACAGCCAGTAAAGATATCTTTACAGTTTTCATTCATTTTTTCTCAATCAAAGTAAGTCGCATTTATGTTTCTTATAGCAACATTAATTGTTGTTATAAGAAATATTATGCGTTTCGTATTGATCGAAATCTACGCTGGCATTTGTGTGATGTAAAGCGTGTTTTTTACGATGTAAGCGTAAACACCACTTAATAGAAACTAAAAAAGTTTCCATTAGAAATAAAATGGAAAATAATTTTGTGCCATTTCCCTGTAAGAAATCGTAAAGACTTGTTTTGATAAGCGAAATAAATGCTGTTTCTGGACTAAACGTGAAGCGGTTCCTGATGTGTGCTAGAATGCGTTTCTTTGATAAATCTCAATTTTTAAGAGGTTTGCGCCAGGCAGGAAAATTAAATGAATGAATTTGAGAAGATTTTTAATGAAATGAATCTGGACAGGGCGCTACTCCCTATCCTTTTTCGTTCGAATCGCTCCACGGTGTGGAAGTATTTAAGCGGCGATAGTACGGCTCCTGCCTCTGCCATGTCGCTGATCATGCTGTTGCAGTTGATCCAGAAGCGAAACCCCGATCTGTTAGCCGAATGGTTAACGCTTTCTGATTTCACCATTCCGCCAGAAGTTTACCTGGATCAGCCCGATTACTGGAAAGGGTGGGTGTATACCCAACATAAGGTCAATAAAAACGTCCTGGAATATTTAAAAAAACATTATCCGAATGAAGACCAGAAAGGTATGAATAAAGGCCGGGAAGAGTAAATTACCAATGCCAGATTACATGGTGGATTCGGGCACAGACTTGTTGGCATGATAAAACGCGTCAGTATCGTATCAGGCATTCGTGCATAATTGCCGGATGCGGCGAGAACGCCTTATCCGGCCTACAATCAGGCACAGACTTCCAGGCATGATAAGACGCGTCAGCGTCGCATCAGGCGATGACCGCACGGATGATCAGCGTTATCCCTTCTATCGCAATTACTTCAACATGCGTACCAGCGCCGAGATCTTCGCTGGCGCTGACAGGCCATGAACTGTCGCCGACGCGCATATGACCGCGTCCGTTGACTAACGGTGATTCCAGCACAAATCGTCTGCCAATCAACTGCTGGCCACGCTGGTTTAAATGGCTGTCGCTGTGCTTTTGTTCGCGTACCCGCCGCGACAACCATTTCCACCATAGCCAGGCAGCGAGCAGCGTCAGGACAGCAAACATCACCCCTTGCCATTCCCACCCCAGCGGCAGCAGCCAGACCACCAGGCCAGTAATCACTGCCGCGACACCGCTCCACAACAGATAACCGTTTCCGCCCAGCATCTCGGCAGCCAGCAATAAACCGCCGAGACTCAGCCAGAAAATATGCGGGTGTACTACCAGCAGCTCGATCATGATTTATTTCGCTCGTTGGCGCTGTCTTTCACCAGTTCGGCAATCCCGGCAATCGACCCCATCAGGCTGCTGGCGTCTAATGGCATCATCACCACTTTGCTGTTACTGGACGAACCGATCTGTTGCAACGCTTCGGTGTATTTCTGCGCCACGAAATAGTTCACCGCCTGAATATCACCGGAGGCGATGGCTTCAGACACCATTTGGGTCGCGCGAGCTTCCGCTTCAGCGGAACGTTCACGCGCTTCAGCCTGTAAAAATGCCGACTGACGTTCGCCTTCCGCTTTCAGGATTTGCGACTGTTTTTCACCTTCGGCTTTGAGGATTTCCGCCTGACGGATCCCTTCCGCCTCAAGGATGTAAGCGCGTTTGGTACGTTCCGCTTTCATCTGCGCGTTCATCGAAGAGATAAGCTCTGCCGGCGGGCGCACGTCGCGAATTTCAATACGGGTGACTTTAATCCCCCACGGGTTGGTGGCTTCATCGACAATATGCAGCAGGCGCGAGTTAATGCTGTCGCGCTGGGAGAGCATTTCGTCCAGTTCCATTGAGCCAAGCACGGTACGGATGTTGGTCATGGTCAGGTTGATGATTGCCAGCTCCAGATTGCTGACTTCATAAGCGGCGCGCGGGGCATCAATCACCTGAATAAAACAGACTGCGTCGATGGTCACGTTGGCGTTATCTTTCGAGATAACTTCCTGGGAAGGGATATCGAGCACTTGCTCCATCATATTGATCTTGCGACCAATGCGATCCATAAACGGCACCACCAGACTTAGCCCCGGTTGTAGCGTTTTGGTATAGCGACCAAAACGTTCTACCGTCCACTGATAGCCCTGCGGCACGATTTTGACGCCTGCGCCGACAATCACCAGCGCGACAAAAATGAGAATCGGGATAAAGATAAGCATCGGAAAAACCTCCTGTTGTACCGTCCATAATGAGCAAAGTTGCTGCTTGATTAAACAAATTATACCTGATTACTGAAAGGGAGTTCCCCCTTATTCTTGTGGAGGATAAACTGTTTTTATTAAAAATGAGATAAAGGGAACAGCGATGCAGGAAAATAGTCCTTTGCTTCAGCTACAAAACGTAGGATATCTGGCGGGTGATGCGAAGATTCTTAATAACATCAGTTTTTCGCTGCGTGCTGGCGAATTTAAGTTAATTACCGGTCCTTCCGGTTGTGGCAAAAGTACGCTGCTGAAAATTGTTGCTTCATTAATCAGCCCAACCAGCGGAGCATTACTGTTTGAAGGTGAGGATGTCAGCACACTAAAGCCAGAAACCTACCGCCAGCAAGTTTCTTACTGCGCCCAGACGCCAACGCTGTTTGGCGACACGGTATACGATAACCTGATTTTTCCCTGGCAGATCCGTAACCAGCAGCCTGATCCGGCTATTTTTCTCGATTTCCTCGAACGCTTCGCCTTGCCGGACACCATTTTGACGAAAAATATCGCCGAACTGTCTGGTGGTGAAAAACAACGCATCTCATTGATTCGTAATCTGCAATTTATGCCAAAGGTATTATTGCTGGATGAAATTACCAGTGCACTGGATGAAAGTAATAAACATAACGTCAATGAGATGATCCACCGTTATGTGCGCGAGCAAAATATTGCCGTGCTGTGGGTAACACACGATAAAGACGAAATTAATCATGCGGATAAAGTGATTACACTGCAACCGCATGCCGGAGAAATGCAGGAAGCACGCTATGAACTCGCATAATATTACTAACGAATCATTGGCACTGGCATTAATGCTGGTGGTGGTGGCAATTTTAATTAGCCATAAAGAAAAACTGGCACTGGAGAAAGATATTCTTTGGAGCGTCGGGCGCGCGATAATTCAGCTGATTATTGTCGGCTATGTGCTGAAGTATATTTTCAGCGTGGATGATGCCAGCCTGACATTATTGATGGTGTTATTTATCTGCTTTAATGCGGCGTGGAATGCGCAAAAACGCAGTAAATATATTAGCCTTTATCTCGTCGTTTATTGCCATTACGGTGGGGGCGGGAATTACGCTGGCGGTGCTGATTCTCTCAGGGTCGATTGAGTTTATCCCGATGCAGGTGATCCCTATCGCCGGGATGATAGCCGGTAACGCCATGGTAGCGGTGGGGTTGTGTTACAACAATTTAGGGCAACGGGTCATTAGCGAACAGCAACAGATTCAGGAGAAACTGAGTCTTGGCGCGACGCCAAAACAAGCTTCAGCGATATTAATACGCGACAGTATTCGCGCGGCTTTAATTCCGACGGTCGATTCAGCAAAAACGGTTGGCTTAGTGAGTTTACCGGGAATGATGTCCGGGTTGATATTTGCCGGGATTGATCCGGTGAAAGCGATTAAATATCAGATTATGGTGACCTTTATGCTGCTCTCAACCGCCAGCTTGTCGACCATTATTGCCTGCTATTTAACCTATCGTAAGTTTTACAATTCGCGCCACCAGTTGGTGGTGACGCAATTGAAGAAGAAATGATGCGATGCCGGATGCGCAGCATCGCATCCGGCGTTGTGGTTCATGTGTCGATCAACGGAAACTCAATACAACAACGCATACAGCTGGCGGCGATACTTCGACGCCAGCGCATCACCCGTACCCAGCGCAGCGAGGATCTCCTGGAACGTTTTACGCGTCTGACCGTCTGCGGCGGTGAGATCTTTACGCAGATGCCCGAACAGTAACTCCAGCGCCTCTTCATTGCGCCCAACCTGGTGCAGTTGCAGAGCCAGTTGCGTCGCCAGTGCGGCATCTTCTGGATTCTCCGCCACCTGCTGTTGCAACTGTTGAATTTCCGGCGTATCAGCCGCCTGCTTCAGCAGTTCGATTTGCGCCACCAGCCCCTGGTAGCGGGTGTCCTGATCCTGCAACGGAATGGTTTTCAGCACCGCTTCTGCATCTTCAGAACGGTTCAGCGCAATCAGCGTTTCTGCCAGCAGCATACCGATCTCCCCGTTCTGATTCGACAACTGCCAGGCGTCTTTCAGCAATGGCAGGGCGTCGGTGTAATTGCCTTCCTGCATCAGCTGCATCGCCTGCTGCGCTTTCAGCTCTTCTTCGCGCGGCAGCACTTTATCCAGCAGGGCGCGGATCGCCTCTTCCGGTTGCGGCCCCTGGAAGCCGTCTACCGGTTGCCCGTTCTGGAACAGATAAACGGTCGGAATCGCGCGCAGACCAAACTGAGAAGCAATCATCTGCTCAGCGTCACAGTCCAGCTTCGCCAGAATAAATTGCCCGTTGTACTGCGCCGCGAGGCTTTCCAGGATCGGGGTTAACTGCAAACAGTGCTGGCTACGTTCAGACCAAAAATAGAACAGCACCGGAGTGGTCATCGACTGTTCAAGAACCTGTTGCAGGTTAGATTCGTTAATGTTGACAATATTTTCTACGGACATGGAGTCGCTCTCTGTTGTCGATATTTTCTTTGACATGGGGGCTTAAGCGCGCGCTTCAACTCACCCCTGCAATATTTTGTCCATCACGCGCCCCGGCAGCAGGCGCTTAAGCACCATTACTGCCCAGGTCACCAGCGTTACCGGATAGCGCATCTTCGGCTTCTCGCTAATAAAAGCATGGCGTACTTTGTCCACCACCGCTTCCGGTCCCAACGTAAAGCGGGCGGCGATGCCGGGATTTTCGACTGGTTTATCACTTTGCGTCTGGTTGACGTTGTCGGTGAAGCGAGTACGAATGGGACCGGGTTCGATCAGGCTGACTTTAATTCCACAGTGGCGTAGCTCCATGCGCAGCGCGTCTGACCACGCCTCCAGCGCATATTTACTGGCCGCGTAAGCGCCGCGACCCGGTGTGGAGATTAATCCCATCACCGATGAGGTCATCACAATACGCCCTTCACCGTGCGGCAACATAGCGGGTAACAGGCGCATGGTGAGCTGATGCGCGCCGAAAAAGTTGGCGGAAAACTGCTGTTCCATCTGCGCGCGGCTGATGGTGGAAAGGGGGCCATACATGCCGAATCCGGCATTGTTAAAGATCCCATACAGACAATTATCGGTCAGGGCGATCACCTCGTCGGCTGCGCGATCAACACTTTCTGGCGAATCCAAATCGATCAACACGCCGGTGAATCCCATGCTGTTCATACGCTCAACATCATCCGGTTTCCGGCAACCTGCCAGCACATGAAAACCCTGGCGTTTTAATTCGAGCGCGCTTTCCAGACCAATTCCACTGGAACATCCGGTAATTAAGACCGATTTTTGCATAACTTTACCTGTCAGGATCTCCGTTGCTTTATGAGTCATGATTTACTAAAGGCTGCAACTGCTTTGCCATCCAGTCGGCAATAAACGGCTGGGCGTCGCGGTTGGGATGAATACCGTCATCCTGCATCCATTGTGGCTTGAGGTAGACCTCTTCCATAAAAAAAGGCAGCAGCGGAACATCAAACTCTTTGGCGAGTTTGGGGTAAATGGCGCTAAAGGCTTCATTATAACGGCGACCATAGTTTGCAGGCAGACGTATTTGCATTAACAATGGTTCAGCGTTGGCGGCTTTGACATCCTGCAAAATCTGGCGCAGCGTTTGCTCGGTTTGCTGTGGCTGAAAACCACGCAATCCATCATTGCCGCCCAGTTCAACCAGCACCCAGCGCGGCTGATGCTGCTTCAGCAAAGCCGGAAGGCGCGCCAGCCCTTGTTGCGAGGTGTCGCCGCTGATGCTGGCATTAACTACCGACGTTTTACTCTGCCACTTATCATTCAACAAGGCAGGCCAGGCCGCGCTGGCAGACATTCGATACCCGGCGCTCAGGCTATCACCCAGAATTAATAACGTGTCCGCTGCGGCGGCACGGAAGGTTAACAGAACCAGGAACAGGAAGGGCAAATGCCAGCGGAAAACATTGTTGAAGTTCATCATCTTAAGAAGTCCGTCGGTCAGGGGGAGCATGAACTCTCCATCCTCACCGGAGTTGAGCTGGTTGTCAAACGTGGCGAGACCATCGCACTGGTGGGCGAGTCGGGTTCGGGTAAGTCAACTTTGCTGGCGATCCTCGCCGGGCTGGATGACGGCAGCAGTGGCGAAGTGAATCTGGTGGGACAACCGCTACATAATATGGACGAAGAAGCGCGGGCAAAGTTACGCGCGAAGCACGTCGGTTTTGTTTTTCAGTCATTTATGTTAATCCCTACTCTTAATGCGCTGGAAAACGTCGAGCTTCCGGCGCTGCTGCGCGGTGAGAGTAGCGTGGAAAGTCGTAACGGAGCGAAAGCGTTGCTCGAACAGTTAGGGCTGGGTAAACGTCTTGATCATCTTCCGGCACAGCTTTCCGGCGGTGAACAGCAACGAGTGGCGCTGGCACGAGCCTTTAACGGTCGACCTGATGTGCTGTTTGCCGACGAACCCACCGGCAACCTTGACCGCCAGACGGGCGATAAAATTGCCGACCTGCTGTTTTCCCTCAACCGTGAACATGGCACCACGTTGATTATGGTGACCCACGACCTGCAACTGGCGGCACGCTGCGACCGCTGCTTACGGCTGGTGAACGGGCAGTTGCAGGAGGAAGCATGATTGCACGTTGGTTCTGGCGCGAATGGCGCTCGCCGTCGCTATTAATTGTCTGGCTGGCGCTAAGCCTGGCGGTGGCCTGCGTGCTGGCGCTGGGCAATATCAGCGATCGTATGGAGAAGGGCTTAAGCCAGCAAAGCCGGGAGTTTATGGCGGGCGATCGGGCGTTGCGCAGTTCACGCGAAGTGCCGCAAGCGTGGCTGGAGGAAGCGCAAAAGCGCGGCCTGAAAGTCGGCAAGCAGCTGACTTTCGCCACCATGACATTTGCAGGCGATACACCGCAGCTGGCGAACGTCAAAGCGGTGGATGATATCTACCCGATGTATGGCGATCTGCAAACTAATCCCCCTGGCCTGAAACCGCAAGCGGGCAGCGTATTGCTGGCCCCACGCCTGATGGCACTGCTTAACCTGAAAACGGGCGACACCATCGACGTGGGCGATGCTACCTTGCGGATTGCCGGAGAAGTGATTCAGGAACCGGATTCCGGCTTTAACCCCTTCCAGATGGCTCCGCGTCTGATGATGAATCTGGCGGATGTCGATAAAACCGGAGCTGTGCAGCCGGGGAGTCGGGTCACCTGGCGCTATAAATTCGGCGGCAACGAGAACCAGCTCGACAGCTATGAGAAATGGCTGTTACCCCAGCTTAAACCTGAACAACGCTGGTACGGGCTGGAACAGGACGAAGGCGCTCTGGGGCGTTCGATGGAACGCTCGCAACAGTTCCTGCTGCTTTCGGCGCTGCTGACCTTGCTGCTGGCGGTGGCGGCGGTCGCGGTGGCGATGAATCATTACTGTCGCAGTCGCTACGACCTGGTGGCGATCCTCAAAACGCTGGGGGCAGGGCGAGCGCAACTGCGTAAGCTGATTGTCGGCCAGTGGTTAATGGTGCTGGTGCTTTCAGCCGTTACCGGTGGTGCGATAGGCCTGTTGTTCGAAAACGTGTTGATGGTGCTGCTCAAGCCCGTTCTGCCTGCTGCACTACCGCCAGCCAGCCTCTGGCCGTGGCTGTGGGCGCTTGGCACCATGGCGGTCATCTCGCTGCTGGTGGGGCTACGACCGTACCGCCTGTTGCTGGCAACGCAGCCTTTACGCGTATTACGTAATGATGTGGTAGCGAACGTCTGGCCGCTGAAGTTTTATCTGCCGATTGTCAGTGTGGTGGTTGTGCTGCTGCTCGCCGGATTAATGGGTGGCAGTATGCTGCTCTGGGCGGTGCTGGCGGGCGCGGTAGTGCTGGCTTTGCTGTGCGGTGTGCTGGGCTGGATGCTGCTGAATGTACTTCGCCGCATGACGCTGAAATCGCTACCTCTGCGCCTGGCGGTTAGCCGCCTGTTACGTCAGCCGTGGTCAACGTTAAGCCAGCTTTCGGCATTTTCGCTCTCCTTTATGCTGCTGGCACTACTGCTGGTGCTGCGTGGCGATCTGCTCGACCGCTGGCAACAGCAGTTACCGCCAGAAAGCCCGAACTACTTTTTAATCAACATCGCAACAGAACAGGTTACACCGCTAAAAGCGTTCCTTGCGGAACATCAGATAGTCCCGGAATCGTTTTATCCGGTAGTGCGGGCGCGGTTGACGGCGATTAACGATAAGCCGACAGAAGGCAATGAAGATGAGGCGCTTAACCGCGAACTCAATCTTACCTGGCAAAATACGCGGCCCGAGCATAATCCGATTGTCGCCGGTAACTGGCCGCCAAAAGCTGATGAAGTGTCGATGGAAGAGGGGCTGGCGAAACGCTTAAACGTTGCCCTCGGCGATACCGTGACTTTTATGGGCGATACCCAGGAGTTTCGCGCCAAAGTAACCAGCCTGCGCAAAGTGGACTGGGAAAGCCTGCGGCCTAATTTCTATTTTATTTTCTCGGAAGGGGCGCTGGACGGGCAGCCGCAAAGCTGGCTCACCAGTTTCCGCTGGGAGAACGGCAACGGCATGTTGACGCAACTCAACCGCCAGTTCCCGACCATTAGCCTGTTAGACATTGGCGCGATTTTAAAACAGGTCGGCCAGGTGCTGGAGCAGGTAAGTCGGGCGCTGGAAGTGATGGTAGTGCTGGTCACCGCCTGCGGTATGTTGCTGTTGCTGGCACAGGTGCAGGTGGGAATGCGTCAGCGCCATCAGGAGCTGGTGGTGTGGCGCACACTCGGTGCGGGCAAAAAACTGCTGCGCACGACATTGTGGTGTGAGTTCGCCATGCTCGGGTTTGTTTCTGGCCTGGTAGCCGCGATTGGCGCGGAAACGGCGCTGGCGGTACTGCAATCGAAAGTGTTTGATTTCCCGTGGGAGCCAGACTGGCGATTGTGGATTGTGCTGCCGTGCAGCGGTGCGCTGCTGCTGTCACTTTTCGGCGGCTGGCTGGGTGCGCGACTGGTTAAGGGTAAGGCGCTGTTCAGGCAGTTTGCGGGGTGATGACAGGCGTAGCGCATCCGGCATGAATAGTGCGCCCTTTGGCAACAATCTGAAACCGACTGTCATGCCGGTTTTGTTAAAGGCCGAAGGTGGTAAACCTTCGGCCTTAGCTACGTTTCCTCAGTTATTCAATAAACTGGCGGATCAGTTCCAGCAGCGCGATCAGCGCCTTAAGAACGATGAGAACTTTATCGAGAAAAGTTTTCATCCGTTGCTCCCTTAAGGGAGAAAGACAATCACAGCTTACCCTTACGTTGCCTGTAACTATGATTTTCCTTCATGTGCTAGATGAGGACTGCCTCTCTCCAAATCAGAGCACCAGAATCAGCACCACCTGTATCCTGACCAGGACTTAAAAGTACTTTTCCGCACTGCGGTAATCCCTTGAGGCAGTATCATTACTAGCGCCGGCATAGCTGTTTGAATATGTAGGTATCCTGACTTATAATTCACTTGCTAGATGAGGACTGTTTCATCTCTGCCCAGAACCACCAACTCTCGGGCGGAAAAATAAAAAACCGACTGTCATGTCGGTTTTTTTATATCTGTATTCTGTTGCAATCATTCTGTTCTCACGACAATCGCCGTTTCAGAATACCGCTCATCACTGCGCCTTAACCCACTCCATCACTTTCGCCCACTCACCGCGAAAGACAACTTTTTCTGCTTTTTTCTCAAGCTGATAGCGATACATCGGGTCGTAATACTCTTCAAGTAACGGCACCAGCCAGGCCAGATGACCGTCGGTGCTGCCGGTTGCGAGTTGCGTTGCCAGCGCCGCATCCAGTCGGGCAGCCAGTTCGTTATATCGTTGTAGCCCCAGCCGACGCTTAATCCCCGAAAGTCCGTGATGCAGGTACTCGCAATACTCTTGCCAGCCCTGTTCGTCGCCGTACGCGTGGGTAAAATCATGATGCATACGCAAGAAATATTCTTCGTTCAGGCGTTCAAGACGGATCTCAAACGGGTCTTCCACCACGGCAATCGCCGCCTGGGTCATTCGCTCGCGCAGACATTCCGGCAGGTGATTAGAACCAATCATCCGGCTTTCATCTTCCAGTACCCACAGGCGTAGATCCTGACGGGCGTCGGTTTTTAGCATTTCGGCAGCCAGTAGGTTTTCAAAACTCGCCTGGCTAAGTTGCGGCTGTAATGTGCGACCAAAAGCAGAGCCGCGATGACGCGCCAGCCCTTCCAGATCAACACCGTTCGGCTGTTGCTGCACTAACAGCGTTTTACCACTGCCGGTACAACCGCCAATCAGCACTATCGGTTTTTGTGACAGTTCAATGGTCGCCTGAATCGCGGTCTGGCGCAGTGCCTTATAACCGCCTTCCACCAGCGGATAATCAATTCCCGCTTCATGTAGCCAGCGTTGCACAATATGCGAACGTTGACCGCCACGGGCGCAGCAGAGAATACCTTGCGGATTTTGCAGGCACGCTGCCCGCCAGGCGTCCATGCGCTGCTGACGAATTTCACCCGCCACCAGTTTATGCCCCAGCGCCAGCGCCGCGTCTGACCCTTGCTGTTTATAGCAGGTGCCAACGGCGGCGCGTTCATCGTTATTCATTAACGGCAGGTTGATAGCGGCGGGCATTGCGCCTTGCTCAAACTCGATGGGGGCGCGAACATCAATAATGGGCGTATCAGCAATCAGCAGGGCACGATAGTCCTGTTCCGTGTATCTCTCTTGCATAGTTAAAAGTGAACCTCAAATCAGCTTGCGCGCTATTTTACGCGCCAACGCGCGAGGAAACTTGATTTTTAACTGTGTGAGTTGCCGAAAATTTCTAAAAATCCGCTGATTTCTGGTCTGCGCTGGGTAAACAAGGTCACAATATCTTCTACCGCTTTGCCGCTACCAAATTTGCGCCATGCCAGACTCAATGGCGAAGGAGGGCGCATCGTTGGGATGACCCGGCTGACCAGTTGTTGATTATCGATCATTGACTGGCAAAGTGATTTTGGCAAAAAACCAATGCCAACGCCCGCCAGATGGGCGGCGATTTTCGTCTCCATGTCCGGAACGAGAATCTCTTTTTGCCCCGGCAATCGCCAGGCGACTCGCTTGGTTAAGGTGCGGGCGCTGTCTTCAATATTGACCGCCGGAAAGCGCCGTAACTGCGCTTCTGTTAGCGGCTCTTCAACGTTCGCCAGCGGATGATCCGCCGCCATGACAAAGCGCCATTGCACCGAACCTAAAGGATCAAGGCTAAAAGTATTTGCCAGCGCCTCGGTTCCTGTGACGCCGATAGCCAGTGAAAAACCTTCGTACAATAGTGAGTCCCAGACGCCCATATAGATTTGCCGGGAGATGTGAAACTGGGTAAAGGGGTAACGTTCGTTCAGCCACGCCAGCAATTGGGCGACGGCCTGGGAGTTGTAGAGCAGGTTGTTGATGACGATGTTTACCTGGCGTTCTACGCCATCATTCACCTGTTGCAGCTCGCTGGGCATACTTTCCAGCCAGCTCAGCCAGTCTCTGGCCTGACAAAGCAGATGCTCGCCAGCCGCTGTCAATGTCACGCTGCGAGTGGTGCGGAAAAACAGTGCCACCCCGGTATTTTCTTCCAGAAGTTTTATGCGATAACTGATGGTCGCCGTGGTTTTACATAATCGTTCTGCCGCTTTTGAAAAACTTCCTGTTTCAGCAACCGCAATGAAAGTACGCAAGGTTTCTGGATCGAACATCTTCAGGTATCCCCTTTTTAAATCAGCGAGTTGCGTGATTTTCTGTCCTTTGATTTACCTGTATTTTTACATGATAACCCTGCGTGATTTGTGGGCTAAATCTAGTTTTGGAAAAATATTCCAACTTTTGTGTTGATGTTGTTCTCTTAAGGTTTTAGATTGCCTGTTATTGAAACCAAGCTGACCGGTCGGCGCTGGTTGAACGGAATTATGTTACAAGGACAAAAAGATGAAACTTCAGGTATTACCGTTAAGTCAGGAAGCCTTCAGTGCTTATGGCGACGTAATCGAAACGCAGCAACGGGATTTTTTCCATATTAACAATGGCCTGGTGGAGCGTTATCACGATTTGGCGCTGGTTGAGATTCTTGAGCAAGACCGTACGCTTATCAGCATTAACCGCGCGCAACCGGCGAATCTGCCGCTGACCATTCATGAACTTGAGCGTCATCCGCTGGGCTCTCAGGCGTTTATCCCGATGAAAGGCGAAGCGTTTGTGGTGGTCGTGGCGTTAGGCGATGAAACTCCAGATCTGTCAACGCTACGGGCGTTTATCACCAACGGTGAGCAGGGCGTGAATTACCATCGTAATGTCTGGCATCACCCGCTTTTTGCCTGGCAGCGAGTCACTGATTTTCTGACCATCGATCGTGGCGGCAGCGACAACTGTGATGTTGAAAGTATTCCTGAACAGGAACTCTGTTTTGCGTGACGCCTGAAACCGACTTGCATAAGATAAACGAATTGTTCATTGTTTATGCTCACTTGTAGGTCGGAGTTAACGTAGGTATGACGGAAGTTAGACGGCGCGGCAGGCCAGGACAGGCGGAGCCTGTGGCACAGAAGGGCGCACAGGCGTTAGAGCGGGGAATTGCGATTCTGCAATATCTGGAAAAAAGTGGGGGAAGTTCGTCGGTTAGCGATATTTCTCTCAATCTGGATTTGCCGCTCTCCACGACCTTTCGCCTGCTGAAGGTTTTACAGGCTGCAGATTTTGTCTACCAGGACAGTCAGTTAGGCTGGTGGCATATAGGATTAGGTGTCTTTAACGTCGGAGCGGCGTACATCCATAACCGCGATGTCCTCTCCGTCGCCGGGCCGTTTATGCGCCGCCTGATGTTGCTTTCCGGCGAGACGGTCAATGTCGCGATTCGTAACGGCAATGAAGCGGTATTAATTGGTCAGTTGGAGTGTAAATCGATGGTCAGGATGTGTGCACCGCTGGGCAGTCGTCTGCCGTTACATGCTTCCGGCGCAGGTAAGGCGCTGCTTTATCCGCTGGCGGAAGAGGAGCTGATGAGCATCATCCTGCAAACCGGTTTGCAGCAGTTTACGCCAACCACGCTTGTGGATATGCCCACCTTGCTGAAGGATCTGGAACAAGCGCGTGAACTGGGCTATACCGTAGATAAAGAAGAGCATGTTGTTGGCCTGAATTGCATAGCTTCAGCAATTTACGATGATGTGGGTAGTGTTGTTGCCGCTATCTCCATCTCCGGGCCTTCATCAAGACTGACAGAAGATCGTTTTGTCAGTCAGGGTGAGCTGGTCAGAGACACCGCCCGTGATATCAGCACGGCGTTGGGACTGAAAGCACATCCATAGTGTCTGTCGCATCCCGCTCTGCGGAGCGGGTTTTTTTGACAAAATTTGAATGTTGGAAAATTTTTCCAATTAATAGAGGTAGGAATAAAATGGCAAAAATGAGAGCCGTTGACGCGGCAATGTATGTGCTGGAGAAAGAAGGTATCACCACCGCCTTCGGCGTTCCGGGAGCAGCAATTAATCCTTTCTACTCAGCGATGCGTAAGCACGGCGGTATTCGTCACATTCTGGCGCGTCACGTGGAAGGTGCGTCGCACATGGCGGAAGGCTACACCCGCGCAACGGCAGGGAATATCGGCGTATGTCTGGGAACGTCGGGACCAGCAGGCACTGACATGATCACTGCGCTCTATTCCGCTTCTGCTGATTCCATTCCTATTTTGTGCATTACCGGTCAGGCTCCGCGCGCCCGTCTGCATAAAGAAGATTTCCAGGCCGTTGATATTGAAGCAATTGCTAAACCGGTCAGTAAAATGGCGGTTACAGTACGTGAAGCGGCGCTGGTGCCTCGTGTGCTGCAACAGGCATTTCACCTGATGCGTTCTGGTCGTCCGGGGCCGGTACTGGTGGATTTACCGTTCGACGTACAGGTTGCGGAAATCGAGTTTGATCCTGACATGTACGAACCGCTGCCGGTCTACAAACCTGCTGCCAGCCGTATGCAGATCGAAAAAGCTGTAGAAATGTTAATCCAGGCCGAGCGTCCAGTGATCGTTGCCGGGGGCGGGGTTATCAACGCCGATGCTGCCGCGCTGTTACAACAGTTTGCCGAACTGACCAGCGTTCCGGTGATCCCAACGCTGATGGGCTGGGGCTGTATCCCGGACGATCATGAACTGATGGCCGGGATGGTGGGTCTGCAAACCGCACATCGTTACGGTAACGCAACGCTACTGGCGTCCGACATGGTGTTTGGTATCGGTAACCGTTTTGCGAACCGTCATACCGGTTCGGTAGAGAAATACACCGAAGGGCGCAAAATCGTTCATATCGATATTGAGCCGACGCAAATTGGCCGCGTACTGTGCCCGGATCTGGGTATTGTCTCCGACGCCAAAGCGGCACTGACGCTGCTGGTTGAAGTGGCGCAGGAGATGCAAAAAGCCGGTCGTCTGCCGTGTCGTAAAGAGTGGGTCGCCGACTGCCAGCAACGCAAACGTACTTTGCTGCGTAAAACTCACTTCGACAACGTGCCGGTGAAACCGCAGCGCGTGTATGAAGAGATGAACAAAGCCTTTGGTCGCGATGTTTGCTATGTCACCACCATCGGCCTGTCACAAATTGCTGCGGCGCAAATGCTGCACGTCTTTAAAGACCGTCACTGGATCAACTGTGGGCAGGCAGGCCCGCTGGGCTGGACCATTCCGGCGGCGCTGGGTGTGTGTGCTGCTGATCCAGAGCGTAATGTGGTGGCGATTTCCGGTGACTTCGACTTCCAGTTCCTGATTGAAGAATTAGCCGTTGGCGCCCAGTTCAACATTCCGTACATCCATGTGCTGGTCAATAACGCCTATCTCGGCCTGATTCGTCAGTCGCAGCGCGCATTTGATATGGATTACTGCGTACAGCTCGCGTTTGAAAATATTAACTCCAGTGATGTGAACGGTTACGGCGTTGACCACGTGAAAGTGGCGGAAGGTTTAGGCTGTAAAGCGATTCGCGTTTTCAAACCGGAAGATATTGCTCCGGCCTTTGAACAAGCGAAAGTCTTAATGAATCAGTACCGTGTCCCGGTGGTGGTAGAAATTATGCTGGAGCGAGTAACCAATATTTCTATGGGTAGCGAACTGGATAACGTCATGGAATTTGAAGATATCGCCGATAACGCAGCGGACGCGCCGACTGAAACCTGCTTCATGCACTATGAATAAGGGAGATAAATAATGTTACGTTTCTCTGCTAATTTATCGATGTTATTTGGCGAATATGATTTTCTCGCCCGTTTTGAGAAAGCCGCGCAGTGTGGTTTTCGCGGCGTTGAATTTATGTTTCCTTATGACTACGACATTGAAGAATTAAAACAGGTGCTGGCGAGTAATAAACTCGATCATACGCTGCATAATTTACCTGCGGGTGACTGGGCGGTGGGCGAGCGGGGTATTGCCTGTATTCCTGGCCGTGAGGAAGAGTTTCGTGATGGCGTAGCAGCGGCGATTCGTTATGCTCGTGCGCTGGGGAATAAAAAAATCAACTGTCTGGTCGGTAAAACTCCGGCGGGTTTCAGCAGTGAACAGATTCACTCAACGCTTGTGGAAAACCTGCGTTATGCCGCGAATATATTGATGAAAGAAGATATTTTATTACTGATTGAACCTATCAACCATTTTGATATTCCTGGTTTCCATCTCACCGGAACTCAGCAGGCGTTGAAACTGATTGACGACGTAGGCTGCTGCAATTTGAAAATTCAGTATGACATTTATCACATGCAGCGGATGGAAGGTGAATTAACCAACACCATGATCCAATGGGCCGATAAAATTGGACATCTGCAAATCGCCGATAATCCACATCGTGGCGAACCGGGAACCGGAGAAATTAATTACGATTATCTCTTTAAGGTAATTGAAAATTCTGACTACAACGGTTGGGTTGGCTGTGAATATAAACCCCAAACCACCACGGAAGCCGGTTTAGGCTGGATGAAACCGTACCGTTAAAACGTAACGCTGTTCAGACAATGCTTTTTTAGGCCGCTACGTCGGCAGGGGATCGTGTTGTCTGCATTCAGGAATACCGATATTTAAAAGAGGTTAATTATGAAACTGGGATTTATTGGCTTAGGCATTATGGGTACTCCGATGGCCATTAATCTGGCGCGTGCCGGTCATCAACTGCATGTCACAACCATCGGTCCGGTGGCTGACGAATTACTGTCTCTCGGTGCCGTCGGTGTTGAAACTTCGCGCAAGGTAACAGAAGCGTCAGACATCATTTTTATTATGGTGCCGGATACGCCGCACGTTGAAGAAGTGCTGTTTGGTGAAAATGGTTGTACTAAAGCCTCGCTGAAGGGCAAAACCATTGTTGATATGAGTTCCATTTCACCGATTGAAACTAAACGTTTCGCCCGTCAGGTGAATGAACTGGGCGGCGATTATCTCGACGCGCCAGTCTCCGGCGGCGAAATCGGCGCCCGTGAAGGGACATTGTCAATTATGGTTGGCGGTGACGAAGCGGTATTTGAACGTGTTAAACCGCTGTTTGAACTGCTCGGTAAAAATATCACCCTCGTGGGCGGTAACGGCGACGGTCAGACCTGTAAAGTAGCAAACCAGATTATCGTGGCGCTCAATATTGAAGCGGTTTCTGAAGCCCTGCTGTTTGCTTCAAAAGCCGGTGCCGATCCGGTGCGTGTGCGGCAGGCGCTGATGGGCGGCTTTGCTTCCTCGCGCATTCTGGAAGTTCACGGTGAGCGCATGATTAAACGTACCTTTAATCCGGGCTTCAAAATCGCTCTGCACCAGAAAGATCTCAACCTGGCGCTGCAAAGTGCGAAAGCACTGGCGCTGAATCTGCCAAACACCGCAACCTGCCAGGAGTTATTTAATACCTGTGCGGCAAACGGCGGCAGCCAGTTGGATCACTCTGCGTTAGTGCAGGCGCTGGAGTTAATGGCGAATCATAAACTCGCCTGATAAAAAGGCATCGTTGCCGATGAAGCCTCGATGCCTGCAATAAAAATGGCCGATATCAAATAATTGATTCGGCCAGCAGTAAAAAAAGAAAGCAGCCAACGACGTTGCTTCAGTATTAAAAAAACTATTTTTTATTTTATTAGTTCCTCATAGCTAGATTAAAACAGCGTTATTCGATACGTGAAATTAAGAGGGATTTATGGAACATCAGAGAAAACTATTCCAGCAACGCGGATATAGCGAAGATTTATTACCGAAAACGCAAAATCAACGTACCTGGAAAACATTTAACTACTTTACCTTATGGATGGGTTCGGTTCATAACGTTCCCAATTATGTAATGGTCGGCGGCTTTTTTATTCTCGGCTTGTCTACCTTTAGTATTATGCTGGCAATTATCCTTAGCGCCTTTTTTATAGCTGCTGTAATGGTATTAAACGGTGCTGCGGGCAGTAAATACGGCGTACCTTTTGCTATGATCCTGCGAGCTTCTTATGGCGTGCGTGGCGCACTGTTTCCCGGCCTATTAAGAGGCGGGATTGCCGCCATTATGTGGTTTGGTTTGCAGTGTTATGCCGGATCGCTGGCGTTTTTGATTCTGATTGGCAAAATCTGGCCGGGATTTTTAACTCTCGGTGGTGATTTCACTCTGTTAGGGCTTTCGCTGCCCGGCTTGATTACCTTCTTGCTCTTCTG
The DNA here is from genome assembly GCF_002965965.1 of Escherichia sp. MOD1-EC5495. Classification (NCBI taxonomy): domain Bacteria; kingdom Pseudomonadati; phylum Pseudomonadota; class Gammaproteobacteria; order Enterobacterales; family Enterobacteriaceae; genus Escherichia; species Escherichia sp. MOD1-EC5495. The sequence goes on from NZ_PTRI01000001.1 coordinate 126,872, forward strand.
GCTGGTGAACGTCGGTATCGGCTTCGGTGGCGGCAAAGTATTAAATAAATTCACCGCTATTCTTAACCCGTGCATCTATATCGTTTTCGGCGGCATGGCGATTTGGGCGATTTCGCTGGTAGGGATTGGTCCAATCCTCGACTACATCCCGAGCGGTATTCAGAAAGCAGAAAATAGTGGCTTCCTGTTCCTGGTGGTGATTAACGCGGTGGTTGCGGTATGGGCGGCACCAGCAGTTAGCGCATCCGACTTTACGCAAAACGCCCACTCGTTTCGTGAGCAGGCGCTGGGGCAAACGCTGGGTTTAGTGGTTGCTTATATCCTGTTTGCGGTCGCTGGGGTGAGTATTATTGCCGGAGCCAGTATTCATTACGGCGCGGATACCTGGAACGTGCTGGATATTGTTCAGCGTTGGGACAGCCTGTTTGCCTCGTTCTTTGCGGTACTGGTTATTCTGATGACGACCATTTCCACGAACGCCACCGGTAATATTATTCCGGCCGGTTATCAGATTGCCGCTATTGCACCGACGAAACTGACCTATAAAAACGGCGTACTGATTGCCAGTATTATCAGCCTGTTGATCTGCCCGTGGAAATTAATGGAGAATCAGGACAGTATTTATCTGTTCCTCGATATTATCGGTGGGATGCTGGGTCCAGTAATTGGCGTGATGATGGCGCATTATTTTGTGGTCATGCGCGGGCAAATCAATCTCGATGAGCTGTACACCGCAGCAGGTGATTTTAAATATTACGATAACGGTTTTAACCTCACTGCATTCTCAGTAACTCTGGTGGCGGTTATTTTATCTCTCGGCGGTAAATTTATTCCGGTCATGGAACCGTTATCGCGTGTTTCATGGTTTGTTGGCGTTATCGTCGCCTTTGCGGCCTACGCCTTATTAAAGAAACGCACAGCAGTAGAAAAAACAGGAGAGCAAAAAGTCACAGGTTAATTAATCCCGATATTGAACATTGAGTTAAAAAATAATCTGTATTTTACAAGGAGTTTATTATGTCTTTTGATTTAATTATTAAAAACGGCACCGTCATTTTAGAAAACGAAGCTCGTGTTGTAGATATTGCCGTTAAAGGCGGAAAAATTGCCGCTATCGGTCAGGATCTGGGCGATGCAAAAGAAGTTATGGATGCGTCTGGTCTGGTCGTTTCTCCGGGTATGGTCGATGCGCACAGCCATATTTCTGAACCGGGTCGTAGCCACTGGGAAGGTTATGAAACCGGCACTCGCGCAGCGGCAAAAGGCGGTATCACCACCATGATCGAAATGCCGCTCAACCAGCTGCCTGCAACGGTTGACCGCGCTTCAATTGAACTGAAGTTTGATGCCGCTAAAGGCAAGCTGACTATCGATGCGGCGCAACTCGGTGGCCTGGTGTCTTACAACATCGACCGTCTGCATGAGCTGGATGAAGTGGGAGTTGTCGGCTTCAAATGCTTCGTTGCGACCTGTGGCGATCGCGGTATCGACAACGACTTCCGTGACGTCAATGACTGGCAGTTCTTCAAAGGTGCGCAGAAGCTGGGCGAACTGGGACAGCCGGTGCTGGTGCACTGCGAAAACGCGCTGATCTGTGACGAACTTGGCGAAGAAGCGAAACGTGAAGGTCGCGTAACCGCACATGACTATGTGGCTTCGCGTCCGGTATTTACCGAAGTGGAAGCGATTCGCCGCGTGCTGTACCTGGCGAAAGTTGCCGGTTGCCGTCTGCACGTTTGCCATATCAGCAGCCCGGAAGGTGTTGAAGAAGTGACTCGTGCACGTCAGGAAGGTCAGGATGTCACCTGTGAATCCTGCCCGCATTACTTTGTGCTGGATACCGATCAGTTCGAAGAAATTGGCACCCTGGCGAAGTGTTCACCGCCGATCCGCGATCTGGAAAACCAGAAAGGCATGTGGGAAAAACTGTTTAACGGTGAAATCGACTGCCTGGTTTCCGACCACTCTCCATGCCCGCCGGAAATGAAAGCCGGTAACATCATGAAAGCATGGGGCGGTATCGCCGGTCTGCAAAGCTGCATGGACGTGATGTTCGATGAAGCGGTACAGAAACGCGGTATGTCTCTGGCAATGTTCGGCAAATTAATGGCGACTAACGCAGCAGATATTTTCGGTCTGCAGCAAAAAGGCCGTATCGCCCCAGGAAAAGATGCCGACTTCGTCTTCATTCAGCCGAATAGCAGCTATGTTCTTACCAATGACGATCTGGAATATCGCCACAAAGTCAGCCCGTATGTTGGCCGTACCATTGGCGCGCGTATCACGAAAACCATCTTACGTGGTGATGTGATTTACGACATCGAACAGGGCTTCCCTGTTGCGCCGAAAGGTCAATTTATCCTTAAACATCAGCAGTAATCTGGCCCCTGCAATGCCCGTCCTTGCGGCGGGCATTCTCCGGTTAAGGTGTGTTTATGTTCAATTTTGCAGTCAGCCGCGAAAGCCTGTTATCAGGATTTCAGTGGTTTTTCTTTATTTTTTGCAACACGGTTGTGGTTCCTCCTACGCTGCTTTCGGCTTTTCAGTTGCCGCAAAGTAGTCTGCTTACGCTCACCCAATATGCTTTTCTTGCTACTGCGCTGGCCTGCTTCGCCCAGGCGTTCTGCGGTCATCGTCGCGCTATTATGGAAGGGCCGGGCGGCCTGTGGTGGGGAACCATCCTCACTATCACTCTTGGCGAAGCATCGCGCGGAACGCCTGTCAGCGATATCGCCACCAGTCTGGCGGTGGGCATTGCGATTTCCGGCGTACTGACGATATTGATTGGACTTAGTGGATTAGGTCATCGCCTGGCGCGGTTATTTACTCCGACGGTGATGGTGCTGTTTATGCTGATGCTGGGCGCACAGCTGACCAGTATCTTTTTTAAGGGGATGCTTGGGCTGCCATTTGGCATTGCCGACCCGAATTTTAAAATTCAGCTTGCGCCATTCGCGCTCGCGGTGGCGGTGATGTGCCTGGTGCTGGCGATGATTATCTTCCTGCCGCAACGTTTTGCCCGTTATGGCCTGCTGGTCGGTACAATAACCGGCTGGTTGTTATGGTACTTTTGCTTTCCATCCTCGCACTCGCTTTCCGGGGAATTGCACTGGCAGTGGTTTCCGCTCGGCAGTGGCGGTGCTTTGTCGCCGGGGATTATTCTGACGGCGGTGATTACCGGGCTTGTGAATATCAGCAATACCTACGGTGCGATTCGCGGTACGGATGTTTTTTATCCGCAACAGGGCGCTGGAAATACGCGTTATCGGCGCAGCTTTGTGGCGACCGGATTTATGACGCTGATAACCGTACCGCTGGCGGTAATTCCATTTTCACCGTTTGTTTCATCCATTGGTTTATTAACCCAGACCGGCGATTACACGCGGCGTTCGTTTATTTATGGCAGCGTTATTTGCCTGCTGGTGGCGCTGGTTCCGGCACTCACGCGACTGTTTTGTAGTATCCCTTTACCGGTGAGTAGCGCGGTCATGCTGGTTTCTTATCTACCTTTACTCTTTTCCGCGCTGGTGTTTAGCCAGCAAATAACCTTTACCGCTCGCAATATTTATCGACTCGCATTGCCGTTATTTGTTGGCATATTTTTAATGGCATTACCGCCTGTGTATCTGCAAGACCTTCCATTAACGCTTCGTCCTCTGCTCAGTAACGGCTTACTGGTCGGAATTTTACTGGCTGTTCTTATGGATAATCTTATTCCGTGGGAACGCATCAAATAATTTGTTGAAAAAAGGATTGATAATGAAAATTGTCATTGCGCCAGACTCGTTTAAAGAGAGCTTAAGTGCAGAAAAATGTTGTCAGGCAATTAAAGCCGGGTTTTCGACCCTCTTTCCCGATGCGCAATATATCTGTTTGCCGATAGCGGATGGCGGCGAAGGTACGGTGGATGCGATGGTCGCCGCGACGGGCGGCAACATCGTGACGCTTGAAGTCTGTGGGCCGATGGGCGAAAAAGTGAATGCTTTTTATGGTCTTACCGGTGACGGGAAAACGGCGGTGATTGAGATGGCGGCGGCAAGTGGCCTGATGCTGGTCGCGCCCGAACAGCGTAATCCGTTGCTGGCGTCAAGTTATGGCACCGGCGAGCTGATTCGCCATGCGCTTGATAACGGCATTCGCCATATTATTCTCGGCATTGGTGGCAGCGCGACGGTGGACGGCGGTATGGGCATGGCGCAGGCGCTCGGTGTGCGTTTCATTGATGCCGACGGTCAGGCGCTGGCGGCAAACGGTGGCAATTTAGCGCGAGTGGCAAGCATTGAGATGGAGGAATGCGATCCGCGTCTGGCGAGCTGCCATATTGAAGTGGCGTGCGATGTCGATAACCCGCTGGTAGGGGCACGCGGCGCGGCGGCGGTGTTTGGTCCGCAAAAAGGGGCAACGCCGGAAATGGTCGAAGAGCTGGAGCAGGGGCTGCAAAATTTCGCCCGTGTTTTGCAGCAGCAAACGGAAATCAATGTCTGTCAGATGGCGGGCGGCGGCGCAGCGGGCGGTATGGGTATTGCGGCGGCGGTGTTCCTCAATGCGGATATTAAACCGGGTATTGAGATTGTACTGCGGGCGGTCAACCTGGAGCAGGCGGTGCAGGGAGCGACACTGGTGATCACCGGGGAAGGGCGCATTGATTCACAAACGGCAGGCGGTAAAGCGCCGCTGGGCGTGGCGTCGGTGGCGAAGCAGTTTAATGTACCGGTGATTGGGATTGCTGGCGTATTGGGTGATGGCGTGGAAGTGGTGCACCAGTACGGTATCGACGCGGTATTCAGCATTCTGCCGCGTCTGGCACCTTTAGCCGAAGTGCTCGCCAGTGGTGAAGCCAATCTCTTCAACTGCGCGCGTAATATTGCCTGCGCCATTAAAATAGGTCAGGGAATTAAACTCTGATTCTTACCTTTAAAGCGGATGCGATTTATTTCGCATCTTTTTTTACCTGAATTTATCGCAAAAAAAGCCACGGTATAAACCGTGGCAAAATCCAACATAGCTAAAAATAATCAGGCGAGTGGTATGACTTAAATCTCTACGTCGCGGTTGCAATCTTTCGAGTAAATATAGCTGAACGCTTCACCACGCCCTACGCCATAACCAGCCTGTAAAGAATAAGCGCCCATAAAGATGTAATCGCCTTTTTTCACCGGGATCCAGTTATTGTCGAGGTTATAAACCCCCTGACCGGAAAGAATATAGGCACCGTGTTCCTGAACATGTGTTTCGATATAACCATGGCTGGCACCTGGCGCAAAAGAGAGGATATGCATGTTCATATCAAAACCTAACTCTTTGGGCAGAAAATCCAGCAGAATAACATCGTCCATGCCTTCATAATGAATGCGTTCCAGTTCGCTGGCATTGCCAGAAACCAGCCATGGCGCATGACCTTCTACCGGAACATAGCGACGCTTATATAAAAAGATTTGGCTGTCTTCGGCCTGGGCGTTAACAAAAGTCATTAAGGAGCCTGGCGGGCAATAAAGATAGCCACCTTCACTTAAGGTAAATGTTTTCCCTTCGGCTTTGGCAGTGATATTTCCAGAGATCACATACAGGAACGTTTCAATTCCTTCACCGCCGAATCCCTGCTGATTACCGCCATTTTGATGCAGCGTCACCAGATAATCGACAAACGTAGCGCCCAGCTTTGGCGTGGACAGGATTGTCGCGTCACAATTCTCAAATCCCGGAATAATATTTTTTACCAGGCCGTCTGGCGTTAACAGCGCGAAATTACCGTGTTTCACAATCGCGCGGTTAGCCAGTAAATCATCGCGGTAACCGGTGACGTTATTTAAATATCCTATTTATAACTCCTTATTTCTGCCAGGCAAGTTGATAAAGCATGAGTGCCAACGTTTTGACCCCTTCGGCAAGGTCGTTAATATTGGTGCGTTCCGCCGGGTTATGGCTGATCCCATTGATGCTGGGAATGAAAATCATGCAGGTTGGTACGCGAGGCGCGAAAATTTGCGCGTCGTGCCCGGCACCACTGTGCATCACCCGATAGTTCAGTTTTTCTGTTTCACACAGTTCTGTCAGGGTGGCGACCAGCTCTTTGTTCATCGGCACCGGTTCTTCGTCCATCCATAAATCGATATCAATACCAATGTCCATTTCATCGCAAATCGCCCGCATGTCGTTTTCTAACTGTTGGGTGAAATCGCGCAGCACGGCAGCGTCAGTATGGCGACAATCAATGGTGAACGTGGTTTTACCCGGCACTACGTTAACCGTATTTGGGCGCGGCTCCACTTTGCCAAAGGTCAGCACCAGCGGATCGCCCATCTTTTTCGCTTTTTCAACCGACTGACTGCAAATGCGGCTAAACGCGTAAACCGTATCACGACGATAGCCCATCGGCGTGGTGCCTGCATGGTTTGATTCGCCGTTCAGCGTCACCGTATAGCGGCGCTGCCCGACAATAGCATTAACCACGCCAATTGACTGCCCATTACTTTCCAGTACACAGCCCTGTTCGATATGCAGTTCGACAAAGGCTTTAATATCCTGGCGCGGAGTTAGTGGGGCGTTTGGCAGAGTAAATCCGCAGGCGAGCATGGCATCAAGGAAGCCGTTGCCTTTGGCATCACAGATATTCCGCACGTCGTCGGGATTCGCCAGACCAAAAATATTTTTACTGCCCCAGAAGACATACGGGAAGCGGCTGCCTTCTTCTTCCGCCATCGCCACCACCTCGACAGTACGTAGCGGCGCGCCGTATTGCGTTTTCAGCCAGTCAATTGCCAGCCACGCCGCCAGCGCGCCAAATTGCCCGTCGAGGTTACCGCCGTTGACCACGGTATCGATATGCGAACCGCTCAGAACCACTTCCTGTGGATATTCGCTGCCGCTCAGGCGACCGTATAAATTCCCCACGTCATCGAAACGTGTTTCCAGCCCACTTGCTGCCATTCTTTTTTTAAATTGCTGCTGGGTTTCCAGCCATTCCGGCGAATAAAGTAAACGGGTCATACCGCCGGTTGGGTCAGCGCCAAAAGAGGAAAGCCAGGGCAGCGTTTCTTCTATAGCTTGACGAAAATGTGTAATCATAGGAAAGTCCTGTCTCAATAATTATTGCGCAAAGGGATTTTTCGTTTCGTATGACGTGTTATAAAGCGCGTCGGAAATTAAATACTGGTAAATATCATCAACAATTTCGATGCCTTCGACGGCGGCTTTGCGTTGTTTAATATCCTGATCCTGTCCGGGATAATAAACCTGATTAAAACCGGGCGCGGGGGTAATGGCATTTAATTCACGCATGGTCTGGCTAAGATGTTGACGGAATAATTCGCTGGAGGAGAAAAAGTTCGGATTAATAACTATATGTAATTGCCCCAAATTACGCCCGGCGTGTAAATCGTCATACATCGAACTAACCTGTCGCCCGAACGGTAAGCCGAGTAAGACGCCTGAGAGGACGTCAATCATCATCATCAGGCCATACCCTTTCGGCCCAGCGGCGGGGAGCAGAGCATGTACCGCGAACGGATCGGTTGTTGGTGCACCGTTTTTATCGACCGCCCAGGTATCCGGGATAGACATATTACGCGAGCGGGCGTCGAGCACTTTTCCCCATGCCTGTACAGTAGTCGCCATATCAAAGGTAAGGATCTCGTTGCCTTCTCCCGGCGCGGCAAAGGCCAGTGGGTTAGTACCGTAGTAAATTTCCGCGCCGCCAAACGGCATCACCATTGGATCGGACTGGCACATCGAAATGCCAATTAATCCGGCGCGGGCTGCCTGCTGCACAAAATAAGAGATTGCGCCGCTGTGACCCATCCGGCTGATACCGACCACCGCAACGCCATTTTGCTGGGCGGTTTTGATGGCATGTTCCATACCCATTTTCGCCGCGACCTGTCCGGCGGCATTGTCGGCATGTAAAATTGCCGAGCACGGCCCGGTTTCTTCGAGACGGAACTCCGGTTTGCGGTTGGTGCCGCCTTTTGAAATGCGTTCTGCGTAGTATTCCACGCGTACCGCGCCATGAGAGTGGATCCCTCTGGCATCGGCATAAACCAATACTTCAGCCACGGTTGCAGCGTGCTCACGTTTTAATCCAGCCTGGCAGAGTTTATTCTCGATTAGCTGGTGGAGTGTTTCCCGACTGATTTTCATCTGTCTTCCTTTTTAACGACGGTGTGAAGCATGACTGCAATTAACATACAGGGAAAATATCTGGATTATGTGATCCAGACAGGCAAAAAAATATAGTTAGAATTTATTTGATAATCTTCCTTCTTTTAACCTGATTTTTAAAACAACCACGCTTATTAAAAAATAATGAGTAATAGTCTGGTGGTTATTTGAATTCTTTTTCTAATAATCTCCGTGTGATATTCATCACCTTATTTGTCACCGTCCATCGATACCGTAATCGCCACATTAACACTGCTCGTGCAATTGCCATGGGTGCAATTTTTAAGGAGTTGTTATGATCCACGCCTTTATTAAAAAAGGGTGTTTTCAGGATTCGGTCAGTTTAATGATTATTTCACGAAAACTCAGCGAATCAGAAAATGTTGATGATGTTTCCGTAATGATGGGTACGCCCGCCAATAAAGCGTTATTAGATACCACAGGTTTCTGGCATGACGATTTTAATAACGCCACGCCGAACGATATTTGCGTGGCAATTCGTAGCGAAGCGGCGGATGCGGGGATCGCGCAGGCGATTATGCAGCAGCTTGAAGAGGCGCTAAAACAGCTGGCACAGGGAACAGGCAGCAGCCAGGCGTTGACGCAGGTGCGTCGCTGGGACAGTGCCTGTCAGAAATTACCCGATGCCAATCTGGCGCTGATTTCAGTGGCTGGCGAGTACGCGGCAGAGCTGGCGAATCAGGCTCTGGATCGCAACCTCAACGTGATGATGTTCTCCGATAACGTCACGCTGGAAGATGAAATCCAACTCAAAACCCGCGCGCGGGAAAAAGGCTTGCTGGTGATGGGGCCGGACTGCGGTACGTCGATGATTGCTGACACGCCGCTGGCTTTCGCTAACGTGATGCCGGAAGGCAACATTGGTGTCATTGGCGCTTCCGGTACCGGGATTCAGGAGCTGTGCTCACAGATTGCGCTGGCAGGTGAGGGTATTACTCACGCGATTGGTCTTGGCGGGCGCGATCTCAGCCGTGAAGTGGGCGGCATCAGTGCACTGACGGCGCTGGAAATGCTCAGTGCAGACGAGAAAAGCGAGGTGCTGGCATTTGTTTCAAAACCGCCTGCCGAAGCCGTGCGCCTGCGTATTGTTAACGCGATGAAAGCAACCGGCAAACCGACGGTGGCGCTGTTTTTAGGTTATACCCCGGCGGTTACCCGCGACGAAAATATCTGGTTTGCCTCCTCGCTGGATGAGGCCGCGCGTCTGGCTTGCCTGCTTTCACGCGTTACGGCGCGACGTAATGCGATAGCGCCTGCCAGCAGCGGATTTATTTGCGGTTTGTATACCGGCGGTACGCTGGCAGCCGAAGCGGCGGGATTACTTGCCGGGCACCTTGGCGTGGCAGCCGACGATACCCATCATCACGGCATGATGCTGGACGCTGATGGTCACCAGATCATTGACCTGGGCGATGATTTCTACACCGTCGGGCGTCCCCATCCGATGATCGACCCGACCTTACGCAACCAGTTAATTGCCGAGCTTGGCGCTAAACCACACGTGCGCGTGTTGCTGCTTGATGTAGTGATTGGCTTCGGCGCGACCGCCGATCCTGCTGCCTCGCTGGTAAGCGCCTGGCAGAAAGCCTGTGCTGCGCGTTCAGACAACCAACCGCTGTACGCCATTGCCACGGTGACAGGCACTGAACGTGACCCGCAATGCCGCTCGCAACAAATCGCCACGCTGGAAGATGCGGGGATTGCGGTAGTGAGTTCGCTGCCGGAAGCCACCTTGCTGGCGGCGGCACTGATTCATCCGCTTTCGCCTGCCACACAGCAACACACACCGTCATTACTGGAAAACGTCGCGGTGATTAACGCCGGATTACGCAGTTTTGCGCTGGAACTACAAGGCGCCAGCAAACCAGTCGTGCATTACCAATGGGCGCCAGTCGCTGGCGGCAATAAAAAACTGGCTCGTTTATTAGAACGTTTGCAATAAGGGGTTCCCATGTTTACATCAGTGGCGCAAGCCAATGCTGCGGTTATCGAACAAATTCGTCGCGCTCGTCCACACTGGCTGGATGTGCAACCGGCTTCTTTACTTATCAGCGAACTAAACCAGGGCAAAACACTGCTTCACGCCGGGCCGCCAATGCGCTGGCAGGAGATGACTGGCCCCATGAAAGGGGCGTGTGTAGGGGCATGTCTGTTTGAAGGCTGGGCGAAAGATGAAGCGCAGGCGCTGGCAATGCTTGAACAAGGGGAAGTGAACTTCATTCCTTGTCACCATGTGAATGCCGTCGGGCCAATGGGCGGCATTACTTCTGCCAGTATGCCGATGCTGGTGGTCGAGAACGTGACCGACGGCAACCGGGCGTACTGCAACCTGAATGAAGGCATCGGGAAAGTGATGCGTTTTGGCGCTTACGGCGAAGATGTCCTGACCCGTCACCGCTGGATGCGCGATGTGTTGATGCCGGTATTAAGCGCCGCGCTGGGGCGCATGGAGCGCGGTATCGATCTCACCGCGATGATGGCGCAGGGCATTACGATGGGCGATGAGTTCCATCAGCGCAATATTGCTACTTCAGCACTGCTGATGCGCGCGCTGGCGCCGCAAATTGCCCGCCTCGATCACGATAAACAGCACATCGCCGAAGTGATGGATTTCCTTAGCGTGACCGATCAGTTCTTCCTCAACCTTGCGATGGCCTACTGCAAGGCGGCGATGGATGCAGGCGCGATGATCCGCGCGGGCAGCATCGTCACGGCTATGACCCGCAACGGCAACATGTTCGGGATTCGGGTGAGTGGGCTGGGTGACCGCTGGTTTACTGCGCCGGTAAATACCCCGCAGGGACTGTTTTTCACCGGCTTCTCGCAGGAGCAGGCGAACCCGGATATGGGCGATAGCGCGATTACCGAAACCTTTGGTATTGGCGGAGCGGCAATGATCGCCGCACCTGGCGTAACGCGCTTTGTCGGTGCGGGTGGTATAGAGGCTGCCAGGACAGTTTCTGAAGAGATGGCGGAAATCTTCCTTGAACGCAATATGCAGTTGCAGATCCCCGGCTGGGATTTCCAGGGCGCGTGTCTGGGGCTGGATATTCGGCGCGTGGTAGAAACGGGTATTACGCCGCTTATCAATACCGGTATCGCCCATAAAGAAGCGGGGATCGGGCAGATTGGTGCAGGCACCGTGCGGGCGCCGCTGGCGTGCTTTGAACAGGCGCTGGAAGCACTGGCTGAAAGCATAGGGATTGGTTGAGGAACGCGCAATGACGATCATCCATCCACTGCTTGCCAGCCGTAGCGCACCGGACTATCGCCAGTGCTGGCGGTTAGCGGGCGTCTGGCGGCGGGCGATTAACCTGATGACGGAAAGCGGCGAACTGTTAACGCTGCATCGTCAGGGTAGTGGTTTCGGCCCCGGAGGATGGGTGCTTCGCCGCGCGCAATTCGATGCGTTATGCGGTGGATTATGCGGCAATGAACGACCACAGGTTGTGGCTCAAGGGATTCGCCTCGGGCGTTTCACGGTTAAACAGCCACAGCGTTATTGTTTGCTGCGTATTACGCCGCCTGCACATCCTCAACCGCTTGCCGCTGCATGGATGCAACGCGCGGAGGAAACCGGGCTTTTTGGACCACTGGCGATGGCGGTAAGCGATCCGCTGCCCGCTGAATTACGCCAGTTTCGCCACTGTTTTCAGACCGCGCTCAATGGCGTTAAGACCGACTGGCGGCACTGGCTGGGTAAAGGCCCCGGATTAACGCCCAGTCATGATGACACGTTGACGGGAATGCTGCTGGCGGCCTGGTATTATGGCGCTTTAGATGCGTGCTCCGGTCGCCCGTTTTTTGCCTGTTCCAACAATCTTCAACTCGTTACCACAGCGGTGAGCGTCAGTTATTTACGTTATGCCGCGCAAGGATATTTCGCCTCGCCACTCCTGCACTTTGTTCATGCTCTGGAACGCCCTCAACGTACCGCTGCAGCGATTGATTCGCTGTTGGCACTCGGGCATACGTCAGGGGCAGATACGTTGCTGGGGTTCTGGCTTGGCCAACAATTATTACAAGGAAAACCATGAAAACACTGGTTGTAGCTCTTGGGGGCAATGCCTTGCTTCAGCGCGGTGAGGCGCTGACGGCAGAAAATCAATATCGCAATATCGCCAGTGCTGTACCTGCGCTGGCGCGCCTGGCGCGTTCTTATCGGCTGGCGATTGTTCACGGCAACGGGCCGCAGGTGGGGCTGCTGGCGTTACAGAATCTGGCATGGAAAGAGGTGGCGCCGTATCCGCTGGATGTGCTGGTGGCGGAAAGTCAGGGGATGATTGGCTATATGCTGGCGCAAAGTTTGCGCGCGCAGCCGCAAATGCCGCCTGTGACGACGGTGTTGACGCGCATTGAGGTTTCGCCGGATGATCCGGCGTTTTTGCAGCCAGAGAAGTTTATCGGTCCGGTTTATCAGCCAGAAGAACAAGAGTCGCTGGAAGCGGCTTACGGCTGGCAGATGAAACGTGATGGTAAATATTTACGCCGGGTGGTGGCGTCTCCGCAACCGCGTAAAATTCTCGACAGCGAAGCCATCGAGTTGTTGCTCAAAGAGGGGCATGTGGTGATTTGCAGTGGCGGCGGTGGTGTGCCTGTGACGGAAGACGGGGCAGGGAGTGAAGCGGTAATTGATAAAGATCTCGCCGCTGCGTTGCTCGCCGAGCAGATTAATGCCGATGGACTGGTGATCCTGACCGATGCTGATGCGGTATATGAAAACTGGGGAACGCCGCAGCAACGTGCCATTCGCCATGCCACACCGGATGAGTTAGCTCCATTTGCCAAAGCCGATGGTTCGATGGGGCCGAAGGTGACAGCGGTGAGTGATTATGTCAGAAGCCGTGGCAAACCCGCGTGGATTGGGGCGTTATCGCGAATTGAAGAGACGCTGGCGGGCGAGGCGGGGACCTGTATTTCGCTGTAGTCGTAGGCAGTAGACATTTGTGCCTGATGCGACACTTGACGCGTCTTATCAGGCCTACGATGGGTAACGGATCGGTAGGCCAGATAAGGCGTTCACGCCGCATCCGGCAAGAAAATGAGTACCTGATTAACTGAACTTGCTCTGCGCCCAAATCACGCCGCTGGCATACTCCGGCGGCAGCAGCGGGATTAAGGCTTCCAGCGTCGCGGTCAGACGCGATGTGTCGCTGTCGGTCAAATTCAGATGCCCCACTTTACGCCCCGGACGGACTTCTTTGTCGTACCAGTGCAGGTGCACCAGCGGCAGTTTCAGCCAGTCATAATTCACATCGCTACCAATCAGGTTGATCATCACCGACGGGCTATTCACCACTGGTTGCGGTAACGGCAGATCGGTAATTGCCCGCAGATGCAGCTCAAACTGGCTGATGCTGGCACCGTTTTGCGTCCAGTGACCGCTGTTATGCACACGCGGTGCCAGTTCGTTGATCAACAGACCTTGTGGGGTGACAAAACACTCCATCGCCATCACGCCTACATAGCCCAGCTCCTGCATAATCGCTGACAGCATCTCTTCGGCCTGCGCCTGTTGCTGTGCGTTGGCCTGCGGGAAAGCGACGCTGGTGCGCAAAATACCGTCCTGATGCAGGTTATGCGTCAGCGGATAAAACACCGTGCTGCCGTCAAAGCCACGCGCGCCAACCAGCGACACTTCACCAGAGAAGTTAATGCCTTGCTCGACAATACATTCGCCGTAGCATTCAGCCGGTAACTGATCGGTTTCATCGGCGCGTAAACGCCATTGACCGCGACCGTCATAGCCACCAGTGCGACGCTTAACAATCGCCAGTTCACCTAAACGATCAAACACCGCAGGCCACTCGCTGCGATCGGCAAGTAACTGCCACGGCGCGGTCGGCAGGTGGAGCTTGTCGAAAAGCTGCTTCTGAGTCAGACGGTCGGCAATAATCGGGAACACATCGCGGTTCACAAAGGCCGGATGGCGCGCCAGCTCGCGGGTTAATGCAGTTTCCGGCCAGCGTTCGATCTCAGCGGTAATCACGCTTTGTTGAAAAGGCACCGCCGCAGGTTCAGCGTCCAGCCCGACCGGCCAGACAGCAATGCCTAACGGTTCGCCTGCCTGACGCAGCATACGGCCTAACTGCCCGTTACCGAGGACGCAAACCTGTTTCATGCCGCACCTCGCGGGTCCGGGTTTTCCAGCACTTCGTCGGTCTGGGCTTTACGCCAGTCATTCAGACGCTGGTGCAGTTCTTTATCATGAGTCGCAAGAATTTGTGCTGCCAGTAACGCCGCGTTTGCCGCGCCAGCTTTACCAATCGCCAGCGTACCCACTGGAATGCCGCGCGGCATTTGTACGATGGAGTAGAGACTATCGACACCGCTCAGTGCGGCGCTCTGTACTGGCACGCCCAGCACTGGCACCAGCGTTTTCGCGGCAATCATGCCTGGCAGATGCGCTGCGCCGCCTGCGCCCGCAATAATCACCTGATAACCGTTCTCTTCGGCGCTTTCGGCGAAGCTGAACAATTTATCGGGGGTGCGGTGAGCAGAAACCACTTCAACGTGGTGCGGGACATTCAGGATTTCGAAGATTTCGGCGGCGAACTGCATGGTAGCCCAGTCGCTTTTGGACCCCATCACGATGGCGACACGCGCCGGATTATTGCGGGAAGACATGCGTCTAAAAACTCCTGTGGTGCACAACTCTCGGCTTTAGAGGGCACAGAGAATAGCACGGAAAGAGAGCAAGGAAAACGGTTGCGTGGCTGTGGAATCAGCAAACTTGTGCGTTATTAAAACGGGAAATGGATTAGCTCAACGTCATCCGCCGTGACTTTCACCATCGAACCTTCGGTATGCCAGGCACCCAGCACGACGCGGAAAGCAGGTTGCTGATTGGCGATGAATTCATGCACCGCCGGGCGATGGGTATGCCCGTGGATCAGCCATTGCACCTGATGCTTTTCCATTGCACTGACCACCGCGTTTTGGTTAACGTCCATGATCGCCAGCGATTTACTGCTGTTGGCTTCTTTGCTGTTCGCTCGCATTCGCGCGGCAATGCGTTTGCGCACAAACAACGGCAGGGCGAGGAACAGTGTTTGCAGCCAGGGTTTGTGGACTTTGGCGCGAAAAGCCTGATAACCCGCATCATCGGTGCACAGCGTGTCGCCATGCATAATCAGCACCCGACGACCATAAAGTTCGAGCACCTTTTCTTCCGGCAATAACGTCATGCCGCTTTCACGGGCAAAGCGTTTGCCGAGCAGAAAATCACGGTTGCCATGAATGAAATAACAGGGAACGCCGGAATCGGATACCGCTTTGATTGCTGCCGCAATCTGGCGATGGAGTGGGTTGGGATCGTCGTCGCCAATCCATGCTTCAAACAGATCGCCAAGAATATATAGCGCGTCGGCCTTGCGGGCTTCTCCCGCTAAAAAACGCAGAAAACCGGCGGTGATCGCCGGTTCTTCCACGCAGAGATGAAGGTCTGCAATAAAGAGTGTCGCCACGATTACTCGCTAACGGTCACGCTTTCAATGATGACGTCTTCTTTTGGCACGTCCTGGTGCATACCGCTACGACCGGTTGCAACACCTTTGATTTTGTCTACCACGTCCATGCCTTCAACCACTTCAGCAAACACGCAGTAGCCCCAACCTTGCAGGCTTTCGCCAGAGAAGTTCAGGAAGTCGTTATCAACCACGTTGATGAAGAACTGTGCAGTTGCAGAGTGCGGAGCCTGAGTACGGGCCATTGCCAGCGTACCACGGGTATTTTTCAGGCCGTTGTTGGCTTCGTTTTTGATCGGTTCTTTGGTGGCTTTTTGTTTCATGCCCGGTTCAAAACCGCCGCCCTGAATCATAAAACCGTTGATAACACGGTGGAAAATGGTGTTGTTGTAAAAACCTTCGCGGCAGTAGTCCAGGAAGTTTTTAACTGTTTCAGGTGCTTTATCGTCAAAAGTTTTGATGACAATATCGCCGTGATTGGTGTGGAAAGTAACCATTTTTGCATCCTGTTCCGTTTGATTGGTGCTTCAACCCGGTTCGGGTCATATATAGGGTGGTGTTATAGCATAACCGCACGATCGGATCATCACGCAATGTATGCTGATTCGCGCGGGAAATATGGGTATTATACGCAACTCAATTACCCACACATGTCTAAACGGAATCTTCGATGCTAAAAATCTTCAATACTCTGACACGCCAAAAAGAGGAATTTAAGCCTATTCACGCCGGGGAAGTCGGCATGTACGTGTGTGGAATCACCGTTTACGATCTCTGTCATATCGGTCACGGGCGTACCTTTGTTGCTTTTGACGTGGTTGCACGCTATCTGCGTTTCCTCGGCTATAAGCTGAAGTATGTGCGCAACATTACCGATATCGACGACAAAATCATCAAACGCGCCAATGAAAATGGCGAAAGCTTTGTGGCGCTGGTGGATCGCATGATCGCCGAAATGCACAAAGATTTTGATGCTTTGAACATTCTGCGCCCGGATATGGAGCCACGCGCGACGCACCATATCGCAGAAATTATTGAACTCACTGAGCAACTGATCGCCAAAGGTCACGCTTATGTGGCGGACAACGGCGACGTGATGTTCGACGTACCGACCGATCCAACTTATGGCGTGCTGTCGCGTCAGGATCTTGACCAGCTGCAGGCAGGCGCGCGCGTTGACGTGGTCGACGACAAACGCAACCCGATGGACTTCGTTCTGTGGAAGATGTCTAAAGAGGGCGAACCAAGCTGGCCGTCTCCGTGGGGCGCGGGTCGTCCAGGCTGGCACATTGAGTGTTCAGCAATGAACTGCAAACAGTTGGGTAACCACTTTGATATCCATGGCGGCGGTTCTGACCTGATGTTCCCGCACCACGAGAACGAAATTGCCCAGTCCACCTGTGCGCATGATGGTCAGTATGTAAACTACTGGATGCACTCCGGCATGGTGATGGTTGACCGCGAGAAGATGTCGAAATCGCTGGGTAACTTCTTCACTGTGCGCGATGTGCTGAAATACTACGACGCGGAAACCGTGCGTTACTTCTTAATGTCCGGTCACTATCGCAGCCAGTTGAACTACAGCGAAGAGAACCTGAAGCAGGCGCGTGCGGCGCTGGAGCGTCTCTACACTGCGCTGCGCGGCACAGACAAAACTGTTGCACCTGCCGGTGGCGAAGCGTTTGAAGCGCGCTTTATTGAGGCGATGGACGACGATTTCAACACCCCGGAAGCCTATTCCGTGCTGTTTGATATGGCGCGTGAAGTGAACCGCCTGAAAGCAGAAGATATGGCAGCGGCGAACGCAATGGCGTCTCATCTGCGTAAACTTTCTGCCGTGCTGGGTCTGCTGGAGCAAGAACCGGAAGCGTTCCTGCAAAGCGGCGCGCAGGCAGACGACAGCGAAGTGGCTGAGATTGAAGCGTTAATTCAACAGCGTCTGGATGCCCGTAAAGCGAAAGACTGGGCGGCAGCAGATGCGGCGCGTGACCGTCTTAACGAGATGGGGATCGTGCTGGAAGATGGTCCGCAAGGAACCACCTGGCGTCGTAAGTAATTACTCTATTGCCGGATGCGAGTTCTCGCATCCGGTTATCGCCTGCGCCACCACAGCATTCCCATCAGCACCATTCCCGGCAACCACACCCACATCAATTCAGAAATAATCACCTGATGCCCGTACGGCGTGGTGTAACGAGACAATGCAAACGGCGCGACTTTAATCACCTGCCAGGGAGCGAAAAAGCGTTCATCTGACCACGGCCACAGCCAACCAACCCCTTTACCGCCAGTGGTTACCGAATCCAGCAAGCTGTGCGATAGCAACGAGACGGTTAAAAATAGCCAGCAGCGCATCATCCCAGCCCTGAACCATCGACGCCCAATAAGTACGCATAGCAACGGGACAACAAACGCAAATACCAGCGAATGGGTAAATCCGCGATGACCAAAAACATTGCCGTAAGCAACGCCAAATTTAAACGACAATACGTCGGCATCAGGCAGCATCGCCAGGACGATTCCGGCAAATAATAGGCGCGGAGGGATGACTTTCGAACCCAACCCTAAACCAATGCAAAGGGGAACGGCGGCGTGCGTAATAACGGTTGGCATGATGGTCGCTTCGGCAAAATATCGACGCTATCAGCATGGATGAAAGCGTCGAAGAGGGCAAAGGTCTGAAAAGAGAATCGGCCTGCATACGGGCAGGCCGAAGTGGGATCAGGCAACAACCTGTACGCTGTGACCTGCAAAACTCACTGTCTGACCGGCGACGATTTTGCAACGTTTGCGCGTTTCAACCGCGCCGTCGACTTTCACCTGACCTTCGGCGATCACGATTTTCGCCTGCGCGCCGCTTTCGCTCCAGCCTTCCAGTTTCAGCAAGTCGCACAGCTCAACGTGCGGATGTTTACCTAAAGAAAATGTCGCCATGTTACTCACCCTGTGGATCATGATATTCAACGCACGCCTGTAGCGTGTTTTCAATCAGCGTGGCAACCGTCATCGGGCCAACGCCGCCGGGAACGGGCGTAATGTAAGAAGCGCGCTTAGCCGCTTCTTCAAACACTACGTCGCCCACAACTTTGCCATTTTCCAGACGGTTGATGCCGACATCAATCACAATTGCGCCTTCTTTGATCCAGTCACCTGGAATAAAGCCCGGCTTGCCGACGGCAACGATCAACAGATCGGCATTTTCTACGTGATGACGCAGATTTTTGGTGAAGCGGTGAGTCACGGTGGTGGTGCAACCTGCCAGCAGCAGTTCCATGCTCATCGGGCGACCGACGATATTTGATGCGCCAATCACCACAGCATTAAGACCAAAGGTATCAATGTTGTAACGCTCAAGCAGCGTGACGATACCGCGCGGAGTGCAAGGACGCAGACGCGGCGCGCGCTGGCACAGACGACCGACGTTATAAGGATGGAAACCGTCTACGTCTTTGTCCGGGTGAATACGTTCCAGCACTTTGATGTAGTCAATTCCCGCCGGAAGCGGCAACTGCACCAGAATGCCGTCAATGGTGTTGTCGGCGTTCAGTGCATCGATAAGCTCAAGCAGTTCTGCTTCAGTGGTGGTTTCCGGGAGGTCATAGGAGCGGGAGACGAACCCGACTTCTTCACAAGCCTTGCGTTTGCTTGCGACATAAATTTGCGATGCAGGGTTGCTACCCACCAGCACAACGGCCAGTCCTGGCGCTCGCAGTCCGGCCGCAACGCGCGCCTGAACTTTTTGAGCAACTTCAGAGCGCACCTGCTGCGCAATCGTTTTACCGTCAATAATCTTTGCTGCCATCAGAGAGAGGATTCCATCTGTTACGTAGGTCGAAGGGGATGCGTCTATTTTGTCAGAAGCGGGGCGCGCTGTCAGTTTTCGTTTTCTGAAAAGTAAAACCTTCTGTACCTGGCGATAATGATAACCGTCGTTGGTTTGCCGCTGTAGCGAGGTAAATCAGATGCGGTCGTACACTTGTTCAGCAACCGGTTCAAAAGCCATTGACTCAGCAAGGGTTGACCGTATAATTCACGCGACTACACACACATTGTGGTATCAATGCGCCCTTAGCTCAGTTGGATAGAGCAACGACCTTCTAAGTCGTGGGCCGCAGGTTCGAATCCTGCAGGGCGCGCCATTAAAATTCAATTAGTTACGCCTTCTTTATTTCCTCCATAATTTCACAGTGGGGCATCATCCCAAAGATGTCGTCTGTTTTCCTTGCGTGCTTCGTCAAATGATTAGGTGCAAGGTGAGTATATCTATGCACCATTTCTATGGATTCCCATCCGCCCATTTCCTGAAGCACTGATGAAGAACATCAATGAATGCACCAGAATGAATCCGGTGAGTTAAGTTCAAACTGTAGTACAATTCTCTTCGGTATTAACAGGAAAGAATATGCTATGAACCCTTATATTTATCTTGGTGGCGCAATACTTGCAGAGGTCATTGGTACAACCTTAATGAAGTTTTCAGAGGGTTTTACACGGTTATGGCCCTCTGTTGGTACAATTATTTGTTACTGTGCATCATTCTGGTTATTAGCTCAGACGCTGGCTTATATTCCTACAGGGATTGCTTATGCTATCTGGTCAGGAGTCGGTATCGTCCTGATTAGTTTACTGTCCTGGGGATTTTTCGGCCAACGGTTGGATCTGCCAGCCATTATAGGCATGATGTTGATTTGTGCCGGAGTGTTGGTAATTAACTTATTGTCACGAAGCGCACCACATTAAAAATAATTTCTTTTGAATCGAGTGAAATATGGCAGCCCGTATGTTTATACGGGCTGCTTTTTTATAGTGCGGGTAAATTTTTTTTGGCAAGTGGAGCAGGGGGATTACCACATTTGCGTTTTGAACAGTAGCAATAAAGTTTTCGGTGAGAAATGCCACCAGTATTTTGTGATGAAACGGATATTGGCGGTATAGGTGGGTATTTGATATCGAGAGTTGATAGTTTATAGAAAAATAAAAATGAAATATTAAGTTTGTTTATTTTTAACCTTCGTACACATCGCTGATAAAATGAGAACCACCCGCTGAACGGGTGGTTATGCGTAAGTTTAATTTTATAATTTCAGTGAATGTTTACGCTGTAATAATACAAATGATAGTGGACAAAAAGCACAATCAGTTGATCGATTCACCGTAGGATGCGACTGCCTGAGCGGTGTCTCCCCCGCTCAATACCTGTCTGACTCCATCATTTTTCAGCCAATAATAAGTATTATTTTCTTTATTAAAAGCGTAAATTCTACAAATACCGCCAATCTCATTATTTGTATTCCATCCACTATTAGCTACATTGCCCCACTCCTGGTAAAGACCTGCGTTAACTTCTCGCGAAATAATATGACCTGAATTATGATCATTATAATCGTAACTATCGATATCCTGTGCTTCAGGAAATTCTCCGTTCATGCTCTCAATCCATGGTAAAATCTTTTGAATTGAATCATAAGTTTCAATACTGTATTTAAAAAAACGCTTAACAGTAAAAATATAAATACCGGCAACTTTGTTCGTTGATTTATCAGTGGCGAAAATAGCAAAAATCTTCCCAATACACTTTTCGTCAACGCCAGGAAAAGTCACTGTGCCATCTTGACTGACCGCCAGAACATTATTGTCTGCATCAGTGCTACAGCTCCATTTTACTTTGCCATTATTAACTGGGTCATTATCAATAACCATCTTAAAGGTGGCACCTGGAAACAAGCAGTTAGGAAAATGGTAACCATTCTTCATATCATTGTTAATATCATAGATATGGTTGTCAACTAAAACGCCTGTAATTTTACTCATCATTAACTCTCTTTGTTTGTTAAATAAAAGGGTTTATTCCTGTGTAAAGGAATATACTGATGTTAATACAATCAATGAATAATTGTTCTTATTTACAGGTTATATAGTGGCATGAATATGATTATATAATGCCTCTGAGTAGTGGCTGCACCGGTTATTTGTGTCACTGCTATCTTCTTATTGGCTATGCAGGTCGTAGTGGGGCAAAACCGAGACGCATAAAATGCGTTGAAAAAAGAGAATCTGCTAAACAATTAATACAAACAGGATTCTGATTAGGAAAGTGAAAAGGAAGGGAGCAAGCAAAGTTGCTCCCTTAAACAATTAATATTCGAGGATGCCACGCGCGACGGGCAAATAGCGCAGGGAGAAATAGAGCAAGTCCTTGCCGCAGGAGGAGCGTTTTGCTAATAGTGAGGCGATCTCCGCATCTGGTTTTGGTTTAGCTTCAAACGTTTTACCTTTGCCCGCGACAAACAATTCATAAACAATGCCGCTGGCGGGCGAGGCAATCTGGCAATCTGCACTGGCTTGCAGATAACGTTCGCGCTGCCCGGCGGTGAGTTTATCCACGCCGCTGCCATCCTGTACCCAGACATTAACGCTGGTTGCTTTAACTTGTTCCAGCAGTTGGCGATAGCCATCGGGCGACATGTTTCCGGCGAAAAAACTACTGACATAAATCGGTTTTGCCAAAACATCACTAAGCAGTCGCTGAGTATTATTTAACCATTTCAGCAATGGCTGGCGGGCGGCTTCGCTGCGCCAGTTCAAATCGTCAATTTCCGCACTGATGTACCAGCCATCCGGCGTTACGCCCGGTGCGGCGCTCCATAATCTGGCTTGCTGGAGATCGGCCGCCAGCAGGCGATTAAGATAGCTTTCCAGCGCCACAGATGACTGCTTCTGATGCATAAAAAATTCCGGATCGGCATTCAGGCCAACAATCAGCTTCAGGCCAGCGTGCTGCGCTGCCGCTGCACGTCTGAACAATAATGCACGCTCTTCTGGCTGGGTGAATGCATCGCCGTAACGGGTCCATTGCAAAACCAGAGTATCGAAGCCCTGCAAACGTAACTGGCTCATCAGCCCCTGCCACTGGGCGTCGGTGACCTGACTGTCACGATTTTGCGGTTGCCAGATGATACCTTTCATCGCAAAGGAAAAAGGGCTGACCAGCAGCAGTGTCAGCATTACGAAAATTAACTTACGCATTTACCAGTGCACTCCAATGGTGAGAAACGCGTTGTTGCGCTCCCCGCTACGTTGATTAATCGCCTTAAAGGTATGCTGATATTCGACGCCGAGACTGACTTTGTGCGGCCAGGCATCATAGTGCGTCTCGCCGGTCCAGATATTCCAGCGCACGCCAACACCGCCAAGCTGCGCGCCCTGAGTGCCTTTATCACGATAGCCGTTGTCCTGAACGTGAGCGTAAGGCTCAATGGTTTGTCCGTTCGCCACCTTCTGATGCCAGCTCACGCGATAATCTGCCGTCCACGCCTGAATATCCTGGCGGACATATTGCGCCGCATCGAGATACAGGTTTTGGGCAAACCAGCCTGAACCGTTCGGGTGCCACTCGTCGCTGTATTTGCCGCCGTTAAAGAACGAGGCACTGGCGCGCAGCATGGTATCGGAGGCGCCATTTTGCCCGTTCAGCGGCAACTGCTGTTCAACGGCGAGGAAAAAGATTTGGTCGCGCAGGGGCTTCCAGCGCAGGCCGGTGCCGGACATCGGATTTTTCACCGGCATTGCTACACCGTTTTCTCCGGTATCGGCAAATACACGGCTGTAAACCGAAAGCAGGTCGCCTTCCAGCAGCATATTGCGCCCGATGCGGTACTCGGCTTCCAGTTGCGCGTAGCTACGATAACTTTTCCCTGGCGCAGCGCCGCCAACATTGTTGTTAGCGGTACTCATCGCCCCGGAACGCAAGCCGATGGAAGAATCGAAACTGAACGTCCAGCGGCGACCGACATCTTCATGCAGACGGCGGAAATTGAAACGTTGCTGATTTTGCTCTGGCGTCAGTGGGGTTATTAGCGCCTGGTTATCAATATCATCAATTACCAGCCGGGCGTACTGTTGTGTTGCAGGCATATCATCCAGACGCTGGTTCACGTAGGCCAGTTGTCGGATCAGTGCCGGATCGTCCGGCAATCCTTTATGCGCCTGTTCCAGCATTTCCCGCGATTGCGCGATATCACCGCTATCCCACAAGGCGTAACCGAGCGCCGCCTGGGTATTGCTGTTATTGGGTTCCAGTTCCAGAGCGGCGCGCAAATCGCTCACCGCCGCTGAGACATTATGACGTTGGCGATAAATCGTCGCCCGCGCAACGTAAGCGTTAGCAGAAGGTGCAATGTTAATTGAGCGTGTGAGATCGTTCAGTGCGAGTTCCGGCTGACCAGGAATATAACGTTGTGCATGTAGCCACCAGTACAGCGCATTGTTTCCCAGCCCGCGTTGTTCTGCTTGTTGCAGCCAGCGATCGCGAGCCGCGCCATTTCCTGCCGCCTGAGCGGTATTGGCGGCAGCAAGTAGATCTTCATTGCTCATGTCGTGAAGGCTGATTTTCTGCCAGGCCGCCAGTGCGGTGTTGTAGTCTTCCACCTGGTATGCCTGATAAGCCACCGCGCGATGTTGCCAGGCATTCGGTTGCCGTTGTTCTGCCTGAAGCCATGCATACAACGCCACGCCGGGTAGCGTGTCCCGATAACACTTCGCCAGACGGTTCCAGGCCGCAGCATCGTAGGAAGGCGACATATCGCCCAGCAAGCGGACTATCGCCGGGCAATTATCTGCAATCCCCGGTAACTGGCTTTGCCACTGACGCTGCTCCGCCAGCGGTAAGGGTTTCGATAAAATCGCCACTTTTGCCGGGGTCGCCAGGTAAGGATGCTTTTCCAACAGCGAAGCCAGTCGCGCCATTAAAGTATGGCTGACGGTTGCATCCCCCTGGAAAGGGTAGCGTTGCAGCAACAAATCGGCGGCTTCGCGTGACTGTCCGTTCTGTATCAGTTGCCAGGTCAGTTGATCCAGACGGGTAAGATTTGCCGGTTCTTGCTGATACAGTAACCGCGCCAGACGCAGAGCTTCAGCCTTGTTACGAGTCGCCACGCTGACGGCATAACGCTCCTCAAGCATTTCATTGGCGGGAAGGGTAGCGAGCAGTTTTTGCGCTGCGTCGTACTGACCTTCTTTTAATAGCACCGGTAGCGTCGCGCCAACAACATACTGGCGGTTATCGGCAAACTGTACCGTGTGATTCGCCAACGCTTGCACCGGGTTGTCACTGTATTTTGATAACAGATAGAGCCAGCTTTTCTCTTGTGTGTCCGTGGTAAACAGCGGCTTATTTTCAGCGAGATAACGCTGGAGACGTGCTTTTTCGCCACGATAAGCCAGAGCGGTCGCGTAAGTAATATACGACTGTGGATCGGTGAAGATCCCCACTGATTGCAGCGCCAGGATCCGATCATCCAATTGCCCGGCAAGAAGCACATCAAACCACTGGCGGCGCTCTGCCGCGCTTAATCTATTCTGCTGGCGTGCTTCATTGTATAGCGTATCTGCCTGGGACCATTGTTTCAGGTAGATTGCCCGTTGCAGCAGATCGGTACGCAACGTTTTTCCTTCCGGCGATGCGGCAAACGTTGCATCGTTCAGTTGCGCTCTGGCGACAGGCAACTGTGCCAGTCGCAGGGCATTCTGCCCGACTTCACTGCGACAACGCAGGGTCGGCACAGCATCGCACGCCTTTTGCTGAGCCTGCAGTTCTTCAACGGTATTAACGGTTTTGACTTCTACTGGAATTGCCGCGAGATTGCGTTCAAGGCGGGCATCGCCAGGATGACGTTTCAGTTGATCCTCAAGCAACAGCCGCGCGCGATCATCATGACCAAAATGGCGATAGGCTTCTGCCAGATATAACGTCAACGGAATATTATCCGGCACCTGCTGATGAATATATTCAAATTCGCGGATGGCGGTTTTTTCGTCGTTATTTTTCTGTGCCTTCAGCGCCTTATCGAGACGGGGATAAATAACAAAATGGCGATAGTCGCTCAGCCCCAGCTCTTCTGCGCTGGTGCCGATATTGTCTGCGAGTGCGCTGGTACTCAATAAAGACGTCAGCAGTAAACCAGACCATCCGATGACGCGATTAAGGTTATTTTCCTTCATTTTCGGACTCCAGCTCCGCAACCTGTTCTGTGGTTAAACCTGCTTTGAGTAATAATGATTGCATCGAAACTTGTAATTCGCGTTGAATTGTCAGGACGCGATTCAGCGTTTCCTGGCTAATAACGCCTTCGGTGACCAAAAATTTACCGAGCGGCAGTGAGCTGCGTTCATGGCGCAATAACAACACGTTAATTGCAGAACGATTAATATGGCCGAGCGTGGTCAGTATTTCGGCGAACAGGAACTGATGCGGTACATATTGCTGCCAGATGTCGCTGGCCTGCTGTTCAGTGAGCCATTGCTGCTGAACCGCATTGTGCAACATTGCTCGTGGGTCATAACCGCGACGACGCGCATACCAGTGACGTAAACCGGTGACGATTTGCCCGCGCAGAACAATGACGTAACGCACCTTGCGTCCGACCTTACGTGTCAGAGCCGCCAGTGAAACAGGATCGATACCATCTTCGCTGCCGACAATTAACTCATCATTTTCCAGACGCAGCGGCAGCACCGCATAATGTAGCGCCACGGACGCAGGCATTTCGGCAATCAGCGAGGAAGGGATCTGCCAGGCATCGATCGATTCCCACGCCACGCCGTTTTGCTCCGCCAGTGCCTGCGCCAGTTGCTCGGCGCTAATCAATCCCTGCATCAGCATCGAACCGCCGAGGCGTAGACCTTCAACACGATTACGCAGTGCTGTATCGAGTTGCTCTTCAGTGATGACCTGATTTTCCAGCAGGATTTGACCTAACGGGCGCAACGAACGGGTGTCGCCAGTCACGCTGGGGAAATCATGCGTCGTTTTATCCCACGCGACGCGACGTGGATCACCGTGTTGAAGTACCTGTTTCAACGCGCGCCAGTTGGCCATAAAGTTAATCAGGTTGCCCCAGAATAGCCGCAGGACGGAGAGTAAGCCTTGCGTCAGGCCGTAGTAGCCGGTGACAAAAATCACCCGTTGCACAATGCGGTTGATCATCAAGCCAAAGTTTAGCCACAGCAGGGTCATCAACCATGCGCTGCCGCTGAAAATAGAAAGAAAATGCCAGGCGTCGGAGCACAAACTTTCATACGCCATCAACAGCAGAAGCTGGAGCATCACCAGCATCGCGAGGAAGCTGACAAAGTTACTGATTGCCCCTTTGCGGTCGCGCCAGAGAAAGTAGTTCAGCGTCAGACTGGAGGTCCATTTGTGGGTTTTAAAGCCCTGGAAAACAATGCCGATGATCCAGCGAGACTTTTGTCGAACCGCAGTTGAAAATGTGTCGGGGAAATATTCGCGCACGCAGATCATGTTTGACGTCCGCGCGTGCTGTAAAAATTTACGCTGTTCGCGCTCTTTGGCTTCGTCCACCACCGGAAAACGGACAAAAATTTCCGTCATACCTTTCTCTTTCAGGCGGAAACCAATGTCGTAATCTTCAGTAAGACTCTGCACGTCGAAAGCAATGCCGTCACCGTCAGCTAACAGTGCGGTCACGGCGCGGCGGCTGAAACAGGTGCCGACGCCTGCGCTGGGCACTTGTCCGGCGAGGGCTTCACGCACCGGAACATCTTTGCCATGCAGTTCTGAAAACTCATCAATATAGGTCATGCTGGTGAAGTGCGTCCATTCGCGTTCGAATGGGTATACCGGGATCTGAATCAGATCTTTTCGCTCGACCAGATAGTTGAACAGACGCAATTCCATCGGTGAAATCACGTCTTCGGCATCATGCAGAATAAAACCAGCAAAAGCGAAATTGGCGCTACGCTCAAACTGGGTGATGGCGTCCAGCACGTTGTTCAGACAGTCAGCTTTACTGGTAGGGCCAGGACGCGCGCAAACCACCTTGTGCACATTCGGAAAGCGAGCGCACACTTCGTCAACATCACGCTGAGTATCGGGGTCGTTGGGGTAAGTGCCGACAAAGATATGATAGTTTTCGTAGTCGAGCGTGGTTGCCGCCAGCTCGGCCATATTGCCGATGACGCCAGTTTCATTCCACGCCGGAACCATAATCGCTAAGGGTTTTTCATCCGGCTTATACAGTTCGCGGTAACTCATTCGCGGGTAGCGGCGATAAACACTCAACTTGCGTTTAATGCGGCGTACCCAGTAGACGACATCAATAAAAAAATCGTCCAGCCCGCTGATGAACATTATGACCGCTAACGTTATCGCGATTACTTTTAAGCCGTAGAGCCAGGTAGCAAAAACATCAAGAAGCCAGTCCACACAAAAACCTTACATTAACGCTGGTTATGTTTAGGGTGGCGTATATTAAGGTTTTTTATGAATTGTGACAGCTTTTTACCATTAATAGGTATGACTATTGCGGCACGTTATTTTTACACTGGTTATAAAAGTTGCCGTTTGCTGAATAATTAAGCGGGTAATGTGATAATAAATCTTGTCCCCCGCGCATCTGACGTTACTGCAACCGTGCCTTTATGCGCGACAACAATTGATTTCACTATCGCCAGACCAATGCCGCTACCTTCGCCTTTTCTCTGGCGGGAAGGGTCAACGCGGTAGAAACGGTCAAACAATCGCGGTAAGTGTTCGGGCGCAATGGGCATACCGGGGTTTTCGACGGTAACTTGCACCTGGTGATCGACCGTCTGGCAGCGCACAACAATTGCCTCTCCGGACGGCGTATAACGCAGGGCGTTCGAAAGCAGGTTGCTTAACGCCCGACGCAACATCAGCGGATCGCCCGCAACCTGACACTCGTCACCAACAAACCGCAACCCCACGCCGCGATCTTCTGCTAACGCCTCGAAAAAATCGAACACTTTGCCGACTTCATCCGCCAGGTTGAGCATTTTCTTTTCGGGGATTAGCTGGTTGTTATCGGCCTGAGCGAGAAACAGCATATCGCTGACCATTTTCGCCATTCGCGTCAGCTCTTCGAGATTAGAGTAGAGCACATCTTCCAGCTCCTTCTGGCTGCGCGACTGGCTGAGGGCGATTTCTGTTTGCGTAATGAGATTTGTAATTGGTGTGCGAATTTCGTGGGCGATATCCGCTGAGAAATTGGACTGGCGGGTAAAGACATCCTCAATACGCTCGATCATATGGTTGAACGACAGTACCAGCTGTTCCAGCTCAATGGGCACGGTCTGCGGGTTGAGGCGAACGTCGAGATCTTTCGAGGTGATATTCTGGATTTGACGGCTGACGCTGCGGATCGGCGCGTGACCTTTATGTACCGCCAACAGCACGATGAAGACGATCAGGATGCTGATGATCGATGCGGTCATAATAAGTTTATTCATCAAATCATTAATGTAATGAAGATGAAAATCGATCGAAAGTGCGATGTAGAGCGTATAAATCGGTTTGCCGTCCACCAACGGGCCAACCGGCAAGCTAATCATCCGCCAGTTGCTGTGTTCCATATGCCCGTGACCGTGGCCTGGCATCATAATCGTCGGGCCGGAAAGGAGATACACCTCGCCGCCCCGCGCGTCTTTATCGGGTATGGCGTCACGCGTAAACTCGCGGATATCGGGCGCGCCGGGGGAGTGATACACCGTTTTACCGTGGCTATCTGCCAGAGAAATCAATACGTTGGAATAACCACTGACAATATCTTCCAGCGTCATTAAGCGTCGGGCTTGCGTCTCTTCAGGATGATTAAGAACGCGCTTGAGCGTGGCGCTAA
Organism: Escherichia sp. MOD1-EC5495; assembly: GCF_002965965.1. Lineage (NCBI taxonomy): Bacteria > Pseudomonadati > Pseudomonadota > Gammaproteobacteria > Enterobacterales > Enterobacteriaceae > Escherichia > Escherichia sp. MOD1-EC5495. The sequence continues at coordinate 156,171 of NZ_PTRI01000001.1, forward strand.
TCTCTTTTAAATCATTAATATCCTGCTCGGCAAAATGCACCTTTACCGAGTGGATCATGATCCACGCGAAGGCGAAAAATGCCGCGATGGTGGCAAGGCTGATAAAAAAGGTCAGGCGGGTTGCCAGCGAAAACGGGCGCTGAAACGGCTTATTGGCCATCCGGCACCTCAAGCATATAGCCCACGCCGCGCACGGTCTGAATTAGCTTCGGCTCAAAGTCGTTGTCGATTTTGCCTCTCAGCCGCTTCACTGCCACATCAATGGCGTTGGTGTCGCTGTCAAAATTCATGTCCCACACCTGTGAGGCGATAAGCGAGCGGGGCAGCACTTCGCCCTGATGGCGGAGAAAAAATTCCAGCAGAGTAAACTCTTTACTGGTCAAAGTGATGCGCGTGCCGCTGCGGGTGACTTTGCGGCTGACGAGATCGACCATCAGGTCGGCAACCTGAAACTGACTTTCGACAATTACCGCCGCCCCGCGCCGCAGTAAAGTGCGCACCCGCGCCAGCAGTTCAGCAAAAGCGAACGGCTTCACCAGGTAGTCATCCGCTCCCAGCTCCAGCCCCTTGACACGATGTTCAATCGTACCCAGCGCGCTGAGCAGCAGAATCGGCATCCCTTTGTTGGCAGAACGCAACATGCGCACGATATCCCAGCCGTTCACGTCCGGCAGCATAATATCGAGGATTATCAGATCATAATCACCGGTCATCGCCAGATGGTAGCCATTCAACCCGTTGTCGGCCAAATCGACTACAAAACCGGCTTCGGTTAACCCTTTGGTCAAGTATTCTCCGGTTTTCTTTTCATCTTCGACAATCAACAGTTTCATATTTCCTCCGCATGTTGCCCGGGCAATTCTAGAGGAGCGGGATCAGATGGCAATCGCTTATTGGCAAAATGACAATTTTGTCATTTTCCTGTCACCGGAAAATCAGAGCCTGGAGGGTAAAGTTGGCGGCATAAAATCACCAGAAATTATGCGCCTATGTCTTCTTGTAAACTCCTGACACTTTGTGTAGCCCTTGCACTAACCGGTTGTTCACTGGCGCCGGATTATCAGCGTCCGGCAATGCCTGTGCCGCAACAGTTCTCACTCAGCCAGAACGGCCTGGTTAACGCGGCAGATAACTACCAGAACGCGGGCTGGCGCACCTTTTTTGTTGATAATCAACTGAAGACGTTGATTAGCGAGGCGCTGGTGAATAACCGGGATTTGCGCATGGCGACCCTGAAAGTGCAGGAGGCGCGGGCGCAATATCGTCTGACCGATGCCGACCGTTACCCGCAACTCAATGGCGATGGCAGCGGCAGCTGGAGCGGCAATCTTAAAGGCGATTCAGCCACGACTAGGGAGTTTTCGACTGGCCTTAACGCCAGCTTTGACCTCGATTTTTTCGGTCGCTTAAAGAACATGAGCGAAGCCGAGCGACAAAATTATTTAGCCACTGAGGAAGCTCAGCGCGCGGTGCATATTCTGCTGGTTTCTAATGTCGCGCAAAGCTATTTCAATCAGCAACTGGCTTATGCGCAATTGCAAATAGCCGAAGAAACGCTGCGTAATTATCAGCAGTCATATGCGTTTGTCGAAAAACAACTGTTAACCGGCAGCAGCAATGTTCTGGCGCTGGAACAGGCTCGCGGGGTGATTGAAAGTACCCGCAGCGATATCGCTAAACGTCAGGGGGAACTGGCGCAGGCGAATAATGCATTGCAACTGTTACTGGGAAGCTACGGCAAGCTGCCGCAAGCGCAGACAGCGGGTAGCGACAGCCTGCAAAGCGTTAAATTACCGGCGGGCTTGTCGTCGCAAATCTTGTTGCAGCGCCCGGATATTATGGAAGCTGAACACGCGTTAATGGCGGCTAATGCCAATATTGGCGCTGCACGCGCGACATTTTTCCCGTCTATCAGTCTGACCAGCGGAATCTCAACCGCCAGCAGCGATCTCTCATCATTATTTAACGCCAGCAGCGGAATGTGGAATTTTATTCCCAAAATTGAGATCCCCATTTTTAATGCCGGGCGTAACCAGGCCAATCTGGATATCGCTGAAATTCGCCAGCAGCAGTCGGTGGTGAATTATGAACAAAAAATCCAGAATGCCTTTAAAGAAGTGGTAGATGCGCTGGCGTTACGTCAAAGCCTGAATGATCAAATTAGCGCCCAACAGCGTTATCTGGCGTCGCTGCAAATTACCCTGCAACGGGCACGGGCATTATATCAGCACGGCGCAGTCAGTTATCTGGAAGTGCTGGATGCCGAACGTTCTTTATTTGCTACCCGACAAACCTTACTCGACCTGAATTATGCCCGTCAGGTTAATGAAATTTCTTTATATACCGCACTGGGTGGCGGTTGGCAGCAATAATTTTTAACTCCAGGAGAGAATAAATGAAAAAAGCACTGCAAGTCGCAATGTTCAGTCTGTTTACTGTTATTGGTTTTAATGCCCAGGCTAACGAACATCATCATGAAACCATGAGCGAAGCACAACCGCAGGTGATTAGCGCCACCGGTGTGGTAAAAGGTGTTGATCTGGAAAGCAAAAAAATCACCATCCACCACGATCCGATTGCCGCAGTGAACTGGCCGGAGATGACTATGCGCTTTACCATCACTCCGCAGACGAAAATGAGTGAAATTAAAACCGGCGACAAAGTGGCGTTTAATTTTGTCCAGCAGGGCAACCTTTCTTTATTACAGGATATTAAAGTCAGCCAGTAACCCAGGTTTAATTCAATGAAAAAAATCGCGCTTATTATCGGCAGCATGATCGCGGGCGGTATTATTTCTGCGGCAGGTTTTACCTGGTTTGCAAAGGCGGAACCGCCAGTGGAAAAAACGCCAACCGCAGAACGTAAAATCTTATTCTGGTACGACCCGATGTATCCCAATACGCGGTTCGATAAACCAGGTAAATCGCCGTTTATGGATATGGATCTGGTGCCGAAATATGCCGATGAAGAGAGTTCTGCGTCTGGTGTACGCATTGACCCGACCCAGACGCAGAATCTGGGGGTGAAAACGGCTACCGTCACGCGCGGGCCGCTGACTTTTGCCCAGAGTTTCCCGGCGAATGTCAGTTACAACGAGTATCAGTTTGCCATTGTGCAGGCTCGAGCCGCCGGATTTATTGACAAAGTTTATCCGCTCACGGTGGGCGATAAAGTGAAAAAGGGCGCGCCGCTTCTCGACCTGACCATTCCCGACTGGGTGGAAGCGCAGAGTGAGTATTTACTGCTGCGCGAAACCGGCGGTACGGCGACCCAGACCGAAGGTATTCTTGAACGCCTGCGGCTGGCGGGAATGCCGGAGGCCGATATTCGCCGCCTGATCGCCACGCAAAAAATCCAGACTCGCTTTACGCTCAAAGCGCCCATTGATGGCGTGATCACCGCGTTTGATCTGCGCGCGGGAATGAATATCGCCAAAGATAACGTGGTCGCGAAAATTCAGGGTATGGACCCGGTGTGGGTCACTGCCGCGATCCCGGAGTCCATCGCCTGGCTGGTGAAAGATGCCTCGCAGTTTACGCTCACCGTTCCGGCGCGACCCGATAAAACGCTCACCATCCGCAAATGGACGATGCTACCCGGCGTAGATGCCGCGACCCGCACTTTGCAACTGCGTCTGGAAGTCGACAACGCCGACGAGGCGCTAAAACCGGGAATGAACGCCTGGTTGCAACTCAACACCGCCAGCGAACCGATGCTGCTCATTCCGTCACAGGCGCTGATTGATACCGGCAGCGAACAGCGGGTGATTACCGTTGATGCCGACGGGCGCTTTGTACCGAAACGCGTTTCCGTTTTCCAGGCCTCGCAAGGCGTCACCGCGTTACGCTCAGGTCTGGCGGAAGGGGAAAAGGTGGTTTCCAGCGGCCTGTTCCTGATTGATTCTGAAGCCAATATTTCTGGCGCGCTGGAGCGGATGCGCTCTGAAAGTGCTACCCACGCGCATTGAGGGAATAACCAATGATTGAATGGATTATTCGTCGCTCGGTGGCGAACCGTTTTCTGGTGCTGATGGGCGCGTTGTTTTTGAGCATCTGGGGCACCTGGACCATCATTAACACGCCAGTGGATGCACTGCCGGATCTCTCTGATGTGCAGGTGATTATTAAAACCAGCTATCCCGGTCAGGCTCCGCAACTCGTTGAAAATCAGGTGACTTATCCACTGACTACCACCATGTTGTCGGTGCCTGGCGCGAAGACCGTGCGCGGTTTCTCGCAGTTTGGCGACTCTTATGTGTATGTCATTTTCGAAGATGGCACCGATCCATACTGGGCGCGCTCGCGGGTGCTGGAGTACCTCAACCAGGTGCAGGGTAAGCTGCCTGCAGGAGTCAGCGCCGAGCTGGGGCCAGACGCCACGGGTGTTGGCTGGATTTATGAATACGCGCTGGTGGATCGCAGCGGTAAGCACGATCTGGCCGATTTACGCTCATTGCAGGACTGGTTTCTCAAATATGAGCTAAAAACCATCCCTGACGTTGCGGAAGTGGCGTCGGTGGGCGGTGTGGTGAAAGAGTATCAGGTGGTTATCGATCCCCAGCGCCTGGCGCAATATGGCATCACACTCGCCGAAGTGAAAAGCGCGCTGGATGCCTCAAACCAGGAAGCGGGTGGTTCGTCGATTGAACTGGCGGAAGCGGAATATATGGTGCGCGCCAGCGGCTATCTGCAAACGCTCGACGACTTTAATCACATCGTTTTAAAAGCCAGTGAAAATGGCGTGCCCGTTTATTTGCGTGATGTTGCGAAAGTCCAGGTAGGGCCGGAAATGCGCCGGGGCATTGCGGAACTGAACGGCGAAGGCGAAGTCGCTGGCGGGGTGGTGATCCTGCGTTCCGGCAAAAATGCCCGTGAAGTGATCGCCGCCGTGAAGGACAAACTGGAAACGCTGAAAAGCAGTCTGCCGGAAGGCGTGGAGATAGTTACAACATACGATCGCAGCCAGCTCATTGACCGCGCCATCGACAACCTCAGCGGCAAGCTGCTGGAAGAGTTTATTGTGGTGGCGGTAGTCTGCGCGCTGTTTCTCTGGCATGTGCGCTCGGCGCTGGTGGCGATTATTTCGTTGCCGCTGGGGTTGTGTATTGCTTTTATTGTCATGCACTTCCAGGGGCTGAATGCCAATATTATGTCGCTGGGCGGTATTGCGATTGCCGTCGGGGCGATGGTCGATGCCGCTATCGTCATGATCGAGAATGCGCATAAACGGCTGGAAGAGTGGCAGCACCAGCATCCTGACGCCACGCTGGATAATAAAACGCGCTGGCAGGTGATTACCGATGCATCTGTTGAAGTGGGGCCGGCGCTTTTTATCAGTCTGCTGATTATCACGCTGTCGTTTATCCCAATCTTCACTCTGGAAGGGCAGGAAGGGCGTCTGTTTGATCCGCTGGCGTTCACCAAAACTTATGCCATGGCAGGCGCGGCGCTGCTGGCGATCGTGGTGATCCCCATTCTGATGGGCTACTGGATCCGTGGCAAAATTCCGCCAGAAAGCAGTAACCCGCTCAATCGTTTTTTGATTCGTATTTACCATCCGCTGTTGCTGAAAGTACTGCACTGGCCGAAAACCACGCTGCTGGTGGCGGCGCTTTCGGTGCTGACAGTTATCTGGCCGCTCAATAAAGTTGGCGGGGAATTTTTACCGCAGATCAATGAAGGCGACTTGTTGTATATGCCTTCGACGCTGCCGGGGATTTCCGCGTCGGAAGCAGCGAGTATGCTGCAAAAAACCGACAAGCTGATTATGAGCGTACCGGAAGTGGCGCGGGTGTTTGGCAAAACCGGGAAAGCGGAAACTGCCACCGACTCCGCTCCGCTGGAGATGGTAGAAACGACCATTCAGCTTAAGCCGCAGGATCAGTGGCGGCCTGGCATGACGATGGACAAAATCATCGAAGAGCTGGATAGCACCGTGCGACTACCGGGGCTGGCGAATCTGTGGGTGCCACCAATCCGTAACCGTATTGATATGCTTTCCACCGGCATTAAAAGCCCCATCGGCATTAAAGTGTCCGGCAATGTGCTGGCGGATATCGACGCGATGGCGGAGCAAATTGAAGACGTGGCGCGAACGGTGCCAGGCGTGGCTTCTGCTCTTGCCGAACGTCTGGAAGGTGGGCGCTATATCAATATTGAGATTAACCGTGAAAAAGCCGCGCGTTACGGTATGACGGTGGCGGATGTACAGTTGTTTGTGACATCTGCGGTGGGTGGGGCGATGGTTGGCGAAACGGTGGAAGGGATTGCCCGTTATCCAATTAATCTGCGTTATCCGCAAAGCTGGCGCGATAGCCCGCAGGCTCTGCGCCAGTTGCCGATTTTGACGCCGATGAAGCAGCAAATCACCCTGGCAGACGTGGCCGACGTTAACGTCTCCACCGGACCGTCGATGCTGAAAACCGAGAATGCGCGCCCGACGAGCTGGATTTATATCGACGCCCGCGATCGTGACATGGTGTCGGTGGTTCACGATCTGCAAAAAGCGATTGCCGAAAAAGTGCAGTTAAAACCGGGCACCAGCGTGGCATTCTCCGGGCAGTTCGAGCTACTGGAGCGCGCCAACCATAAGCTGAAACTCATGGTGCCGATGACGTTGATGATCATCTTCGTGCTGTTGTATTTGGCGTTCCGTCGGGTGGGCGAAGCGTTGCTGATTATCAGCAGCGTACCGTTTGCGCTGGTGGGCGGTATCTGGTTGCTGTGGTGGATGGGCTTTCATCTTTCCGTGGCGACGGGCACTGGCTTTATCGCCCTCGCCGGAGTCGCTGCCGAGTTTGGCGTGGTGATGCTGATGTATTTACGTCACGCCATAGAGGCAGAGCCGTCGCTGGATAATCCACAAACATTCAGCGAGCAGAAACTGGATGAGGCGTTGTATCACGGCGCGGTACTGCGCGTGCGCCCGAAAGCGATGACGGTGGCGGTGATTATCGCCGGTCTGCTGCCGATTCTGTGGGGAACGGGGGCGGGTTCCGAAGTGATGAGCCGTATCGCCGCGCCGATGATTGGCGGCATGATCACCGCACCTTTGCTGTCGCTGTTTATTATCCCGGCGGCGTATAAGCTGATGTGGTTGCATCGGCATCGGGTACGGAAATAAAAGCAGGATACCCGGTTTAACTGTGTGGATTGTGTCTTGCGACGACCAGCACTAAATGTTAAAAGGAGCCCCTCAATAAAAAAGACACACAGGGGAAAGGCGTGAAAAACGCGTCAACCGTATCGGAAGATACTGCGTCGAATCAAGAACCGACGCTTCATCGGGGATTACATAACCGTCATATTCAGCTAATTGCGCTGGGTGGCGCCATTGGTACTGGTCTGTTTCTTGGCATTGGTCCGGCGATTCAGATGGCGGGGCCGGCTGTATTGCTGGGCTACGGCGTTGCCGGGATCATCGCTTTCCTGATTATGCGCCAGCTCGGCGAGATGGTGGTCGAAGAGCCGGTATCCGGTTCGTTTGCCCACTTTGCCTATAAATACTGGGGACCGTTTGCGGGCTTCCTCTCCGGCTGGAACTACTGGGTGATGTTCGTGTTGGTAGGAATGGCAGAGCTGACGGCGGCGGGTATCTATATGCAGTACTGGTTCCCGGATGTTCCCACCTGGATCTGGGCTGCTGCCTTCTTTATTATCATCAACGCCGTTAACCTGGTGAACGTGCGCTTGTATGGTGAAACTGAGTTCTGGTTCGCGCTGATTAAAGTGCTGGCGATCATCGGCATGATCGGTTTTGGCCTGTGGCTGCTGTTCTCTGGTCACGGCGGCGAGAAAGCCAGTATCGACAACCTCTGGCGCTACGGTGGTTTCTTTGCCACCGGCTGGAATGGGCTGATTTTGTCGCTGGCGGTGATTATGTTCTCCTTCGGCGGTCTGGAGCTGATTGGGATTACTGCGGCTGAAGCGCGCGATCCAGAAAAAAGCATCCCTAAAGCAGTGAATCAGGTGGTTTATCGTATCCTGCTGTTTTATATCGGTTCACTGGTGGTTTTACTGGCGCTCTACCCGTGGGTGGAAGTGAAATCCAACAGTAGCCCGTTTGTGATGATTTTCCATAATCTCGACAGTAATGTGGTGGCTTCTGCGCTGAACTTTGTCATTCTGGTGGCGTCGCTGTCGGTGTATAACAGCGGGGTTTACTCCAACAGCCGGATGCTGTTTGGCCTCTCTGTACAGGGGAATGCGCCGAAATTTCTCACTCGCGTCAGTCGTCGTGGCGTACCCATTAATTCGCTAATGCTTTCCGGGGCAATCACTTCGCTGGTGGTGTTGATTAACTATCTGCTGCCGCAAAAAGCGTTTGGTTTGCTGATGGCGCTGGTGGTGGCAACGCTGCTGCTGAACTGGATTATGATCTGCCTGGCGCATCTGCGTTTTCGCGCGGCGATGCGACGTCAGGGGCGAGAAACACAGTTTAAGGCACTGCTCTATCCGTTCGGCAACTATCTTTGCATTGCCTTCCTCGGCATGATTTTGGTGCTGATGTGCACGATGGATGATATGCGCTTGTCGGCGATCCTGCTGCCGGTGTGGATTGTGTTCCTGTTTGTGGCGTTTAAAACGTTGCGTCGGAAATAAGGCATTCACGCTACATCCGACAAAACAATGTAAACAAACTGAAGCCGCTCTCATCCATTCGATGAGAGCGGTTTTTTAATTATTGCTTAAATGCACCTGCCAGTGAGCGAATATCATTGCCGGTTGGCGACTGATGAAGTCGCAGACCAAACTCTTCGACGATGGCAAATATATGATCGAAAATATCAGCCTGAATGCTTTCATATTCCAGCCACACTACGGTATTGGTAAACGCATATATCTCAAGCGGTAAACCATTATCGCCCGGTGCAAGCTGACGTACCATTAAGGTCATATCTTTACGAATACGTGGATGGTTACGCAGATATTCGTTCAGATAGGCACGAAATGTTCCAATATTCGTCATTCGGCGCAGGTTTAATACTGACTCCGTAGACCCTTGCTGGCGGTTCCACTCATTAATTTCCTGATGGCGGCTGGTTAAATAAGGTTTTAACAGATGCGCTTTATTCAGCCGCTGCATTTCGGTTTCATCAAGAAAGCGAATGCTGGTGACATCAATACTGATACTGCGTTTAATGCGTCGTCCACCAGAGGCTGACATTCCGCTCCAGTTTTTAAAGGAGTCAGAAACCAGAGACCAGGTGGGAATAGTGGTAATGGTATTGTCCCAGTTACGTACTTTGACGGTGGTTAAACCAATATCGATCACCGCGCCATCCGCGCCGTATTTCGGCATTTCCAGCCAGTCGCCCAGTTTCAGCATATCGTTCGCGGAAAGCTGAATACCTGCCACCAGACCAAGAATCGGATCTTTAAATACCAACATCAGCACGGCAGCCATTGCGCCAAGACCACTGATCAGAATGGTTGGTGACTGACCAATCAGCAGTGAGATCATCAATATGCCGACCAGAATTGCGCCGATCAGCTTTATCCCCTGAAATATCCCTTTTAGCGGTAACTGTTTTGCTGCCGGGAATTTCTGCGCCAGATTTAAAATAACATCCAGCAACGAGAAGACTGAAAGCAGCGCATACATCATGATCCACAACTGCGCGCAGGTGGTCAGAATATCAGCCGCTTCGGTGCCTTTTTGCAGCCAGAATACCGCCTGAATATTGACGATAATCCCTTGCAGGGTAAAAGCTAAACGATGAAATAGTTTATTCTGGGTAATGATTTGCAACCACAGCCGTGAACTGGCAATGGCGCGTTTTTCGAAGGTACGTAGTACCACCCAGTGCAAAATAATATGCACTACAACGGCGGTCAGAAAAATAATACCGAAAATCATCACCATTGAGGTGGTGTGATCAATTTCAATACCCGCTAAATCTTCAACCTGGGATATTAAATCCTGCATAACGTCTCCTGTATACAACAGCGGCCTATGATGACGGCTGAAACAGGGTTATGCAAATCAGGAAAATCTGATGTGAAATAGCCGGGATCAGTTCCCGGCTATAAAGGAGAATTACACTTCAGTTAAGGTGATACTTTGTGGCAGACGAGATTTCGGCAGGGTAGCGTTAAAATCTTCCACGCTGTGATGGCCTACCGGCACGACCACCAGACTGGTGTAACCTTTCTCTTTCAAACCAAATTCTTCATCGAGGATTGCCGCGTCAAAACCTTCGATTGGCACCGCGTCCAGACCCAGTGCCGCAACGCCCAGCAGGAAGTTACCGACGTTGAGATAAACCTGTTTTGCCATCCACTCTGCATCATCATGCAGATCTTTACGGTGCATATCGGCGAAGAACTTACGGCCTTTATCGTTCGCCGCTTTGGCTTCCGGCGTGGCAAAGCGACCATCGGCATCTTCCTGGTCAACAACCAGCTTCAGCCAGGCATCGTCCATTGCGGTTTTCGCGCAGAACACCACGACGTGCGAGGCATCAAGCATTTTACGTTCGTTGAACACGTAATTGTCGGCGGCGGATTTAGCGACACGCGCTTTACCTTCTTCCGTGCTGGCCACAATAAAATGCCATGGCTGGGAGTTGGTGCTGGATGGGCTGTACTGCAACAGGGTTTTGATCTGCTCGGCTTGTTCCGGGGTAAGTTTTTTGCTGGCATCAAATGCCTTAGTGGAATGACGCTTTAAGGCGACAGAAATGATATCCATAAAGACTCCTTGTGAAAGATGTTTGTGTGCCAGCAGATTACAAGGATCAAAGTAAAATGGTAAGCGAGAAAAATGCTCTATAGATTTCCGTTTTAGCCAGGGCGCAGCCTTTTTTGATCGCGTTTAGCTAAGCCATCAACCACTAAATTCCATGAGTCGTTGATCAGATCGCTGAGCAACGATTCAGAGATTTCCTCGCCGGGATACACAGAAATCCAGTGCTTTTTATTCATGTGATACCCAGGCTTAATGCTTGGATATATTTGCTGATTTAACAGGGAATTTTGTGGATCGGACTTCAGATTTATGAAGGGGACGCCGCGCAGCTCCGACGACAGCATAAAAATCTTGCCGCCAATTTTAAAGACATCGAACTCTGGGCCAAACGGCCAGCAAAGCTCGACGAAGGGTAACTCAAGGGCAAGGCGTTTCGCCGTTTCGTGCAGTGATTGCTTATCCATAAACGTTCCTTAAGGCGAAGGAGAATAAGCAAAGTATGCCGCGAAGTACGGTGATAATCGACGTTTAATCCGCCAGCGAGAACCAGCGTCGCCAGATAAATCTAAGAATAAAATATTCAATAGCGCCCAGCACTAAAAACCACAGACAAAATAACAATGTGTAAAGCTGACTCAGATCCATCAGATGGAACGTGGTCATCAGTTTCTGTGCCAGCGTCAGCCCCAGCGCAGGGGCGGGCAGCAGCAGGCAAGAGAGGAAAGCCATCAGCAAAATGCCTGCTGCGGTAGTCAAGGTTTCTAAGGGGTGTTTCATAACATTGTTAAATGTAAGTTAAAACACCATTGTCGGGGATATTTCTGCGTAACGCAATTCTCCGCTTAGTCTCCAGCCCAAATCTCACAATGCTTTTTCACCAGTCCAATCAGCGAGCCGCCATCGGCGACGAAATCTCTCATCAGCTGCGCTTCATTCAGACCGCTGATAACCTGGCGGTGCAGTGCTTCAATTGCACTCGATGCACCAATTTTATGTGCAGAAGGGGCGATTTTTTCCAGCAATCGCAAGGTGTCTTCCGTTAGTGGTCGACGATCGCCGGTGTGCGGATCGGTAACGACGCCTTCCAGACCATAACGGCAGGCCTGGAAACGGTTGAATTTATACAGCAGATAATCTTTCTCCTGATGTTTGAAAGGGCGTTCCGTCAGCAACCAGTGGGCGGAGGCCTGAATCAATCCCGCCATATTTACCGCATGGCTAAGGGTTAACGGGGTATCCATCACCCGAACTTCCACCGTGCCAAAATGGGGGCTGGGGCGAATATCCCAGTGCAGATCTTTAATGCTGTCGATCATCGTGGTGTAACTCAGGCAGCGAAACAGGGCTTCAAATTGTTGCCAGTTACTGACCCACGGCATCGGGCCATTATCGGGAAAGGCAGAAAAAATATTCGGTCTTGAGGAGGCAAAACGCGTATCCGTTCCTTGCATATACGGCGACGCGGCAGAAAGGGCGATAAAGTTCGGCACAAACCTCGATAAGCCGTGCAGCAAATAAATAGCGTCATCGCCACTGGCACAGCCAACATGGACATGCTGACCAAAAACGGTCGCCTGCTGAATGAGATAGCCGAAGTTTTCCAGCGTCCGTTGATAACGTTCGTTATCGCACACCTCCTGACGCTGCCATTTCTGAAACGGATGCGTACCACCACCGCAAATTTCCAGATGATGATCTGCCGCAGCTTGCAAAACGACTTTCTGCATCGCTGAATATTGCCCGGCAGCCTGGTTGATATCACGGCAAACATCTGTCGCCAGCTCCAGCATACTTTCGGTGATATCGTGCTTCACTTCCCCGGCAGTGATCTGATTTTTAACGGCGTCAATCAGCGTTGAAGAGTCCTGGCTAAGGTCATATCCCGGAGGATTAACCACCTGCATTTCCAGTTCAATACCGAGGGTAAAAGGTTCAGAAATATGAAACTCAGGTAATGGCATAGGTTTCTCTTATGTTGGCATTTTCATTCCAGTATAGAAGTGGCAGCGGCAGGGCGAGATGCGGAAGTTCTGGAATGTTTCTTTTTTTGGTGGTGGTGAACTGATTGCTACTGAAGCAATTTGGCTACTTTTGCAAGGTGACCAGTAGTGGCAGAGCTGGCTGGCGGCGAAGAATTTTGACGATTGGGGCGAGCAGAAAAAAACTGGCTCAGCTTCGGTTGATCAAATGAGTAGTGAGAAGTCCGAAACAGGATTAACTGTATAAATAAACAGCCATTTTGCTAAGGAAGGGTAAGATAGCTGCGGGTGCCTGAAGCTTTCCGGTTTCAGGTTAACTCTGAGGTCTGGAAAGATGAAGCCCCAGGAGATATTTCTATCAACCCTGGGGCTGCCACTCCAAACCCAACAATTTGGATGGTAGTCCCTTCTTCGCATGGAGGCAATATAAACATGCTGACGAAATACGCCCTTGTGGCGGTCATAGTGCTGTGTTTAACGGTGCTGGGATTTACGCTTCTGGTCGGAGACTCGCTGTGTGAGTTTACGGTGAAGGAACGTAATATTGAGTTCAGGGCTGTTCTCGCTTACGAACCGAAGAAGTAGCCGCTGTGCGGGGAGCAATCCCCGCATATCCGGTTGTCAGGTCAGGAATGGTAAGGCACCTGATTTACATTTTCGCCCGCAGTCAGTGATGGCTGCGGGCGATCTCGTTTTAAGGCAATGATGAGTTTTGCCGGCCGAAGTCCGGAACAGGATTGTACTGTATAAATAAACAGCTATTTTACTAAGAAAGGGTAAGATAACGGCGGGTGCCTGAAGCTTTCCGGTTTCAGGTTAACTCTGAGATCTGGAAAGATGAAGCCCCAGGACGATATTTCTATCAACCCTGGGGCTGCCACTCCAAACCAGACAATTTGGATGGTAGTCCCTTCTTCGCATGGAGGCAATATAAACATGCTGACGAAATACGCCCTTGTGGCGGTCATAGTGCTGTGTTTAACGGTGCTGGGATTTACGCTTCTGGTCGGAGACTCGCTGTGTGAGTTTACGGTGAAGGAACGTAATATTGAGTTCAGGGCTGTTCTCGCTTACGAACCGAAGAAGTAGCCGTTGTGCGGGGAGCAATCCCCGCATATCCGGTTGTCAGGTCTGGATGGTAAGGCACCTGCTTTACACTTTCGCCCGCAGTCAGCAATGGCTGCGGGCGAATCGCACCGGGTATTATCAATTAATCGTGTTGGCACAGCGTGATGACTCTCTTTTCTTTTATCTGCCAGTGCACAGCAAACTTCTCATCCTCTCGACGAATGATGATCTGCTGTTTATTCCTGTTAATTATTTGATAATCCAGAAAACCTTGAACTGTCTGTAACTTGCTTGCCTTAAACGCACTCTCTTTCGCTGAAAATGCCAGTGTAAGCGCCACAGAAAAGGGTAAATCGCTGACCTCAAGCAGCTCGTATTCTGCTGGTGTCATAATGCTGTCTTTCAGCTCTTCCGCTGCTTGTGCAGAGAGAATCTCTTCGATATCAATACCCGTTGGTTGACGAGATACCACAGCCAATGCCATAGCCCCGCAGTGGCTAATACTGCCGTATAACCCGGCAGGCCAAAGTGGCTGGCGACGTTCACCGACAGGGGGGGCGTTCTTAAAGCCAAATTCCCTTAAAGCATGAACAGCAGCAATCCGTCCGGCTAAATGTTCGGCTTTGCGTTTACGTCCGGCATGTTGCAGTTGTGCATAATGCGGCAGCCAGAGTAAATCCTGCTCACAAAAACTTGCCGGCTCAAACTCAACAAAATGCAGCGTATGTCCGGCAAAGGGGAGGGAGGTATGCGTAGTTTTCATGTCGACCATATTAGAGACTGATGACAAACGCAAAACTGTCTGATGCGCTACGCTTATCAGGCCTACACTATCCTGCAATATATTGAATTGACAAGATTTTGTAGGCCGGATAAGGCGTTCACGCCGCATCCGGCATGAACGACGCGCACTTTGTCAACAATCTGACGTTAGCATCAGAAGTGAGTATTAATGCTCATATACCACGTACGTCCCGGCTCGTTATAGGTATACGCACCAGCACCGGCAATATAGTTGGCTCCTGCCAGATCGCCTGTGGTCTGGGCATTACCCGCACGCCACAAACGCTTGTCGAACAGGTTGTCTACGCCGCCGGTCAGACTGACATTCTTCGTTACATCCCAGGTCGCGCTCAGACCCACAATGCTGTACGGACTTATTTCTTTGGTTTCCGGTCCAACCGCTGGCTGACCTTTATAGTTGTACTTCTTCGGCTGCTGCTTGCCGTACCAGGTGAAGGTTGTTTGCATCGACAAATCTTCCCGTGCCTGCCAGCTCAGCGTTGAGTTCAACGTATATTCCGGGATGATCGACAAACGGTCGCCCGTGGTTTTATTTTCACTCTTCAGCATATAAGTGATGTTATTGGTCCACATCACCGTTTCGCTAACCGGCACGTTTAACGATCCTTCCAGACCTTCCACCACCGCTTTCGGTACGTTATCCCACTGATAGAGATCGGTGCCGACTGCGTTTTGCCCTACAGCCACATAGCCCGCTTCAATCTTATTGCGATAATCGTTACGGAACCAGGTGACGCCCGCCAGCCAGCCGTCGCGTTTGAACTCCAGACCAATCTCTTTGTTGATGCTGGTTTCTGCTTTCAGGTCATCGTTCCCCTGCAGATAGCAGCCGCCCGCGCTGGCATAGCAACCCTGACCTTTACTGTAGAGAATGTAGTTTGGGTTAGTCTGGTACAGGCTCGGCGCTTTATAAGCACGGGCGATGCCCATTTTCAGCGTGAAGTCATCGCCTAAACCTTGCGATATATTCAGCGCCGGGCTCCAGTTATTACCCACAATGCTGTGATGATCGAAACGCAGCCCCGGCGTTACGATGGTGCTGTCAGTCAGCTCCATGTTGTTTTCGGCAAACAGCGAGAAAATTTCTGCTTTTGAATACGGGCTACGGTCGGTGGCACTCACACCATCAATAGCACCGCCGGTATTCGTCCCGGTCAGCGCCTGGGTGTTGGAACTCAAGTCCTTCATCCGCTGCTGATTCCACTCCGTACCCAGCGTCAGCGTCTGGTTAACGAGGAAATCAATCGGCAGGTTAACTTCGCTGTGCAGCATCACGTCATCAAGATCGATATCGACGAAGTCTTGTGTCGCTTTTTCGTTAAATTTCCCTTCGGTGCCGCCCGCCAGACCTTCCGGAATACGCGAGTTACGGGTGTGTTCGTACTGCACCCAGTTACTGGTGGTCACACCGTTATCCCAGCCACCGTTCCAGGTCAGTGAGTAGTTCTGGCGATACAGGCGGTTGGTTTCATCGCCGTATTTAGAGCGAGTGTAGGCGTCGGAGTTGGTGTTCTGAGTATCGCCCGCATACAGGTTGCCCTGGCGGCTGTAACCCGCTTCCAGTTCGAGTGATTGCAGAGGCGCGAAGTCCCAACGAACTACGCCGTTAATATCTTTGTTGATCACCCCTTCGCGCCCGGCCGGTAGGGTAGTTGCATAGGTTCCGGCACGCGCGGACTGATGACCCTGGTTAATATCCCACGCGTCGGCCTGGGTTTTGTCGAGGTTGCCATACAAGCGGAAACTGAATTCATCGCCCAGCGGACCGGTCAGGCTGAAGTTGGTGCGTTTGGTGGCGCCTTCCTCTTTATGTTCTGGGGCGTTGAAATAAGCATCCCAGGAACCGTGCCACTCGCCGCTGCCTTTTTTGGTGATGATGTTAACTACGCCACCCGCCGCGCCGTTGCCATAACGTGCAGCCGCCGGGCCACGCAGAACTTCAATACGTTCAATCATCTCCGGCGGCACCCAGGAGGTATCACCACGAGTATCGCGCTCGCCGCGCCAGCCCTGACGCACCGAGTTACGGCTGCTGACCGGCTTGCCGTCAATCAAAATCAGCGTGTTTTCTGGACCCATGCCGCGAATATCAATCTGGCGGTTATTACCACGCTGACCGCTGGTGGAGTTACCGGTCAGGTTAACGCCGGGCATGGTACGGATGATCTCCGATACATCGCGGGCAACCGGGTTTTTGCGGATTTCATCTGCGGTGATGGTCGAAACGCCAGGCGCCTGCAAGTTCTGCTCGGCAGCGGTAACGACAATGGTATCGTCATGTGAAACAGGGGTATCGGTTGGCTCTTGTGCCTGTGCTACCCCATAAATCCCCAGGTTGACCAACAAGGCCAGGGAATGAATCTTCTTGTTCATTGTTTTATTCCTGCATTTTTGCCACGAATTGCAACTGTCGGGCATGGTCGTCATCAGCATGACGCATCCCGCTACCGCGAAAACCTTTGATCCTGAAAGACACGCAGTGCAGTTGGTTAATTAATGTGCGCGCTTGACATGGCGCGCCAATACGCTATTGCAAATGCAAATAGTTATCAATAATATTATCAATATATTTCTGCAATCAATAAAAAATTGCACAGTAAACATGGGGTTATGGTGTGACGGCGTTAAACGTGGGAAGTGAGAGCTGGTGGCTGTCGAAACATGGCCCGGAATGGCAGCGTCTGAATGACGAAATATATCAGGTCACTTTCTGGTGGCGTGACCCTCAAGGTTCTGAAGACCGCTCGACGATAAAGCGCGTATGGGTTTATATCACTGGCGTTACCGATCACCATCAGAACAGCCAGCCCCAGTCGATGCGGCGCATTGCAGGCACTGACGTTTGGCAGTGGACGACACAACTCAGTGCTAACTGGCGCGGCAGCTACTGTTTTATTCCCACTGAACGCGATGACATTTTTTCTGCACCATCACCCGATCGCCTCGAATTACGTGAGGGCTGGCGAAAACTATTACCCCAGGCGATAGCCGATCCGCTGAATCCACAAAGCTGGAAAGGCGGGCGAGGGCACGCTGTTTCTGCACTCGAAATGCCGCAAGCGCCTCTGCAACCGGGATGGGATTGTCCGCAAGCGCCAGAAATACCTGCCAAAGAAATTATCTGGAAAAGTGAATGGTTGAAAAATTCACGTCGTGTATGGATTTTTTCCACTGGTGATGCGCCAGCCGAAGAGCGTCCGTTAGCCATTCTGCTCGATGGCGAATTTTGGGCGCAAAGTATGCCCGTCTGGCCTGCGCTGACTTCGCTGACCTATCGTCAGCAACTTCCTCCCGCCGTGTATGTGTTGATCGATGCTATTGACACCACGCACCGTGCCCGCGAACTTCCGTGTAATGCGGATTTCTGGCTGGCAGTACAGCAAGAGTTACTGCCGCTGGTGAAAACAATCGCTCCTTTTAGCGATCGCGCCGATCGCACTGTTGTCGCCGGGCAAAGTTTTGGTGGACTTTCCGCGCTGTATGCCGGACTGCACTGGCCTGAACGCTTTGGCTGTGTATTAAGCCAGTCAGGATCGTACTGGTGGCCGCATCGGGGCGGGCAGCAAGAGGGCGTGTTACTTGAACAGCTTAAAGCAGGTGAAGTTAGCGCCGAAGGTCTGCGCATTGTGCTGGAGGCTGGGATTCGCGAACCGATGATTATGCGAGCTAACCAGGCGCTGTATGCGCAACTATATCCTATAAAAGAATCCATTTTCTGGCGTCAGGTTGACGGCGGACATGATGCACTTTGTTGGCGCGGTGGCTTGATGCAGGGGTTAATTGACCTCTGGCAACCACTTTTCCATGACAGGAGTTGAATATGGCATTCAGTAATCCCTTCGATGATCCGCAGGGAGCGTTTTACATTTTGCGCAATGCGCAGGGGCAATTCAGTCTGTGGCCACAACAATGCGCCTTACCGGCAGGCTGGGACGTTGTGTGTCAGCCGTTGTCACAGGCGTCCTGCCAGCAGTGGCTTGAAGCCCACTGGCGTACTCTGACACCGGCGAATTTCACCCAGTTGCAGGAGGCGCAATGAGCCAGCATTTACCTTTGGTCGCCGCACAGCCCGGCATCTGGATGGCAGAAAAACTGTCGGATTTACCCTCCGCCTGGAGCGTGGCGCATTACGTTGAGTTAACCGGAGAGGTTGATGCGCCATTACTGGCCCGCGCGGTGGTTGCCGGATTAGCGCAAGCAGATACGTTGCGGATGCGTTTTACGGAAGATAACGGCGAAGTCTGGCAATGGGTCGATGATGCGCTGATATTCGAACTGCCAGAAATTATCGACCTGCGAACCAATATTGATCCGCACGGTACTGCGCAGGCCTTAATGCAGGCCGATTTGCAACAAAACCTGCGCGTCGATAGCGGTAAACCGCTGGTCTTTCATCAGTTAATTCAGGTGGCGGATAACCGCTGGTACTGGTATCAGCGTTACCACCATTTGCTGGTCGATGGCTTCAGTTTCCCGGCAATTACCCGCCAGATCGCCAATATTTACTGTGCATGGCTGCGTGGCGAACCAACGCCTGCTTCGCCGTTTACGCCTTTCGCTGAAGTGGTGGATGAGTACCAGCAGTACCGCGAAAGCGAGGCCTGGCAGCGTGATGCGGCATTCTGGGCGGAACAGCGTCACCAACTGCCGCCACCTGCGTCACTTTCGTCTGCACCTTTAGCGGGGCGCGGCGCCTCGGCAGATATTCTGCGCCTGAAACTGGAATTTACCGACGGAGAATTCCGCCAGTTGGCAGCCCAACTGCCGACCGTACAACGTACCGATTTAGCTCTTGCGCTGGCGGCCTTATGGCTGGGGCGATTGTGCAACAGCATGGACTACGCCGCCGGATTCATCTTTATGCGTCGAATGGGCTCGGCGGCGCTGACGGCTACCGGCCCCGTGCTCAACGTTTTACCGTTGGGTATTCACATTGAAGCGCAAGAAACGCTGTCACAACTGGCAACCCGACTGGCGGCACAACTAAAAAAAATGCGCCGCCATCAACGCTACGACGCCGAACAAATTGTCCGTGACAGTGGGCGCGCGGCGGGAGAGGAACCGCTGTTCGGTCCGGTACTCAATATCAAGGTATTTGATTACCAACTGGATATTCCGGGTGTTCAGGCGCAAACCCACACCCTGGCAACGGGGCCGGTTAATGACCTTGAACTGGCGCTGTTCCCGGATGAACAAGGTGGTTTGAGCATTGAGATCCTCGCCAATAAACAGCGTTACGATGAGCCAACGTTAATCCAGCACGCCGAACGTCTGAAAATGCTGATTGCGCAGTTCGCCGCGAATCCGGCGCTGTTGTGCGGCGATGTCGATATTATGTTGCCAGGTGAGTATGCACAGTTGGCGCAGATCAACGCCACACAGGTAGAAATCCCTGAAACCACGCTGAGCGCGCTGGTGGCAGAACAGGCAGCCAAAACGCCGGATGCTCCGGCACTGGCTGACGCTCATTATCAGTTCAGCTATCGGGAG
Source organism: Escherichia sp. MOD1-EC5495 (assembly GCF_002965965.1). NCBI lineage: Bacteria > Pseudomonadati > Pseudomonadota > Gammaproteobacteria > Enterobacterales > Enterobacteriaceae > Escherichia > Escherichia sp. MOD1-EC5495. The sequence goes on from NZ_PTRI01000001.1 coordinate 176,201, forward strand.
ATGCGTGAACAGGTGGTGGCGCTGGCGAATCTGCTGCGTGAGCGCGGCGTTAAACCGGGCGACAGCGTGGCGGTGGCGCTACCGCGCTCGGTCTTTTTGACCCTGGCACTACATGCGATAGTTGAAGCAGGCGCGGCCTGGCTACCGCTGGATACGGGTTATCCGGACGATCGCCTGAAGATGATGCTGGAAGATGCGCGCCCGTCGCTGTTAATCACCACCGACGATCAACTGCCGCGCTTTAGCGATGTTCCCAATTTAACCAGCCTTTGCTATAACGCCCCGCTTACTCCACAGGGCAGTGCGCCGCTGCAACTTTCACAACCGCACCACACGGCTTATATCATCTTTACCTCTGGTTCAACCGGCAGGCCGAAAGGGGTAATGGTCGGGCAGACGGCTATCGTCAACCGCCTGTTGTGGATGCAAAATCATTATCCGCTTACAGGCGAAGATGTCGTTGCCCAAAAAACGCCGTGCAGTTTTGATGTCTCGGTGTGGGAGTTTTTCTGGCCGTTTATTGCCGGGGCGAAACTGGTGATGGCTGAACCGGAAGCGCACCGCGACCCGCTCGCTATGCAGCAATTCTTTGTCGAATATGGCGTGACGACCACGCACTTTGTTCCCTCGATGCTGGCGGCGTTTGTTGCTTCACTGACACCGGAAACTGCCCGGAAAAGTTGTGCGACGTTGAAACAGGTTTTCTGTAGCGGTGAAGCGTTACCGGCTGATTTATGCCGCGAATGGCAACAGTTAACCGGCGCGCCGTTACATAATCTTTATGGCCCAACGGAAGCAGCGGTGGATGTTAGCTGGTATCCGGCTTTTGGCGAGGAACTGGCACAAGTACGCGGCAGCAGCGTGCCAATTGGTTATCCGGTCTGGAACACGGGGCTACGCATTCTTGATGCGATGATGCATCCGGTGCCGCCGGGTGTGGCGGGTGATCTCTATCTTACTGGCATTCAACTGGCGCAAGGGTATCTTGGACGACCCGATCTGACCGCCAGCCGCTTTATTGCCGACCCTTTCGCTCCTGGTGAACGCATGTACCGTACTGGAGACGTTGCTTGTTGGTTGGAAAATGGCGCGGTGGAATACCTCGGGCGCAGTGACGATCAGCTAAAAATTCGTGGTCAGCGTATTGAACTGGGCGAAATCGACCGCGTGATGCAGGCGCTGCCGGATGTCGAACAGGCCGTTACCCATGCCTGTGTGATTAACCAGGCGGCAGCAACCGGCGGCGACGCGCGCCAGTTGGTAGGGTATCTGGTGTCGCAATCAGGCCTGCCGCTGGATACCAGCTCATTACAGGCGCAGTTGCGCGAAACCTTGCCACCGCATATGGTGCCCGTCGTTCTGCTGCAACTTCCGCAGTTGCCGCTTAGCGCCAATGGCAAGCTGGATCGTAAAGCTTTACCGTTGCCGGAATTGAAAGCAAAAACGCCGGGACGAGCGCCGAAAGCGGGCAGCGAAATGATTATCGCCGGGGCGTTCTCGTCATTGCTGGGCTGTGATGTGCAGGATGCCGACGCTGATTTCTTCGCTCTTGGCGGTCATTCGCTGCTGGCGATGAAACTGGCGGCGCAGTTAAGTCGGCAGTTTGCCCGCCAGGTGACGCCGGGGCAGGTGATGGTCGCGTCAACCGTCGCCAAACTGGCAACGATTATTGATGGTGAAGAAGACAGCTCCCGGCACATGGGATTCGAAACCATTCTGCCGTTGCGTGAAGGTAATGGCCCGACGCTGTTCTGTTTCCATCCTGCGTCTGGTTTTGCCTGGCAGTTTAGCGTGCTCTCGCGTTATCTCGATCCTCAATGGTCGATTATCGGCATTCAGTCGCCGCGCCCTCATGGACCTATGCAGACGGCGGCAAACCTGGATGAAGTCTGCGAAGCGCATCTGGCAACGTTACTTGAACAACAACCTCACGGCCCTTATTACCTGCTGGGTTATTCGCTGGGCGGTACGCTGGCGCAGGGGATTGCGGCGCGGTTGCGTGCCCGTGGCGAACAGGTGGCATTTCTTGGCTTGCTGGATACCTGGCCGCCAGAAACGCAAAACTGGCAGGAAAAAGAAGCTAACGGTCTGGACCCGGAAGTGCTGGCGGAGATTAACCGCGAGCGCGAAGCCTTCCTGGCGGCACAGCAGGGAACTGCGTCGACGGAGCTGTTTACCACCATTGAAGGTAATTACGCTGATGCAGTGCGTCTGTTAAGCACGGCTCATAGCGTACCATTTGATGGTAAAGCGACGCTGTTTGTTGCTGAACGTACACTTCAGGAAGGTATGAGTCCTGAACGCGCCTGGTCGCCATGGGTAGCTGAGCTGGATATTTATCGTTTAGATTGTGCTCATGTGGATATTATCTCGCCAATGGCATTTGAAAAAATCGGGCCAATTATTTTGGCGACGCTAAATAAATAACTTTATCTTAAATAAAATCCATAATTACTGTAAATGATTGTGGATTTTATTATTTATTATTATGATGAATCCTCAGTTGCTTCTCTGAAAACACGCTTAATGTTGTGTTCGGTGAGGGGAATTTACAAAGTTCAGCTTCGGATAATTCTTGCTAACTGATAAAGTGAGCGCCGTGGAGATTTAATCTTATTGGACTCATTTCAGGTCATATCGCATGTCATCACTGAATATTAAGCAGGGAAGCGATTCTCATTTTCCCGATTATCATCTGGCGTCGCCCAGTAATAATGAAATTGATTTACTTAAACTTATCGAAGTTTTTTGGTACGCAAAAACGCGGGTAATAGCGGTGGCTTTAGCCTTTGCCTGTATCGGGTTACTGGTGTCTTTCATTTTGCCGCAAAAATGGACCAGCTCGGCAGTTATCACGCCCGCAGAGGCTGTCCAGTGGCAAGATCTGGAGAAGGTCTTCACCAAACTCCGCGTGCTGGATCTGGATGCCAATATCGATCGCAACGGTGTGTTTAACCTGTTTATCAAGAAATTTCAGTCTGTGAGTTTATTGGAAGACTATCTGCGTTCGTCCCCTTATGTCATGGATCAATTAAAAGAGGCGAAGATTGATGAACAGGAGCTGCATCGCGCTATTGTCACATTGAGCGAAAAAATGAAAGCGGTTGATGACAACGCCAGTAAGAAAAAAGATGAGCCCGCGTTGTATACCTCCTGGACATTAAGTTTCACTGCGCCAACCAGTGAAGAAGCGCAGACAGTATTGGCTGGTTATATCGATTATATCTCAACGTTGGTGGTGAAAGAGTCGCTAGAAAACATACGTAATAAACTGGAAATTAGAACCCAGTTTGAAAAAGAAAAACTGGCTCAGGATCGCATTAAAACGAAAAACCAGCTTGATGCAAATATTCAGCGGCTCAATTATTCACTGGATATTGCCAATGCGGCAGGAATTAAAAAGCCTGTTTATAGTAATGGTCAGGCTGTTAAAGATGACCCTGATTTTTCTATTTCTCTCGGCGCAGACGGTATTGAACGTAAACTTGAAATTGAAAAAGCGGTCACCGATGTTGCGGAACTGAACGTTGAATTACGTAATCGTCAATATCTTGTCGATCAATTAACAAAAGCAAATGTCAACGATGTTACTTTTCCGCCATTTAAATATCAGTTGCGTCCATCCTTGCCGGTGAAAAAAGACGGTCCAGGCAAAGCGATTATTGTGATCCTTTCCGCCTTGATCGGCGGTATGGTTGCTTGTGGCAGTGTGCTCTTACATCATGCAATGGCATCCAGAAAACAGGATGCCATGATGGAAGATCGGTTAGTTTAAATCACGGCGGTTGATGGTGCCGTTCGTCCGAGCGGCACCACTAATGGCGTTCCGGCTACCGGATCGTCAATAATCATGCAGCGCAGACCGTAAATACGCTCGATCAATTCAGCAGTGACAATCTCTTTCGGCGCCCCCTGAGCGACAATTTTTCCTTCCCGCAGCGCAATCAAATGGCTGGCGTAACGACAGGCCTGGTTAAGATCGTGCAGCACTGCCGCCAGGGTATAGCCTTTCTCACGGTTCAGTTCGCTCAACAGTTCCAGTAGATCAATCTGATGACTGATATCCAGCCAGGTCGTTGGTTCGTCGAGCAGCATAATTGCCGTTTCCTGGGCCAGCACCATCGCGATCCACGCTCGCTGGCGTTGTCCACCAGAAAGGGTATCCACGCTTTGATTTGCCAGATGAGTTATTCCCGTGGCCTGCATCGCTTTCGTTACCGCTTCTTCATCTTCTTTGCGCCAGCGGGTAAACAGCGGTTGATGCGGGTAACGTCCACGCGCCACCAGCTCCTGCACGGTGATATCGCCCGGCGTGGTAGCATTTTGCGCCAACAGACCAATCCGGCGTGCGACCTCTTTACTGGCGTAATGTTGAATCTGTTCGCCATCCAGCCAGACATGCCCGTGGGCAGGCGTCATCAGGCGGCTTAAGGTACGCAGTAACGTGGATTTACCGCAACCATTTGGTCCGATAATTGCAGTAAAGTGACCATCAGGAATTTCTACAGTCAGATTTTCCGCAACGGTATATTTGCCATATCCCAGGGTTAACTGTTCGCCGCGCAAACGGGCTACTGATTCGGTCATTTTTTGCGAGACTCCTGAATTAACAAGACGATAAGGTAAATACCGCCGAGGCTGACGGTAACGACGCCAACCGGAAGTTGATACGGCATAAACAGTTGTTGGGCGCAGAGATCGGCTGCCAGCAGTAACAGCGCACCACACAGCGCAGCCTGGGTTAGTCCCCAGCGGGCAGTGCCGCTGATGCGCCGGGCAATGTGCGGTGCGACTAAAGCAATAAAGGAAATCGGCCCCGCCAGGGCAGTGGCAGCAGCGGTAAGTACTACGGCGACCAGCATCATTAACAGACGCGAGCGTTCGACGCTGACGCCCAGCGCGCAGGCGGTATCATCGCCCATCTCCAGCAAGCGCATTCTCCGTACCAACAAGGCGGCGGCAATTAACATCAATATAATGATGGGCGCGGAAGGCCAGGTTTTTGTCCACGTCAGGCCGTTGAACGATCCGGCATTCCATAATCCTGCGGTTAGTGCCGTTTCTAAGGACGCTTTCAGCAACAGCCAGGTATTAAAGGCCACCAGCATGGCGCGAACGCCGATGCCGATAATAATCAACCGAAAGGTGTCGATACCGTTACGCCAGGCAAGTAGCCAGACCAGTAGAGAAGTGACAATGCCGCCTGCCATTGCTGCCAGCGCGATAGCTGTCAGATCCTGACCAAACAGCACCATCGCCACCAGTACGCCGCTCCACGCTCCGGTGTTAAAGCCCATTACGTCAGGGCTGCCGAGCGGGTTACGCATCAACGACTGAAAAATCGCGCCGCTGACGCCCAGCGCCGCGCCAATCAACAGCGCCATCAGCACGCGTGGTAAACGCCATTCGGTGACCACCATCGTCATACTGCGTGGTGCGTCACCCATCAGCGCGGCGAATACCTGCGAGGTTTCCAGTGGCACGGTGCCACTGCGTAATCCCCAAACACTTGCCACCGCACAGGCAGTTATCAACAGCAAACAGGTGATGATTAATCGGCGAGAGACGTAAATCATGCGCCACCTCGCGTTTTACGTCGCACGAGGAAGATCAACACCGGCGCACCAATAAACGCACTGACCACCGAAACGCGCAGCTCGCCGGGAACAATCACACGCCCGATGATATCGGCAAACAGCAGCAGGGCAGGGGTGGCGAGCAGCGTGACGGGCAGCGACCAGCGATGATCGGCACCTACCAGCCAGCGCGCCATGTGCGGCATCATCAGGCCGATAAAGGCAATCGGGCCAACTACCGCTGTCGCACTACCACAAAGCACGGTAATCGCCAGCAGACCAATTAACTGTGTGCGCGCCACGCGACTGCCCAGCGCCGTCGCGGTGTCGCTGCCGAGGCTTAAACTGTTCAGTGCGCGGCTCAGTAATAGCGCGGTTGCTCCGGCGATCAGCACCGGGATCAGCACCACTTTTAAGGTGTGTAGATTGCGAATATCCAGCGAACCGGCTTGCCAGAAACGCAGTTGATCGTAGACGTCAGGATTAAGCAGGGCGATGCCGCTGGTCAGCCCTTCCAGCACCGCTGCCAGCGCCACACCCGCCAGAGTTAAACGCACCGGACTTAACTGCCCGCCGCCCTGGCTACCGGTAAAGGCAACAATCAATGAGGCCACCAGCGCCCCGGCGAAGGCCATCGCCAGTTGTTCCTGCGCGGATGAGTAACCAAACAGCGCCGCGCCCAGCACAATGGCAAAGCTGGCTCCGGCGTTTACGCCAAGCAAACCAGGGTCGGCAAGCGGATTTCGGGTGAGGGTTTGCATTAACGCTCCGGCAAGACCAAGCGCACCGCCTGCCAGCAATCCGGCAAGGGTGCGTGGCAGTCGGGCGTCGAGCACGATGGTGCAGTCGGCGCTTTGGCAGGTGCCGGAGAGGGCCTCCAGCACGACGGAGGCGGGGAGTGATTTTGCCCCAATGAGCAGGCTTAATGCCGTCGCGATAATCAGTAATAACAGCAATCCGGGCACGGCAATGGCGCGTGTCACGGCAACATAACCAGACATACGAACTTCCATGATAATGAAATTAATTATCGTTATCGATCTTATTTGGATATGTTAGCATGTGCAGCCTAAGAATAGGTATTTAAAATATTTGATGGCAAGGCATTGTAATGAATAAACAATCCTGGCTGCTTAACCTCAGCCTGTTGAAAACGCACCCGGCGTTTCGCGCAGTATTCCTCGCTCGTTTTATCTCTATTGTTTCTCTGGGTTTGCTCGGCGTCGCGGTGCCGGTGCAGATCCAGATGATGACGCATTCTACCTGGCAGGTGGGGCTTTCGGTGACGCTCACCGGCGGCGCGATGTTTGTTGGCCTGATGGTCGGCGGTGTGCTGGCGGATCGCTATGAGCGCAAAAAAGTAATTTTGCTGGCGCGCGGCACCTGTGGCATTGGCTTCATTGGACTGTGCCTGAACGTGCTGCTGCCGGAGCCGTCATTGCTGGCAATCTATTTACTTGGTTTATGGGATGGTTTTTTCGCATCGCTTGGCGTTACGGCGCTACTGGCGGCGACACCAGCACTGGTAGGACGTGAAAACTTAATGCAGGCCGGGGCGATCACCATGTTGACCGTGCGTCTGGGGTCGGTGATTTCGCCCATGATTGGCGGTTTATTGCTGGCGACTGGCGGCGTAGCCTGGAACTACGGGCTGGCGGCGGCGGGCACGTTTATTACCTTGCTACCGTTGTTAAGCCTTCCGGCGTTGCCACCGCCACCGCAGCCGCGTGAGCATCCGTTAAAATCATTACTGGCAGGATTTCGTTTTCTGCTCGCCAGCCCGCTGGTAGGAGGGATTGCGCTGCTGGGTGGTTTATTGACGATGGCGAGCGCGGTGCGGGTACTGTATCCGGCGCTGGCTGACAACTGGCAGATGTCGGCGGCACAGATTGGTTTTCTCTATGCGGCGATCCCGCTCGGTGCGGCTATTGGCGCGTTAACCAGCGGGAAGCTGGCACATAGCGCGCGACCAGGGTTATTGATGCTGCTCTCCACGCTGGGATCGTTCCTCGCCATTGGTCTGTTTGGCCTGATGCCGATGTGGATTTTAGGCGTGGTTTGTCTGGCGCTGTTCGGCTGGCTGAGCGCGGTTAGTTCGTTGCTGCAATATACAATGCTGCAAACGCAAACCCCGGAAGCAATGTTAGGGCGGATTAACGGTTTGTGGACGGCGCAGAACGTGACGGGCGATGCCATAGGCGCGGCGCTGCTGGGCGGTCTGGGGGCGATGATGACACCGGTGGCCTCCGCAAGCGTGAGCGGTTTTGGTTTGTTGATTATCGGCGTGTTGTTGTTGCTGGTGCTGGTGGAGTTGCGACGTTTTCGCCAGACGCCGCCACAAGCGGCAGCGTCTGAGAATTAGTTAAAGGTGCATTTTCCCCTCACCCTAACCCTCTCCCCGGAGGGGAGAGGGGACTGTTAGTGCTCTAATTGTATGTTTTATCAATCTTTTTTAAACAGTGAATTAAGCCCATCCAGCACTTGCATGGCGCTGTAGTAATCCAGACGGAACGTCTCGGTTCCCAGCGCATAAACCTGCTTGTTTTGTACTGCAGGCAGGTGCGCGAGCAGCGGATTGGCATAAATAGCATCGGCGTCTTTCTGATCACCGGCGAACAGGAATAGTGACTCGCCATTTAACCCTGCCGCCAGATTTTCCCCACCAAGCTGAATGATGTCATGGCGTTTGCCCTGGCTTTGGCTGGCGTTTAACCCTGCGGGCAACTTCGCCAGCGTAAAGCCGAGTTGTTCCAGCATCTGCCCTTGTGCTGATTCCGGCGTCCAGAGATTAGCACTGTGCGCGGCAGCAGTATAAACAATGGCAGTGACTGGCTGCGGCGGTAATTTGATTTGCTCTTTCGCCGCCGTCAGTTGCTTATCAAACTGTGCAATCCGCTCTGCCGCTTGTTTCTCATGTCCGGTAATTTCGCCAAGCTGCGTTAACAGCGACTGCCAGCTTTTGTCGTCGTAATTGATGATTAACGTCGGGGCGATGGTGGAAAGCTGATCGTACAGCGCCAGCGCCGAATCGCCGCCGGTCGCGCTAATTAAAATCAGATCCGGCATTTGCGCGGCAACGGCTTCGGCACTCGGTTCGCCGATATAGAGGCGTTGCAGTTTGCGTTCTTTCGCCACCTTGCTCCACTGGCGTAAAAAGCCCTGGTCATCCGCGACGCGGTTATTCGGCGTGGTCGCGCCGCTGGCGATCACCGGGGCGTCTATTGCCAGCAGTGAGCCGGTCAGGGTGACGCTGGTGGAAACAATACGCTGCGGTTGGCTTTCCAGGGTATGAGTGCCACGACTGTCAGTAATCTGACGCGGCCAGTCGGCAGCCTGAACTGCGGCTATTCCTGAAAGCAAAAGTCCTGTTAATAGAAGGGCGTTGCGGTAGAGCGGGGCGAGTCTCACGAATCAGCTTCCTGTTATTAATGAAGTTAATGCTTCTCATTTTCATTGTAACGACAAGCAGATGCAACCCCGAGTTGCAGATTGCGTTACCTCAAGAGTTGACATAGTGCGCGTTTGCTTTTAGGTTAGCGACCGAAAATATAAATGATAATCATTATTAAAGCCTTTATCATTTTATGGAGGATGATATGGATACGTCACTGGCTGAGGAAGTACAGCAGACCATGGCAACACTTGCGCCCAATCGCTTTTTCTTTATGTCGCCGTACCGCAGTTTTACGACGTCAGGATGTTTCGCCCGCTTCGATGAACCGGCTGTGAACGGGGATTCACCCGACAGTCCCTTCCAGCAAAAACTCGCCGCGCTGTTTGCCGATGCCAAAGCGCAGGGCATCAAAAATCCAGTGATGGTCGGGGCGATTCCCTTCGATCCACGTCAGCCTTCGTCGCTGTATATTCCTGAATCCTGGCAGTCGTTCTCCCGTCAGGAAAAACAAGCTTCCGCACGCCGCTTCACTCGCAGCCAGTCGCTGAACGTGGTGGAACGCCAGGCAATTCCGCAACAAACCACGTTTGAACAGATGGTTGCCCGCGCCGCCGCACTTACCGCCACGCCGCAGGTCGACAAAGTTGTGTTATCACGGTTGATTGATATCACCACCGACGCCGCCATTGACAGCGGTGTACTGCTGGAGCGGTTGATCGCGCAAAACCCGGTTAGTTACAACTTCCATGTCCCGCTGTCCGATGGTGGCGTTCTGCTCGGTGCCAGCCCGGAACTGCTGCTGCGCAAAGACGGCGAGCGTTTTAGCTCCATTCCGTTAGCCGGTTCCGCGCGCCGTCAGCCGGATGAAGTGCTGGACAGAGAAGCGGGAAATCGACTGCTGGCGTCGGAAAAAGATCGCCATGAACATGAACTGGTGACCCAGGCGATGAAAGAGGTGCTACGCGAGCGCAGCAGTGAGTTACACGTTCCTTCCTCTCCACAACTGATCACCACGCCGACGCTGTGGCATCTCGCAACACCCTTTGAAGGTAAAGCGAATTCGCAAGAAAACGCACTGACTCTGGCCTGTCTGCTGCATCCGACCCCCGCGCTGAGCGGTTTCCCGCATCAGGCCGCGACCCAGGTTATTGCTGAACTGGAGCCGTTCGACCGCGAACTGTTTGGCGGCATTGTTGGCTGGTGCGACAGCGAAGGTAACGGCGAGTGGGTGGTGACCATCCGCTGCGCAAAATTGCGGAAAAATCAGGTGCGCCTGTTTGCCGGAGCGGGGATTGTGCCTGCGTCATCACCACTTAGCGAATGGCGCGAAACCGGTGTCAAACTTTCTACCATGTTGAACGTTTTTGGATTGCATTAAGGAGCGAGGATGAGCATCCCATTCACCCGCTGGCCGGAAGAGTTTGCCCGTCGCTATCGGGAAAAAGGCTACTGGCAGGATTTGCCGCTGACCGACATTTTGACCCGCCACGCCGCGAGTGACAGCATCGCGGTTATCGACGGCGAGCGGCAGTTGAGTTATCGGGAACTGAATCAGGCGGCGGATAATCTCGCCTGTAGCCTGCGCCGTCAGGGAATTAAATCGGGCGAAACCGCGCTGGTACAGTTGGGTAACGTCGCTGAACTGTACATTACCTTTTTTGCGCTGCTGAAACTGGGCGTTGCGCCGGTGCTGGCGCTGTTCAGCCATCAGCGTAGTGAACTGAACGCCTATGCCAGCCAGATTGAACCGGCGTTACTGATTGCCGATCGCCAACATGCGCTGTTTAGCGGGGATGATTTCCTCAATACTTTCGTCACAGACCATTCCTCCATTCGTGTGGTGCAACTGCATAACGACAGCGGCGAGCACAATTTGCAGGATGCGATTACCCATCCGGCAGACGATTTTACTGCCACGCCGTCACCTGCCGATGAAGTGGCCTATTTCCAGCTTTCCGGCGGCACCACCGGCACACCGAAACTGATCCCGCGTACCCACAATGACTATTACTACAGCGTGCGCCGTAGCGTCGAAATTTGTCAGTTCACGCAGCAGACACGCTACCTGTGCGCGATTCCGGCGGCGCACAACTACGCCATGAGCTCGCCGGGATCGCTGGGCGTATTTCTCGCTGGCGGCACTGTCGTTCTGGCAGCCGATCCCAGCGCCACGCTCTGCTTCCCATTGATTGCAAAACATCTGGTCAACGTCACCGCGCTGGTGCCGCCGGCGGTAAGCCTGTGGTTGCAGGCGCTGACCGAAGGTGAAAGCAGGGCGCAGCTTGCCTCGCTAAAACTGTTACAGGTCGGTGGCGCGCGTCTTTCTGCCACGCTTGCGGCGCGTATTCCTGCTGAGATTGGCTGCCAGTTGCAGCAGGTGTTCGGCATGGCGGAAGGGCTGGTGAACTACACCCGACTTGATGATAGCGCGGAGAAAATTATCCATACCCAGGGCTACCCAATGTGTCCGGATGATGAAGTGTGGGTCGCCGATGCTGAGGGAAATCCACTGCCGCAAGGGGAAGTTGGACGCCTGATGACGCGCGGACCGTACACCTTCCGTGGCTATTACAAAAGCCCGCAGCACAATGCCAGCGCCTTTGATGCCAACGGTTTTTACTGTTCCGGCGATCTGATCTCCATTGATCCAGACGGTTACATCACCGTGCAGGGGCGCGAGAAAGATCAGATCAACCGTGGCGGCGAGAAGATCGCTGCCGAAGAGATCGAAAACCTGCTGCTGCGCCATCCGGCGGTGATCTACGCCGCACTGGTGAGCATGGAAGATGAGCTGATGGGCGAAAAAAGCTGCGCTTATCTGGTGGTGAAAGAGCCGCTGCGTGCAGTGCAGGTGCGTCGTTTCCTGCGTGAGCAGGGTATTGCCGAATTTAAATTACCGGATCGCGTGGAGTGTGTGGATTCACTTCCGCTGACGGCGGTCGGGAAAGTCGATAAAAAACAATTACGTCAGTGGCTGGCGTCACGCGCATCAGCCTGAAGGAGAGAACACGATGGCTATTCCAAAATTACAGGCTTACGCACTGCCGGAGTCTCACGATATTCCGCAGAATAAAGTTGACTGGGCCTTTGAACCGCAACGCGCCGCGCTGTTAATCCATGATATGCAGGATTATTTCGTCAGCTTCTGGGGCGAGAACTGCCCGATGATGGAACAGGTGATCGCGAATATTGCGGCGCTGCGTGACTACTGCAAACAGCACAATATTCCGGTTTATTACACCGCGCAGCCGAAAGAGCAGAGTGATGAAGATCGGGCGCTGCTGAATGATATGTGGGGGCCGGGCCTGACCCGTTCGCCGGAACAGCAAAAGGTGGTGGATCGCCTGACGCCGGATGCCGACGATACGGTGCTGGTGAAGTGGCGCTACAGCGCGTTTCATCGTTCTCCGCTGGAGCAAATGTTGAAAGAGAGCGGACGTAACCAACTGATTATCACCGGGGTGTACGCGCATATTGGCTGCATGACCACCGCGACCGACGCGTTTATGCGTGATATCAAGCCGTTTATGGTGGCGGATGCGCTGGCCGATTTCAGCCGTGACGAGCATTTGATGTCGCTGAAATATGTTGCCGGGCGTTCTGGTCGGGTGGTGATGACCGAGGAACTGCTGCCGACGCCAATTCCCGCCAGCAAAGCGGCGCTGCGAGAGGTGATCCTGCCGCTGCTGGACGAATCCGATGAGCCGTTCGATGACGACAACCTGATCGACTACGGTCTGGATTCGGTGCGCATGATGGCGTTGGCGGCGCGCTGGCGCAAAGTGCATGGCGATATCGATTTTGTCATGCTGGCGAAAAACCCGACCATCGACGCCTGGTGGAAACTGCTCTCACGCGAGGTGAAATAATGGATTTCAGCGGCAAAAATGTCTGGGTTACCGGCGCGGGTAAAGGTATCGGTTACGCCACGGCGCTGGCGTTTGTTGACGCGGGTGCGAAAGTTACAGGTTTTGATCAAGCGTTCACTCAGGAGCAATATCCCTTTGCGACCGAAGTGATGGATGTAGCCGACGCCGGGCAGGTGGCGCAGGTATGTCAGCGATTGTTAGCTGAAACGGAGCGACTGGACGTGCTGGTCAATGCGGCGGGAATTTTACGCATGGGCGCGACCGATCAGCTCAGCAAAGAAGACTGGCAGCAGACCTTTGCGGTCAACGTTGGCGGCGCATTTAACCTGTTTCAGCAAACCATGAACCAGTTTCGCCGTCAGCGGGGCGGGGCGATTGTTACGGTAGCGTCCGACGCTGCACATACGCCGCGTATTGGTATGAGTGCTTACGGTGCGTCGAAAGCGGCGCTGAAAAGCCTGGCGTTGAGCGTCGGGCTGGAACTGGCGGGTAGCGGCGTGCGCTGTAACGTGGTTTCGCCCGGCTCCACCGACACCGATATGCAACGCACGCTGTGGGTGAGCGATGACGCCGAAGAGCTGCGTATTCGCGGCTTTGGCGAGCAGTTTAAGCTCGGCATTCCGCTGGGGAAAATTGCCCGTCCGCAGGAGATCGCCAACACGATTTTGTTCCTCGCCTCTGACCTCGCCAGCCATATCACGCTACAGGATATCGTGGTGGATGGCGGCTCAACGCTGGGAGCATAAGCATGATCTGGAAACGCCATTTAACGCTCGACGAACTCAACGCCACCAGCGACAACACAATGGTGGCGCATCTGGGAATTGTTTATACCCGCCTGGGCGATGATGTGCTGGAAGCCGAAATGCCGGTTGATACCCGTACTCATCAGCCGTTTGGCCTGCTGCATGGCGGTGCGTCGGCGGCGCTGGCGGAAACGCTGGGATCGATGTCCGGATTTATGATGACTCGCGACGGTCAGTGCGTGGTAGGCACGGAACTGAACGCCACGCATCATCGCCCGGTGTCTGAGGGAAAGGTGCGCGGTGTTTGCCAGCCGCTACATCTTGGACGGCAAAATCAGAGCTGGGAAATCGTCGTTTTTGATGAACAGGGGCGGCGTTGCTGCACTTGTCGGCTGGGCACGGCAGTTTTGGGATGAACCCGACAGAATTAAATGAGATTGCAGGAAAACTCGGTTAACGGAGTGATCGAGTTAACATTGTTAAGTTAATTATTGGTTTTAACTCTTATTTGTTTGGTTATCGCGTTGTTAAATTCCGCAAAGATGTTATAGAAACAAAATGTAACATCTCTATGGACACGCACACGGATAACAATTATGAACAAATCAGGGAAATACCTCGTCTGGACAGTGCTCTCTGTAATGGGAGCATTTGCTCTGGGATACATTGCTTTAAATCGTGGGGAACAGATCAACGCACTGTGGATTGTGGTGGCGTCGGTCTGTATCTATCTGATCGCTTATCGTTTTTATGGTCTGTATATCGCCAAAAATGTGCTGGCGGTTGACCCGACGCGTATGACGCCAGCGGTGCGCCATAACGACGGGCTGGACTATGTGCCGACGGACAAGAAAGTGCTGTTCGGTCACCATTTTGCGGCCATTGCCGGCGCAGGCCCGCTGGTGGGGCCGGTGCTGGCAGCGCAAATGGGCTACCTGCCGGGGATGATCTGGCTGCTTGCCGGGGTGGTTCTCGCCGGTGCGGTACAGGATTTCATGGTGCTGTTTGTTTCCACGCGCCGTGACGGTCGCTCGCTGGGTGAGCTGGTCAAAGAAGAGATGGGGCCAACCGCCGGGGTGATTGCGCTGGTAGCCTGCTTTATGATCATGGTCATTATCCTTGCAGTGCTGGCGATGATTGTGGTGAAAGCCCTGACTCATAGCCCGTGGGGAACGTATACCGTTGCGTTCACCATTCCGCTGGCGCTGTTCATGGGGATCTACCTGCGCTACCTGCGTCCTGGTCGCATTGGGGAAGTGTCGGTGATTGGCCTGGTGTTCCTGATTTTCGCCATTATCTCTGGCGGCTGGGTGGCAGAAAGCCCGACCTGGGCGCCGTACTTTGACTTTACCGGTGTGCAGTTGACCTGGATGCTGGTGGGTTACGGTTTTGTGGCGGCGGTGCTGCCCGTATGGCTGCTGCTGGCTCCGCGTGACTACCTTTCTACCTTCCTGAAAATCGGGACTATCGTCGGTCTGGCGGTAGGCATTTTGATCATGCGCCCGACGCTGACTATGCCTGCGCTGACCAAATTTGTCGATGGCACAGGCCCGGTATGGACCGGTAACCTGTTCCCGTTCCTGTTTATCACCATCGCCTGTGGTGCGGTGTCTGGCTTCCATGCGCTGATCTCTTCCGGCACTACGCCGAAGATGCTGGCAAACGAAGGGCAGGCGTGTTTTATCGGCTACGGTGGGATGTTAATGGAATCCTTCGTGGCGATTATGGCGCTGGTTTCTGCCTGTATCATCGATCCGGGCGTGTACTTCGCTATGAACAGTCCGATGGCGGTGCTGGCTCCGGCGGGTACGACGGATGTGGTTGCTTCTGCGGCGCAGGTGGTGAGTAGCTGGGGCTTTGCGATAACCCCGGATACGTTAAATCAGATTGCCAGCGAAGTCGGTGAACAGTCGATCATTTCCCGTGCGGGTGGTGCACCAACGCTGGCGGTGGGGATGGCCTACATTCTGCACGGCGCGCTGGGCGGCATGATGGATGTGGCGTTCTGGTATCACTTCGCCATTTTGTTTGAAGCACTGTTTATTTTGACGGCGGTAGATGCGGGTACGCGTGCTGCGCGCTTTATGTTGCAGGATTTGCTGGGTGTGGTTTCTCCGGGTCTGAAACGGACGGATTCTCTGCCTGCGAACCTGCTGGCAACGGCGCTGTGTGTGCTGGCTTGGGGTTACTTCCTGCATCAGGGCGTAGTCGATCCGCTGGGCGGTATTAACACTCTGTGGCCGCTGTTTGGTATTGCCAACCAGATGCTGGCAGGGATGGCGCTGATGCTCTGTGCCGTAGTACTGTTCAAAATGAAACGTCAACGTTACGCCTGGGTGGCGCTGGTGCCAACGGCCTGGCTGCTGATTTGTACCCTGACCGCAGGCTGGCAGAAAGCGTTTAGCCCGGATGCGAAAGTCGGCTTCCTGGCCATTGCCAATAAGTTCCAGGCAATGATCGACAGCGGCAACATTCCGTCGCAGTATACCGAGTCACAACTGGCGCAACTGGTTTTCAACAACCGTCTGGATGCCGGATTGACCATCTTCTTTATGGTAGTTGTGGTGGTTCTGGCGCTGTTCTCAATTAAGACGGCGCTGGCGGCATTGAAAGAGCCGAAGCCAACGGCGAAAGAAACGCCGTATGAGCCGATGCCAGAAAATGTCGAGGAGATCGTGGCGCAGGCAAAAGGCGCGCACTAAAGTCAGAGTGAGGGGGAATGTTGGTATAGTGCCGATGCTTCCCCTTCACCCTAACCCTCTCCCCGGTGGGGCGAGGGGACTGACCGAGCGCGTTGATAGCTATTAATGCACTCTCTCAGCAACCTGTTTACCGGAGGTATTGATGTTTGATTCACTGGCAAAAGCCGGAAAATATTTAGGTCAGGCGGCGAAGCTGATGATTGGGATGCCTGATTACGACAACTATGTCGAACATATGCGGGTTAATCATCCCGATCAGACGCCGATGACCTATGAAGAGTTTTTCCGCGAGCGGCAGGACGCGCGCTACGGTGGGAAAGGCGGCGCGCGCTGCTGCTAAATTTGTTCGTCAGGCTTTAAATGATTCCACTTTTTCCAACGCTGCCCGCAATGTATCTGATGTCAGCGTAACAGGCAGATAATGAATGGACTCTACCGGACGCAAAGTATGGGCAATCACTTTGTCGATCTCCGCCTGATTATTGATATCCACATCCAGCTCCGCCAGCGTGGTCGGCAGATGAAAACGCTGATACGCCTTGGTTAATTGCGCCAGCACATCATCTTGCCCCAGCAAGGCGCTTTGCACCAGAATGCCGTAAGCGACTTTGGTGCCGTGGAGAAACTTCTCGGTTTGCGGCAGCACAGTCAGACCGTTATGTACGGCATGAGCCGCCGCCACACGCGTAAAACGATCGCCCAGACCGCCGACCATTCCGCCACCAGCGATAATGGCATCCACCACATCGCAAAATGATTGCGTTAACTGCTGATTTTGCTGATCGGCAAGCGCCTGTTCGCTACTGTTTAACAAGACGTCGCGAATGGCTTGCGCGTTATTAATCCCCAGACGCACGGTTAGCGGCAAGGTTTCTGGCTGCGGAGCCAGTACCACCGCTTCATACCATTTCGCCAGCGTGTCGCCGATCCCCGCCAGCAGATATTCTTGCGGCGCATTGAGGATAATCTCCGGTTCCACCAAAACCATAAAATTGGCGTCGTCGAAAATCTCATAATGCAGCGCCTGTCCGGCATCGTTATACCAGACGGAGAGCGGTGTCCAGGCGGCGCAAGTAGCGGCGATCGTTGGAACGGCAACAAACGGCAGACCGAGACGGCGGGCGAGGGCTTTCGCGGCGTCGAGCAGTGCGCCGCCACCGACGCCAATTACTACGCTGCGATCGTCACCAGACTGTGTCGCCAGTTGTTGCACATCGCTTTCGCTGCAATGACCGCGAAACAAAATATGCTTTGCTCCTGGCAGTTCAAACGCTAGTGGAAGTTTGGTTTGCGCCGCAGCAATGGCACGTTCACCATAAATCCACACAGCGCGAGAAAGCTGTTCAGTCGTGAAAAAATCATGCAGGTGATTGAGACTGCCGGGATGAGAAAAGTAGTTAGCCGGGCCGACGACGACGCGGATAGGATTGTGAGGCATGTTGTGTTGTCCTTATTGTTTTATTTAGACATCTAAACGTCTTGATTGCCAAATACTAGCATCGTGTTATAGTGCCTTCAATACGCAACTTCGTCAGGCACAATAAAAATGATAAATACCCCTCTGATTCCACAAAGCAAACTTCCACAACTTGGCACTACCATTTTCACCCAGATGAGTGCGCTGGCGCAGCAACACCAGGCGATTAACCTGTCGCAAGGCTTTCCTGATTTTGATGGTCCGCGCTATTTACAGGAGCGACTGGCGTATCACGTTGCCCAGGGCGCAAATCAATACGCGCCAATGACCGGCGTACAGGCATTGCGCGAGGCGATAGCTGAGAAAACAGCACGGCTGTATGGCTATCACCCGGATGCCGACAGCGATATCACCGTAACAGCAGGGGCGACGGAGGCGTTATACGCGGCGATTACCGCGCTGGTACGTAGTGGCGATGAAGTTATCTGTTTCGACCCCAGTTATGACAGTTATGCGCCTGCCATTGCGCTATCAGGTGGGATCGTGAAACGCATTGCGCTACAGCCGCCGCATTTTCGCGTTGACTGGCAAGAATTTGCTGCGCTATTGGGCGAGCGCACCCGGCTGGTGATCCTCAACACGCCGCATAATCCCAGCGCCACCGTCTGGCAGCAGGCTGATTTTGCCGCTTTGTGGCAGGCAATTGCCGATCGTGAGATTTTTGTCATTAGTGATGAAGTTTACGAGCACATCAACTTTTCACAGCCGGGTCATGCCAGCGTGCTGACGCATCCGCAATTGCGTGAGCGGGCGGTGGCGGTGTCATCGTTTGGTAAGACCTATCACATGACCGGCTGGAAAGTGGGGTATTGCGTTGCGCCAGCGCCCATCAGCGCCGAGATACGTAAGGTGCATCAGTATCTGACCTTTTCGGTCAACACCCCCGCACAACTGGCGCTTGCCGATATGTTGCGGGAAAACCCTGAACATTATCTTGCATTACCGGACTTTTATCGCCAGAAGCGCGATATTCTGGTGAACGCGTTAAGCGAGAGCCGGCTGGAGATTTTACCGTGTGAAGGCACATACTTTTTGCTGGTGGATTACAGCGCCGTGTCTACGCTGGATGATGTTGAGTTTTGCCAGTGGCTGACGCGGGAGCATGGCGTGGCGGCGATCCCGCTGTCGGTGTTTTGCGCCGATCCCTTCCCGCATAAACTGATTCGTCTCTGTTTTGCCAAGAAGGAATCGACGCTGCTGGCGGCGGCTGAACGCCTGCGCCAGCTTTAGTTATTTGACAGTCCAGGCGCGGGAATATTGACGGTCGGCAAACAGTTCTTGCAGGCCGTTAATTTGCTTCAGGCGCAACACTTCGTCGCTGTCCATTCCCAACTCTTTGCCGATTTTATTGTCGTCCCAACCTAACTGGCTGAGTTCACGAACAATTTCTGACATTGCCGTGACCTGGTGGCGACCGCGCGCCCGGTTGTGGCGAATAGTTGCAGCGATACGTTCGTTACGTGTTCCTTCCAGGCAGGTGACCGGTAAATACCCTTTTAATCGCAATTTTAACGTGTTAGAGCCTTTACCAATTTCATGACGGTGAAAACCATCAACAATTTCAAGTGTGCTGGCTCGTGTGTTGGTCACCACAATTGGCTGGGTAAAACCATCGACCTCAATTGATTTTTGCAGTAATCGTTTCTCTGGCGGCGCGACGTTATTCGGATTGTAATCATTGGGAGTGAGTTGGGTGTTCTTAACCCACAAAACACAATCTACCGGTTCGTCGCGAAATGGACTTACTTGATGGATCGCCGTTCTGATCTCATTGATCGCCTTAATGCGATCTTCTTCCGCCAGACTGGCGAGAAATTGAGTTAAATCCTGCGTTAATCGCTGCTGCATAGTATTCCCCATTCCTGACGTTTTCCTTTAATCCGTTCGTTATAACGTTGATAATTTTTGGCTTTTGTGGGGCTGAATGATAATGCCCGACACCAATAATCATTGTTGAGCAATACTTTGCAGATACGTCGCCAGGAAGGGACATCTTTTGAGCCAATATCTCCATGCTGTGTCTGAGGGATCTCGATGCCTTTTTTTTGATACCAGTGCAAATAAACAGCAATCTTATTGCGATAATGTTCAGCCGTTTTTTCCGGCATACTATTAAGCAGTAATAAGGCATATTCTTGCCAGTCTAAATGGTCGGGCTTAAGGATCTTCCTATGACCATAAAATTGATTGTCATGACCAGCGTAAATTCCACCGCTTTTTACGCCACTGACTCTGGCGCACATTGCGGCCCATCGGTCAGGTTCAAGAACATGATATAGCCATAAACCTTGCCGTTGCTCTGGACCAAAAGGTTCGCAGATTCGCATATGACGCAGAGGGACGCCAGCCTGGTACATCAGATTATACAAAGGGTTAGATAGAGTCTGGTGTTTAGCATACCAGGTCCAGATATCGGCCACCTTCCAGTCGTAAATGGGATAAATATACCAACAATGACCACCTGGTGCGGCGGTGGTCCACGGTTTATCGTCAGCAAAACGTTGTTTATTTAAGCTGGCAATGGCGACGAAACGATTATAAGACTCGTCGGCACGGATACCGACTAACATTGCGGCTGGACGATGTTGTGAAAACCATTCGGCAAATTCACGCACAAAATGTTCAAAGGTCATGCCTGATTGATAAAACGAGAAAAATGCCGGATCGGTTATTGCATCTTCTGGCGGTTGACGAACCCATTCAATATCAGGCTGCCAGCACTGCCATTCGGGTTGATATTGGGATAATGAATTTTGCGTTGTTAGCGGTAGTGCTACCCAATAAAACTCTTCGATAACATCGGCATACTGCTCACGTAGCGATTGAACATAGTCAATCGTACAAGAAAACTGAGCTTCCCAGTCGATAAACAGGACGTGTATTTTTTTTCCCATTTTTCTGGCCAGATCTGCGGTCAAATGGAGCATTAAGCCAGAATCTTTACCACCAGAAAAAGAGACGCATACGCGAGGCAGAGTATTAAGTGTCCAGGTGATACGGTCTTGTGCTGCTTCCAGGATATTGAGAGGTAGCGGGATTTTATAAATGGACATCTGAAGACGCTCTCTTAACGTGACCGTGAGAAAAGTGCGATAGTTTCCTGATTATAATATTAATAAATTAAAATGAGGTATCTTATTTTATATTCACATGCTGAATTTTTAAGACGAATATTATCCATGCCGGCAGATGTTTAACATAAGTTGTCATTCAAACGATCAATAAAACGAGAGAAACTCAGGTTGTTTAATGATGATTTATTATAGGAAATATAAAGTGTATTAGACGGTAGATTCTGTTCTATCTTTATTTGTTTTAATTGAAGGTTTTTTTGATAGCTACGATATAATTCGAAGGGCACAATGCCCAGTAAATCGGTAACCGCAATAGTATTGACAATAGTAAACAGTGAAGAGCTACGGAATGCTATTTTTCGGTTTGTAAGAATCGCTTCTATTTCCATCTGAAAATCTTCAAGGCCAGGTGCTTTCGATGTCAGAGAAGTGAACTCTTCATCAAGAATTTCTTCGCGGCTACTGTGTTCCGTTATTCTCGGATGGGATGCGCTACAGATAAGCGTGTTTCGTATCGACTGAAAAGGCATACAGCTTACCGAGCGACTGATGACCGGCATTAATGTGATGACCAGATCTGCTTTGCGATAAGTCAATAAATCTTCGGCGCTTTCTGCTGACATCATGATGTCATGATGTTCAATTTCTACGGCTGTATCTTGTCGCAGACATCCGATCAAGAGGCTACTGTTGGTTGAAGAGATGAGTTGCGGGCCATAAATAATAAATTTTTTCTTCAGTTCTGCTTTATTGACAATGTTGATTGTTTGCTCAAGGTTCTTGAGATTTTTCTCAAGGTGATGATGCAAATTTAACCCTGTCGTTGTTGGTGCAATACCTTTCCCGGAGCGAATAAATAAGGGGTCATTAAATTGTGCACGTAGACGTTGTAAAGACTGACTCACCGCAGAAGGGGTTATATATAACGATTCTGCGGCCTTGCTAATGCTAAGATGTTGGTATATGCATTCAAAAATGACAAGCAAGTTCAAATCGAATTTTTTTAAGTCGTAAAGATTAGCCATGATGCGCTCCATTCATATGCTTGTTCTCATAATATTCATCAAGTCAATGATATGGCTTTATGTATTTATATATATTATGTTGTTTTACTTAATTTACGATTAAGTTTTTCTAAAATACCATAGTTGATATGAGCGGGGTGAACAATACTTGCGATTTTATGGATAACTGAAAAGGAGTGAACTATTTCAGCTATCCATACAATGAATGTTATTTATTTCCCATAATAATATTTAAGGTCTTTTGATCCGGTAATCCGACAGCCTGCTGCAATGTGTTCTCTGGACTCATGTAATAAATCGCAGGTGTGACATTTGCACCCAGTTCGTCCATCAACGCCTCATTGGCACTTAGAATCTTCATCTGTTCCGGGCCCACGCTCCCGGAGAGGTTCAGCTTTAACTTGCCGCCTGATGCTTCATACTCTTGCCACGTTTTTGCCGGATCCTTAGACGCAAGGATTGCCGCCGCAGTGGCTGGGCTTTCGGGTTTTATCACGCCAACCAGTAGGGTACGGATTTGTACTTTACCGGCATCAACCCATGGGCGCGCTTGTTGCCAGAATTGTTTGCAATACGGACAGAAAGGATCGGCAAAAACATAAACCACGACTGGTGCATCTTTTTTACCGTCAAGTAACCAGCTTGATTGTTCCATGCGTTGCCACATTTCGCGTCCGGCAGGTGCGTAAATCTCTTTTTCAATAAGGGCGTTACTGAGGTTCTCTCCCTTTTCGTTGTACATATAGCCAGATATGGCATGTTTGCCGTCAGGCGTAAGGTAGATAGTGACTCCCATGTCCTGATATTTCCCCAGATAACCTTTCATGCCGCCAGGTGCATCGAACGATTTGATAATCGTAATCCCCTGTTTTTCAATCGCTTTAACGGGCGCAGGAAGCTCTTCGGCGTAAGCAAATCCAGGGAGTAGGGTAAACAAAATTATCTTTTTTAACATTGCTTTGTCCTTTTCGTTCAGTGCAAATACACAATAAAAGGCTTAACCTATCACTGTCATAGTTAAGACCTTATGTCAGATGATTGCCCTTTGTTTATGAGGGTGTTGTAATCCCTCTCGTCGTTGCGATCATCATTGCAACACCGCAGCCTGTTGAACAGGCGCTGAAGATACCAAAGGGTAGTTCAGGTTATGCGGTCACCTGGAAAGGGGACCCTTTTTACTTTTTATCGCCGCTGGCGGTGCAAAGTTCACAAAGTTGTCTTACGAAGGTTGTAAGGTAAAACTTATCGATTTGATAATGGAAACGCATTAGCCGAATCGGCAAAAATTGGTTACCTTACATCACATCGAAAACACGGAGGAAGTATAGATGTCCTTGATTAACACCAAAATTAAACCTTTTAAAAACCAGGCATTCAAAAACGGCGAATTCGTTGAAATCACCGAAAAAGATACCGAAGGCCGCTGGAGCGTCTTCTTCTTCTACCCGGCTGACTTTACTTTCGTATGCCCGACCGAACTGGGCGACGTTGCTGACCACTACGAAGAACTGCAGAAACTGGGCGTAGACGTATACGCAGTATCTACCGATACTCACTTCACCCACAAAGCATGGCACAGCAGCTCTGAAACCATCGCTAAAATCAAATATGCGATGATCGGCGACCCGACTGGCGCCCTGACCCGTAACTTCGACAACATGCGTGAAGATGAAGGTCTGGCTGACCGTGCTACCTTCGTTGTTGACCCGCAGGGTATCATCCAGGCTATCGAAGTTACCGCTGAAGGCATTGGCCGTGACGCGTCTGACCTGCTGCGTAAAATCAAAGCAGCACAGTACGTGGCTTCTCACCCAGGTGAAGTTTGCCCGGCTAAATGGAAAGAAGGTGAAGCAACTCTGGCTCCGTCCCTGGACCTGGTTGGTAAAATCTAAGTTCCGCAATCGCGTAATTAATCGGGTGCTGCGGCACCCGATTTTCTTCCCCGCACCATGATGCAAGCTGCATCCAGGTAGCCGATGAGGCCGCTTGCATGATGATGTTTAAAGCCCAGGAGATAAACATGCTCGACACAAATATGAAAACTCAACTCAAGGCTTACCTTGAGAAATTGACAAAGCCTGTTGAGTTAATTGCCACGCTGGATGACAGCGCAAAATCGGCAGAAATCAAGGAACTGTTGGCTGAGATCGCAGAACTGTCAGACAAAGTCACCTTTAAAGAAGATAACAGCTTGCCGGTGCGTAAACCGTCATTCCTGATCACCAATCCAGGTTCCAACCAGGGGCCGCGTTTTGCAGGTTCCCCGCTGGGTCACGAGTTTACCTCGCTGGTACTGGCGCTACTGTGGACCGGTGGTCATCCGTCGAAAGAAGCGCAGTCTCTGCTGGAGCAGATTCGCCATATTGATGGTGATTTTGAATTCGAAACCTATTACTCGCTCTCTTGCCACAACTGCCCGGACGTGGTGCAGGCGCTGAACCTGATGAGCGTACTGAACCCGCGCATTAAGCACACGGCGATTGATGGCGGTACGTTCCAGAACGAAATCACCGATCGCAACGTGATGGGCGTTCCGGCGGTGTTCGTGAATGGTAAAGAGTTTGGTCAGGGCCGCATGACTATTTCCGAAATCGTCGCCAAAATCGATACTGGTGCGGAAAAACGTGCGGCAGAAGAGCTGAACAAGCGTGATGCTTATGACGTATTAATCGTCGGTTCCGGCCCGGCGGGTGCAGCGGCGGCCATTTATTCCGCACGTAAAGGCATTCGTACCGGTCTGATGGGCGAACGCTTTGGCGGTCAGATCCTCGATACTGTTGATATCGAAAACTACATTTCTGTACCGAAGACCGAAGGGCAGAAGCTGGCAGGTGCACTGAAAGTTCACGTTGATGAATACGACGTTGATGTAATCGACAGCCAGAGCGCGAGCAAACTAATCCCGGCAGCAGTTGAAGGCGGCCTGCATCAGATTGAAACAGCTTCCGGCGCGGTACTGAAGGCACGCAGCATTATCGTGGCGACCGGTGCAAAATGGCGCAACATGAACGTTCCGGGCGAAGATCAGTATCGCACCAAAGGCGTGACTTATTGTCCACACTGCGACGGCCCGCTGTTTAAAGGCAAACGCGTAGCGGTCATCGGCGGCGGTAACTCCGGTGTCGAAGCGGCAATCGATCTGGCAGGTATTGTTGAACATGTAACCCTGCTTGAGTTTGCTCCAGAAATGAAGGCAGACCAGGTATTGCAGGACAAACTGCGCAGCCTGAAAAACGTCGATATTATTCTGAACGCGCAAACTACTGAAGTAAAAGGTGACGGTAGCAAAGTTGTTGGTCTGGAATACCGTGACCGTGTGAGCGGCGATATTCACAACATCGAACTGGCCGGTATTTTCGTCCAGATCGGTCTGCTGCCGAACACTAACTGGCTGGAAGGCACAGTTGAACGTAACCGCATGGGTGAGGTAATCATCGATGCGAAATGCGAAACCAACATTAAAGGTGTGTTTGCTGCCGGTGACTGTACGACTGTTCCGTACAAGCAGATCATCATTGCCACTGGCGAAGGTGCTAAAGCCTCTCTGAGTGCCTTTGACTACCTGATTCGCACCAAAACTGCATAAGAAGAAGTAAGATTCACCTGCAATTGTTAGCCGCCGGGGTCAAACCTGGCGGCTTTTTTTCGTTATAAAAAAACCTGCCGGGATTGCTCCGGGCAGGGCATCATAAATACGTTAATCTGTTAACGAACGACTAATACAGGCAGATTAGCATGGCGGATCACGCTGGAAGCGTTAGAACCTAACAGATGGGTTGAAATTGATGGATTACGCGAACCGATAACCACTACATCTGCATTCAGTTCTTTGGCTAACTCGTTCACCTCATCCCGCACGCTACCAAAGCGGACATGTGGTTTGATACGGGAGGGATCAATATTGAAATGACCAACCATTGTCTGTAGGCGTTCTTCCGCCTCATGTTGCAAATGCTCTTCGAAACGACGCACATCGGCAGCAAAACGGTGCAGACTAAGGCTTGCGGCGCCAGGTAATACATGGAGTAAATGAATTACACCATCATCCTGGGCGAGAAATTCAGCATGACGAACGGCTTTGTCGCTTAATTCCATTTCAAATACGTCTACCGGCATAATGATTGTTTTGTACATAAGCATTCTCTCCTTGCTGTTGCATGAATACATAACATCACATTATTGATTGCAGTTCTGTGATTTGCGACGTTGATTTTATATCTATTAAATATTGATTGGTAAAATATATTAACATAAACACTACCAGTGTTGCTCAAGGTATAGCACCGCGACAACGAGTATTGCCGCGATGAAAATATAAAGCACTGTAATACCAAGAGCTTCACTCATAATGGAGTCCGCAGGTTGATAACCTGTTCAGATTAGAACGTAGCGGGGAAGAGCAAAATGATAAGTCTGGTTGATATTTGAACAGAAAGAGGATGCGGATGCATCCTCTGGGCAAAGCGAGTAAACGCTTGTGCAGATGGGATTAAAGCAGGTAGTCGCCAGCGGCTTCAGGCTGGTATTCGAGTTCCAGCACTTCAAGGTGGGTTGCGGTGCCGCCCGGAAGTTCCCAGTGAATGGTATCGCCAACGCGAAGTCCCAGCAGTGCGGCACCCACCGGAGCCATCACGGAAAGCTGAGTATTGCTGTCGGTCATTTTGGCCGGATACACCAGCGTGCGCACACGCACTTCGCCATCGCTAAGATTGCGGAATTTAACCCGGCTGTTCATCGTCACCACGTCGTGTGGCATCTCTTCTGGTGAACACATTTGGGCGCGATCCAACTCTGCGTTTAACGCGTCGGCGATTGGCAAACCGGCATAGGCGGGTTGCTCCAGCAGAATATCGATGCGTTCGGCATCCAGGTCGTTAATGATGATAGTTGGTCTGGACATTTTTACTCCATGTCGTCGGTACTGCGAGTGTCGCAGATAAACATACCCAAAAGAAAACCCTCACCGTCAGGCGGCGAGGGTTTAACTCATATGATAATACTGACTGTTGCTCACTCTTTGAAGTGATATACGTCACATTCAGGTAATTCCTCAATGCAGCGCATTATGTATATATATTAATCATCATGTTTTATGTAAAACGCGCTACGACGTTTTACAGATCTGATCATTAATAACCCGCTTTATCAATCACAAAGGCTTTGCCACAGTTGCCAGGGTGTGGTTGTGGTAAGAATGAGTTTGCTGAGAGCGGTGCGTTAATGGCGTCAGCTTTTATCGAAATCTGGATTTCAGTCAAATACGCCGGGTTACCCTGGCACGTTAACTTGACCGCTTTGACGTTCTCTTTCCCCCAACTTTTGGCAAAGGCGGCGTCAAAGTCACTGCGGCTCACGGTTTTTCCGTAGTTATCCGCGAGGAATTTTCCGGCTGCGCTCTCTTTAATTTCTTGATTCAGACGCACCATCGTGCCGAAATAAGCATCCGGGTCAAAACCAAAACAGGCACCATGTTTCGCGTATTCGTAACGTTCCAGACAAGAGCGTCCGCCAGCCCCCGGCATAACTTCACTCAGTTTAGCTGCGGTTTCCAGCGATAACCCGGTTTCCGGTGAGGAACACATCCGGCTGGCGCGAGCTTCCGGCAAGTTCGGGATTGGACGAGCGGCGCAGCCGAAGCGCATCCAGCGGCGTTCATCAACGCCACGCGCTGCAACTGATTTTGGCAACCCCGGCCACAGACCATGAACGGTCAGAAAATCAGCTTTGTTGGTCGTTTCGGTTTGCAGGCGACATTCATCTCGTTCGTTACGATTTCGATCGTGTTGACTCTGGCAAAATCCGGTTTGCCACGAGAGGGCCAGGACATAGCGATCAAAATCGCCATACTGTTTTGCCTGCAACGCTACGGCGTTGGCAGAAGAGAAGGGAAGCAGAGAAACCGCGAGCAACGCGGCGTTACGCCAGAATGCTTTCATAATGGGTGTGGAACTCATACATACACTGAATACTATCTATTAAATCATAAAAAAGCCCGCCAGGTGGGCTTACCTGGCGGGCGTGATGATTTATTCAGCGTTTGACGAACGTATTAGTTCCACATGGCGAGAATCGGCCAGCCTACCAGAAGCAGCATGGCAATATAAATCACCCCGAAGATAGCGCCAAGACGCCAGTAATCTTTCGATTTCACATAGCCGCAGCCGTAAATAATAACCCCTGGACCGGTTGCATATGGCGTCAGGCAGCCCATGATACCGATAGACAGAACCAGCAGGATACACAGTTGTTCCATCGGTACGCCCGGAATACCTTTACCGACGGCCAGAATGACCGGCAGCATGGTTGCGGTATGCGCAGAGAGGCTGGCAAACAGGTAGTGTGCAAAGTAGAAGACCAGAACCAGTACAATCACTGTGGCGTTTGGTGAGAAGCCTTCCAGGTGAGTACTCATGGTGCTGGCGAACCAGTCGATAAAGCCAGAACGGGTCAGGCCATTAGCCATAACAACCAGTGTTGCCAGGTTGACCAGCGTGTTCCATGCGCTGTTATAGCGGGTAATGTCTTTCCACGGCACAACGTGCAGCGCCAGCATCAGCGAAACCGCCAGCAGGCCAACTGCAGTGGCGTTAATGACTTCACTACCAAATACCCACAAACCTAAGCTGAGCAGAACAAGACCAATCAGCGTCCACTCTCTGCGTGTCAGCGCACCCATGGTTTTTAGTTCATCACCCGCCCAGGTTGCCACTTCTTCACTGTGTGTGATTTCCGGTTTGTACAGCACGTAGGAAAGCCACGGCGCAATGATAAGTAAGATAACCCCAACTGGCAGGAAGCAGAGGAACCACTGCAACCAGCTAATCTGGATACCGGCAATTTTGCTGACGAACTCCAGACCCAGCACGTTTGGTGCTGCACCGGTGACAAACATGGAGGAACTCAGACTGGTACTGATGACCATCATCCACATTAAATAACCGCCAATGCGACGTGCAGACGGATCGTTCGGGAATGATTTAAATAGCGGCGGCAGGTTTTTAATGACCGGGAAAACCGTCCCCCCGGTACGTGCGGTGTTAGACGGTGTAAACGGAGCCAGCAGAATGTCGATAATGACAATTGCATAACCCAACGTCAGCGTGCGTTTACCCATGAATTTTACCAGGAAAAGGGCAATACGGCGGCCTAATCCGGAAACTTCATACCCTAATGCAAAGATAAATGCGCCAAATACCAGCCAGACAGTGGTACTGGAAAAACCAGCCAGTCCCCATTTCAGCGCCTGTTTTTGGGCAGTAAAAGCGGGGTCAGCTAATTCTTTGGCGTCAAAGAGCAGGTAATTACTGCCAATAACGCAAATAGTCACTGCAATAAAACTGATCGCTGTTGCCGGAATTGGCTCGAGGATCATGCCGACAATCATTGCCACAAACACGGCGAAGTAATGCCATGCCTGCGGCGGCATACCGTCGGGTACAGGGATAAGAAACATGACGCCCATCACCACCAGTGGGGCCAATAATTTCCATATCTTATCTTTTGCTAAAGACATACGGGTTCTCCGAAAATTAATATTTCCAAATTTATCAAGTGCTTAAATTTTTAAATCTGTGCTAAAAACCAGGTAAGAATCAGCAGGTCGGCGCTGCCGCCTGGACTGAGATTTCGTTCGATACACTCCCTGTCGAACTGCCGGAGATAATCGAGATCGGCGGGGGTTCGGATGCCCCCTTTTTGCAATAGTGTTTGCGCCTGGCGCTGTAGCCAGCGCAGGCCCCCTTCGCCACCGCGCGATGCGACGTTGGTATCGCCGTTAATCGCCATCAGCAGGAGCAAGGTATCGAGCAATGCCAGTTCAGGATCCAGCCCCTGATCCAGCAGAGTGAGGTAATGCGGGAGGGCGCGGTTGATAACCAGCGGGTAGCCCGCTTCGGCTTCACCGCGCGCACCGGTAAGGCCAAGTTGCTGATATAACCGTTGGCCTGCCGTCAGTTGTGGATTATTGGTGCGCAGTTCGCGATCGGTCAGACCACGGCAAAAACTGGCTGCCGTCGCACAAACGGTTTTGGGCGTTACCGGCTGGTTGAGCTGAAGCAAACGACCAATTGCCGCACACATCAGCCCTAAAGAAAAAATACTGCCTTTATGGGTGTTTACACCTGCGGTAGCGCGGAACATATCGCCTTCGCAGGCCATACCAATTGGGCGTAATCCGCTGAGTACCGATTCTGGTGCCATTTCTGCACTACAGGCACCAAATTCAATGAAACGTGGTAACCAGCCCTGAATCGCCAGCGCGCTACGGTGGAAATCTTCCAGCGACATATCTTTGTGCGCACCGCAGTTAATGCGATCCACGAGACCGGGTTTCGGTGACAGATTGACTTCAGTCAGCATGGCGCGCCAGCCCAGAAGGGCATAGTCATTGATTAATGACGTCGCAAGCTTTGTGGTTTTAGTTGACGTTGCAGGCATCGACATCGTTCAGCAGCGCCTCCATACGGTTGAGTAAATCGGTCAGTTGATGCGTTTTTCCACGCGCACAAACGGCTGCACTTTGCTCGCACAACAGGCAGCGGCGAGGCGGCAGCGAATAATCGCGGCGGGAGAGAATTTCGCCTTCGGGCGTCAGGACATCGATATCCCACAAACGCCCGAGAGCATGACTATGCTCAAGCTCAATGGTTGCGAGCTTGAGGTCGCGAGCCGGTGCGGCAATGCTCAACATGCCCTCCGGCCCGCTGGCGGAAACCAGTGCAGCCTGCTCCTGAATTTGCCAGCCCTGTTTTGCGGCTAAAGCACGCAGGGCAGTCACGCCATGATTAAAAATCCGGCGTGTGACCTCGCTGTCTTTAACCGGCCCAGGCGCAACCACGGTAAAGGAGACCAGTGGAACAGGATGGCGCTTGAGCCAGGCGTGTTGCCGTGCTTGCCTTTCATCCCGGCTTATAAGCAACTCGGGAATCGAAACCGCATGGTGGCTGGCGAGTTCAGGGAGCAGGTGCATGGCTTATTCCTTCACCTGATGTACAACATCAATCACCGAGCCATCGCGGTAACGCACGACGGCAACGACGCGGTCGGTGAATTCAATCGGCTGTGGTTCACCGGTCAGCAGACGCGCGCGTTCGCGCAGCCACTCAATGGAGACCACTTTAATGCCCGCTTCCTGCAGACGCTCTGCCAGTTCCGGGCGTGCCGGGTTAACGGCGATACCGTGGTCGGTAACCAGGATATCGATGCTGGAACCCGGGGTGATGCAGGTCAGCACGTTATCCACCAGGGTCGGAATACGACCGCGCACCAGCGGTGCGACGATGATGGAAAGGGCGGATGCAATCGCGGTATCGCAGTGACCACCGGAAGCGCCACGCAGTACGCCGTCAGAGCCGGTCAGCACGTTGACGTTGAACTGGGTATCAATTTCCAGCGCGCTCAGTACCACCACGTCGAGACGATCAACCGATGCGCCTTTCGAACCCCAGTTGGCGTACTGGTTGGCGCTGATTTCGATGTGATTCGGGTTACGAGCCAGCGATTGCGCAGCGTGGCTGTCAAAGCTCTGCACATCCAGCAGTTTGCGGATCAGCCCTTTTTCATGCAGATCAACCATCGTTGCGGTAATACCGCCGAGGGCGAAGTCGGCGCGAATATCGCGGCTACGCATTTTGTCTTCCAGGAAACGGGTGACTGCCAGCGAAGCGCCGCCGGTGCCGGTCTGCATGGAAAAACCTTCTTTGAAGTAGCCGGAGTTGACAATCACATCTGCTGCGCTGCGGGCAATCAGCAGTTCGCGCGGGTTAGTGGTCATACGGGTCGCGCCTGCGCCGATTTTTGCGGCATCACCAACGCGATCGACTTTGACGATCAGATCGACCTGATCCTGTTCAATACTGGCCGGGTTATGCGGATAAGGCAGCAGTTCTTCGGTGAGCATCACGACTTGTTTTGCGTTGTCGGCATCGACCATCGCATAGCCGAGAGAACCGCAGCAGGCTTTACCGGTGTAGCCGTTGGCATTACCAAATTCGTCGCAGGACGGGACGCCGAGGAAAGCCACGTCGATATTCAGTTCACCGCTCTGTACCAGATGCACACGACCACCGTGAGAGTGGATTTGTACCGGTTCAGCCAGCAGACCACGGGAAATTTCTTCCGCCAGTGGGCCGCGCAGACCAGAGGTATAAATGCGGGTGACCACACCCTGACGAATATGTTCTACCAGCGGCGCATGGCAGTCGCTCAAAGAGCTGGACGCCAGTGTCAGGTTTTTAAAGCCCATCTTCGCGATGACGTCCATCACCATATTGACGGTCAGGTCACCGCCACGGAAAGCGTGGTGGAAGGAGACGGTCATGCCGTCCTTTAAACCAGAACGACGAATAGCGTCTTCCAGGTTGGCGCACAGTTTGCGATCGCGCGCTTTTTCAGCCTGGTAGGTTTGCTTTGGCGAGTTCTGGAAAGCGGCAAGATCGCATTCAGCGCGACGATTCCAGGTCGCTACCCGTTCTTGTCGTTGAGATTGTTCAATTTTCTGCGTCATTTTGATTGCCTTATTCTTCGCGGATGCCGGAAAGTTCTGCGCGGGAGAGCACCAGACGGGCACGATCGATAACCGGACCGTCAACCATCTTGCCGTTCAGGGAAACCACGCCGAGGCCTTCGCGAGCGGCAGCTTCAGCGGCTTCTACGACGCGGCGTGCGTGATCCACTTCTTTCTGGGTTGGTGCGTAGAGGTTGTGCAGCAGATCAATCTGACGCGGGTTGATCAGCGATTTGCCATCAAAGCCCAGCTGTTTGATATGTGCAGCTTCTTGCAGGAATCCGGCTTCATTGTTAGCGTCGGAATAGACCGTATCGAACGCCTGGATACCGGCAGAGCGCGCGGCCTGCAAAATGGAGCAGCGAGCGAACAGCAGTTCCGTACCTTCCGGTGAGCGTTCTGTACGCAGGTTGCGCACGTAGTCTTCCGCACCCAGCGCGATACCGATTAAACGTTCAGATGCGTGAGCGATTTCTACCGCACGGGTAATACCCAGCGGAGATTCAATCGCTGCCAGCAAACCGGTGCTGCCAGGTTCACGTCCACAGGCTTTTTCAATACGCAGGATCTCTTTTTCGATATCCAGCACATCCTGAGCGGTGTCAGTTTTCGGCAGACGCACAACGTCTGCGCCACCACGAACGACGGCTTCCAGGTCGTTAACGCCCCATTCGGAATCCAGTGCGTTTACACGCACAATGGTTTCAATGTCGCGATACAGAGGATGTTGCAGTGCGTGGTAAACCATGCGGCGAGCGGTGTCTTTTTCACGCAGCGCCACGGAGTCTTCGAGGTCAAACATCAGGGCATCTGCCGGGTAGATGAAAGAGTTGCTGACCATCGCGGCATTAGCGCCAGGCACAAACAACATGCTGCGGCGGGTGCGGGTTTTACGTTGTTGCAGCGAAGCGGAAATCATTGGCAATCCTCCCATGGCAGAGCCGGGATACCGCTGGCGCGCGCCAGCAGGGCTTCCAGTCGTGCACGTAAAATGCAGTCCAGTGCGCCTTTGTCATCGACATTCAGCTGTACGCCGCGCACGTTATAGCGGGCGAGAACGTCCAGAATGGTGGTGCGAATCGCATCGCCAAACTGTTTCTCAACGCTGCTGTTGATTTGCAGGTCGATATCCTGCGTATCGAGCGGGGCGATGCGTATCATCACATCCCCAGACTCAAGGGTGCCTGCAACGGCGGGCTGGTTTATTTTCATTTTTCACCTGTTTCTCATGCGGGGGTCTTTTGACGAGCTGCCGCGTCCTGGCGGGAGTGTTCAAGCAGATTCTGCAAGTAATGCAGCGTGGCTGCCGGAACCAGCGGCGCGATAGCCGTGAGATCGTTTTTCACCAGCAGTTGGCGTATCCGGGAAGCGGATATCGGCATCTCCTGGTAACGCAGCCGCTCAATTTCAACCAGTTCAATGGGCGGTGCGGAGATAGTCGGTGTTTCCAGCCAGTAGCGCATATCCTGGTTGTACTGGGCGGTCACGCGGCAATAAGGTTCAGTACCAACAAAGCGATGGGTAACGCCCAGTGCGGGAGCGAGGTACTGACGGAAAATCTTCAGATCAATTTCGGTGTAACAATGGTTAATGACGCTCTGTTCTTTAATGAAGTAGCAGGGGAACGTGGCGCGGGAGATGATGTATTCGGAGCCGCGATGCACGGTCAGGCGCGGAATATCGGCGGTGCCTTTCAACACCAGATCCAGCCGGTCTTCATAGGGAAAGCGCGAAGAATCTTCTTTGACTAAAAACAGATGCAGCCAGTCACACTGTGCCGCTGCCTGTTGAATCAGATAACGGTGACCGTTAGTAAAGGGATTGGCGTTCATCACAATGCAGCCAATTTTGTTCCCTTCATGACGAAATTTTTTTAGTGACTCGGCATAGCGTTTCAGACGTGTGGCACTGTTTTCCATCAACACCATCACGCCAGGTACGCTGGTCAGCGTGTAAAAACCGCACTGGCGGAACAGCGCCTCGTATTCGGTTTTGGTATAAATAAACAGATGCGTGCTGTGTCGTTCATAGGCGAGGTTTATCAGTTCGGTGGCTAATGTCAGCGCCAGTCCTTCACCGCGAACAGATTCGCTGATAGCGACGCACTTAATAATATTTCCGGCGATTCCACCGCAAGCGATAAGCTTTTCATTGCGAGTTACGGTAATAAATACTTCGACTGTTGTGTCAACGCTCAAATCATTGTCATGCAGAAATTGGGCAATTTCTGCCATTTTTTTATTTTCTGAACGTTTTACCCGGGTGAAAATATCATTGCCGAACATAATAAGTCATATCCTGAAGGTATGTGTTGTTATCAATTTGCAATGAATGTTATTCAGTGTTGCAAACTGATAACCTTTTATTTTCAGTTGGGAGAAAGGGCAGCGAGCGAGGTATATCTGTTTCTCCTTTTGCCATACATCCTAAGGAGTATTGCGGCGTGAAATTTTGATTTATTTCACATAGAGTTAGTGGTTTTTTATTTATTTAATGGTTTTAAGTTTTTTAATTAATGTAATTGCGGATTAGTGCGTGGTTTTAAGTTATTTAATTGATTTAATGAATGAATTTTGCCACGATTATATTTGATTTTTATATATCGAGATTCAACATTTTAATTACATTCACCAAAAGACAGGGTTTACCCCGCAAGGAAAACAATGTTGCAGTTTAATGAGAATAAACAGTTTGCTTTTTTCGAACGACTGGCATTTCCGTTGCGTATCTTCCTGCTGATTCTGGTGTTCTCAATATTTGTCATCGCAGCACTGGCACAATATTTCACGGCCAGTTTTGAGGACTATTTAACGCTTCATGTGCGCGATATGGCAATGAATCAGGCGAAAATTATTGCCTCCAATGACAGCATCATCACGGCAGTTAAAACGCGTAATTACAAACGGCTGGCGACCATCGCCAATAAATTGCAAAGAGATACTGATTTCGACTACGTGGTGATAGGTGACCGCAACTCGATCCGTCTTTACCATCCTAATCCCGAGAAAATTGGTTATCCCATGCAGTTCACCAAACCCGGCGCGCTGGAGAAAGGGGAGAGCTACTTCATCACCGGGAAAGGGTCAATTGGTATGGCGATGCGTGCCAAAACACCAATCTTTGATGATGATGGCAAAGTCATCGGCGTGGTGTCGGTGGGTTACCTTGTCAGTAAAATCGATAGCTGGCGCGCCGAATTTTTATTACCAATGGCCGGCGTATTTGTCGTGCTGCTGGGTATTCTGATGCTGTTGTCGTGGTTCTTAGCCGCACATATCCGCCGCCAGATGATGGGGATGGAACCGAAGCAAATTGCGCGCGTTGTTCGTCAGCAGGAGGCGCTGTTTAGTTCGGTTTATGAAGGGCTGATTGCAGTAGACCCGCACGGTGACATAACCGCCATCAACCGTAACGCAAGAAAAATGCTGGGACTGAGTTCCCCGGGGCGGCAGTGGCTGGGCAGACCCATTGCAGAAGTGGTCAGACCCGCCGATTTCTTCACCGAGCAGATTGATGAAAAACGCCAGGATGTGGTGACAAATTTTAACGGCCTGAGCGTCATTGCTAATCGGGAGGCTATTCGTTCTGGTGATGATTTGCTGGGGGCAATTATCAGCTTTCGTAGTAAAGACGAAATTTCCACCCTTAACGCACAACTGACGCAAATTAAACAATACGTTGAAAGCCTGCGCACATTGCGTCATGAACATCTCAATTGGATGTCTACGCTCAATGGTCTGTTGCAGATGAAAGAGTATGATCGCGTGCTGGCGATGGTTCAGGGGGAGTCCCAGGCTCAGCAACAGCTTATTGACAGCCTGCGCGAAGCCTTTGCCGATCGCCAGGTGGCGGGGCTGTTGTTTGGCAAAGTACAGCGCGCCCGCGAACTGGGGCTAAAAATGACAATCGTCCCCGGTAGCCAGCTTTCTCAACTGCCGCCAGGGCTGGACAGCACTGAGTTTGCGGCGATTGTGGGCAACTTACTCGATAACGCCTTCGAAGCCAGTTTGCGCAGCGATGAAGGGAATAAGATCGTCGAATTATATTTGAGTGATGAAGGCGCTGATGTGGTGATTGAAGTCGCCGATCAGGGTTGCGGCGTCCCAGAGGCTCTGCGCGACAAAATATTTGAGCAGGGCGTCAGTACGCGTGCTGATGAACCCGGTGAGCATGGCATTGGGTTGTATCTTATTGCCAGCTATGTAACGCGCTGCGGTGGAGTTATCACTCTTGAAGAGAATGACCCCTGCGGTACTTTATTTTCAATCTATATTCCGAAAGTGAAACCTAATGACAGCTCCATTAACTCTATTGATCGTTGAGGACGAAACGCCGCTGGCAGAGATGCATGCGGAATATATTCGTCACATTCCCGGATTCAGTCAGATATTGCTGGCGGGAAACCTGGCGCAGGCCCGAATGATGATCGAGCGTTTTAAGCCGGGGCTTATCTTGCTGGATAACTATCTCCCTGACGGTAGGGGAATTAATTTACTGCATGAACTGGTGCAGGCGCATTATCCTGGTGACGTGGTGTTTACTACTGCTGCCAGCGATATGGAAACGGTGTCTGAAGCAGTACGCTGTGGTGTGTTTGATTATCTGATAAAACCAATTGCTTATGAGCGTCTGGGACAGACGTTGACCCGTTTTCGCCAGCGTAAACATATGCTGGAAAGTATTGATAGTGCCAGTCAGAAGCAAATTGATGAGATGTTTAACGCTTATGCGCGTGGCGAACCGAAGGACGATCTTCCGACTGGTATTGATGCGTTGACACTTAACGCAGTGCGGAAACTTTTCAAAGAGCCAGGTGTGCAACATACGGCGGAGACGGTAGCGCAGGCATTGACCATCAGTCGCACTACAGCCAGACGTTATCTTGAATATTGCGCCAGCCGCCATCTTGTTATTGCTGAAATTGTTCACGGTAAAGTTGGCAGGCCACAGCGCATTTACCACAGTGGCTGAAGAGAGTGCCGGAGGAAGCATACCTCCGGCAAGGAGAATTATTTACCTGTAACTGCGGCGGCTGTACCGGGTACAATCAACTCTGTAGCCACGATGACAATCACCAGCCCAACAAGCACCGGCACCGAGGTGCGTTTAACCACTTCAAAAGGCGAAATTTTTGCCATCCCGGCAACCGCAACCACCACGCCAGAGACAGGCGAAATCGTGCGACCCAGGTTTGACGCCTGGAGCATTGGAATAGTCAGGTATGCCGGGTTAATACCAGAAGAGTGCGCCAGTTTCGGGATCATCTCAACGAATGCATAGAATGGCGCATTGCCGGAACCCGTAGTCACCGCCGCCAGCATCGTCAGGATAACCAGCACCAGCATGAGGATAATGCTCGCTGAACCAAACGAGGTAGCGATTGAGATCAGGCTTTGGATAAAGCCAATGGTGCTAAGACCCTGAGCAAAAACCCCTGCCGCAACTAATAGCATTACCACGTTAGCGAAGGCATCAGCCATGCCGCGATAAGCCACTTCGAGGCCAGAAAAGACTTTTTGAGTATTAAAGCTGCGAATAAATTCCAGAACGGAGGCAATCAGCATACATATCACCAGAATGGTGATGATATGTAATTGCGGACCCCATTTGCCGTCAAAAAATAGCACGCCAATGATCGGTGTGAACGGCAGAATGGCGTAAAACGCGGGAGCGGTGGTAGTGATTTCGCTGACATCTAACATTTCATGAGAGATGTGCTCTTTTTTATCCAGATAACGCTGCCAGAAAAAATGGGCAATCGCCATGCCGATAATTGCGGCAATTGAGATAGGCAGCGTCGTTTTGAAGGCGAAGTCAATTAACGGCATTTCGGAAGCCTGCGCCGCCAGCACCACATCACCGGAAGTTGGTGCGAGAATAATCGCCGCCGGTGAGGCGCAAATGGCAGCTGCCGCGCCGCGACTAATACCCACGTTCACCATGACCGGGAACAACGTTGCCATCAGTAAAACGCCCAGGCCCGTTGCGGAGGAAACTGCCAGTGACATCAGGCAGGCAACAAAATAGGCGGCAATCATCAGCAGGTAAGGGGAATTTATGTACTGCAGCGGTTTTGACGCCAGCTTGACGACCATATCATTTGCGCCGATATGGGTCATATAAGCGGCAAAACCGCACAGCATCATAATCATCATGCCAAGGTCGCCACCGCGACTCATCAGCAATATTTTAATGTATTCAACGATATCCGTGGCACTGTAGCCCGTTGAAGTCTGGCTGGCAGGTAAAACTTTGTGCCCCATAATGGCACTGATAATCAGCAATAACAGACCACCTGCAAATAATACCCCGGTGGCGGAATACCCTTTAATGATGTAGCGAGCTACACCCACAATAACCATAACTCCAATAAGGAGCTCAATGAATGTCAGCATAATTTTTCCTGTTCCAGACTCCAAGATAAATAATAACAAATTCCTAAGACTAAAGAGAAAATATGCCGAATAAATGGGGGGCGAATGCTGATTAAAATCAAGAAAAGCTACCATTAAGACATTGGTGTTTTTGTTTTTTATACCTGAATAACAAAATGCATTTTTATGACCGGTATTTATTAATATGATTATGTGTGCTAATTGATAAGTAATTGATGCAGTTTTGTTAATTGTTTTGGTGGAGGATTGTTTTTTACGTAGAAAATGATTTTCTTTATACGCGTGCTGGTAGTGTAATGGATATTGGCTTGCTGGGTTATTATTGCATGTGATTAAAAAATAAGATTTTTTGTTGTCAGTTTCGAAACGTGTCGGGACGAAATTTTTTGATTAAGCGGCTATATGAAAGAAAAATACCGATTAAGTCTCCGGAATAACTTGATGATATTTTCTTTTATAACGCTATTAAATATTAAGTTTGTTCTTTAGGTTGGAGTAATTAAGGTTTGTTTATTTTAGTTTAGCAATGCTGATAGTGGATTTCTGATAAGTATTTCATGGTCACTAATGGGCGTAAGTAAATTTATTGCCGTAATTCCTCTTGTTTTTATTGCGCTAATCCGTGTTGACTAAGTTTCTGCTGGCACGGAGCTATGGATTATCACATTTAGATAGAGTCTCGGTAAAACCTGGCAGCAGCCAGAACATTATGAATTGTATATTCCCGCCATCACCTGGCATTCACTTTTCGCTTATGACAAAGAAAAAACGATCGCTATAGCGAAAAATCGTGGGGCAGCGGTTTGGCTCAGTTGCGTTGAGATGAGAAAGGTAACGGGTACGGTTTGTACGTAACGGCGCGTGCTAATGGGAACGACATACCTGTCCCGGTGTTACTGCCATTGGTTTCTGTAGGCTATGGGCTGGCTACTTTTCAGATGACCTGTATTCCTGGCACCTGCGACAATGGCAATGTTTACTTTGCCTGGATGCGGTTTCAGTTTTAGACAAGTTATGTTTTTGCAAAACCCTTAAAAATCATAGTGTAAGGCAAGTATCACCAAAAATAACGCGACTTTTATCACTTTTTAGCAAAGTTGCACTGGACAAAGCGTACCACAATTGGTGTACTGGTAACCGACACAGCATTTGTGTCTATTTTTCATGTAAAGGTAATTTTGATGTCTAAGATTAAAGGTAACGTTAAGTGGTTTAATGAGTCCAAAGGATTCGGTTTCATTACTCCGGAAGACGGCAGCAAAGATGTGTTCGTACACTTCTCTGCAATCCAGACTAATGGTTTTAAAACTCTTGCTGAAGGTCAGCGTGTAGAGTTCGAAATCACTAACGGTGCCAAAGGCCCTTCTGCTGCAAACGTAATCGCTCTGTAAGATACGTCAGCAAGAATTCAAAACCCGCTTAATCAGCGGGTTTTTTTTGGTCTTTAGTGTGCAGTTGATGCTGAAAACAACCAGAAAGCCAGTGCTGTCATGGCAAAAGAACCTAACAGGTTTACGAAGACGTTCAGTAATGCCCAGCCAAAACGCCCTTCCTGCAATAAAAACACCACTTCTGCTGAAAATGTTGAGAAGGTTGTCAACCCGCCACAAAACCCGGTGGTGATTAACACTTTCCACACTGGATCAATGTTCGTCATCCGACTGAACCAGGCAAATCCCATACCTATGATGAATGCGCCGATCAGGTTTGCTGCCAGTGTTCCCAAAGGAATCGCCTGATGCAGCGGGTTAAATCGCATACTTAACAGCCATCTCGCCACGCTTCCCGTACCACCGCCAATAAAAACTGCTAAAAGGAGTTGTAACACTGCAAAATCCTGCTATTTGATTTGTATGAGTGATAAGTGTAACGCCGAATAATCGTCGTTGGCGAATTTTACGACTCTGACAGGAGGTGGTAATGCTGGTTGCCGCAGGACAGTTTGCTGTTACATCCGTGTGGGAAAAGAACGCTGAAATTTGCGCCTCGTTGATGGCGCAGGCGGCGGAAAACGACGTCTCGTTGTTTGTCCTGCCGGAAGCCTTGCTGGCGCGAGACGATCATGATCCGGATCTATCTGTTAAATCAGCGCAGCTGCTGGAAGGCCAATTTATCGGGCGTTTATTGCGGGAAAGTAAACGTAACATGATGACGACGATTCTGACGATTCATGTTCCCTCTGCGCCGGGGCGCGCATGGAATATGCTGGTGGCTCTTCAGGCGGGAAAAATTGTCGCTCGTTATGCCAAACTGCATCTTTATGATGCGTTCTCCATTCAGGAGTCGCGTCATGTTGATGCGGGTAATGAAATAGCCCCGTTACTGGAGGTCGAAGGCATGAAAGTTGGGCTGATGACCTGCTATGACTTACGCTTTCCGGAGCTGGCGTTGGCACAGGCCATACAGGGAGCAGAAATCCTGGTCCTTCCGGCAGCCTGGGTTCGCGGACCGCTCAAAGAGCATCACTGGTCAACGTTGCTTGCCGCTCGTGCTCTGGATACCACCTGTTATATGGTGGCGGCAGGGGAGTGCGGGAACAAAAATATCGGGCAAAGCCGGATTATAGATCCCTTTGGCGTCACCATTGCGGCGGCGGCAGAAATGCCGGCCTTAATCATGGCGGAAGTGACACCTGAACGCGTGCGTCAGGTACGTGCACAACTCCCCGTCTTAAACAACCGACGGTTTGCGCCACCGCAATTATTATGATGTTTTTTTATTCGGCGCTTGATTCACCTTGTTACAGATTGCTATTGTGTGCGCGCGTCGAATGACCGTTAATATTCTCTGGTTTTTAAGGCGCGTTCTGTTGCCGGTTTTATGTCAAGAAGGTATCTATGGGTGAGATTAGTATTACCAAACTGCTGGTAGTTGCGGCACTGGTCGTTCTGCTGTTTGGGACTAAGAAGTTACGTACGCTGGGCGGAGACCTTGGAGCGGCTATCAAAGGATTCAAGAAAGCGATGAATGATGACGATGCTGCGGCGAAGAAAGGCGCAGACGTTGATCTTCAGGCTGAAAAGCTCTCTCATAAAGAGTGACGTGGCGAGCAGGACGCTCCCTCAATATCTTGTTCGATAAAAAAACCCGCTTCAGATAGCGGGTTTTTATCAGACAGATGTAAGTAATTATTACAGGATTACTTAACTTCCATCCCTTTCGCCTGCAAATCGGCGTGGTAGGAAGAACGGACAAACGGGCCACATGCAGCATGGGTAAAGCCCATCGCCAGTGCCTCAGCTTTCATTTCGTCGAACTCATCCGGGCTAACGTAACGTTGAACCGGCAGGTGATGACGGCTTGGCTGCAAATATTGCCCCAGCGTTAACATGGTCACACCATGACGACGCAGATCGCGCATCACTTCAATAATTTCTTCATTGGTTTCGCCCAGACCCACCATTAAACCAGATTTGGTCGGGATTTCCGGATGAGCTTCTTTAAAGCGTTCTAATAGTTTCAGCGACCAGTTGTAATCCGCGCCCGGACGTACCTGACGGTAAATACGTGGTACGTTTTCCAGGTTGTGGTTGAACACGTCTGGCGGCGTGGCGGTCAGAATATCCAGCGCGCGATCCATACGACCACGGAAATCCGGCACCAGAGTTTCAATTTTGATTTCCGGGCTTTTTTCCCGAATGGCTGTAATACAATCCGCAAAGTGCTGGGCACCGCCATCGCGCAGGTCATCACGGTCAACGGAGGTGATAACCACATAACGCAGCGCCATATCAGCAATGGTCTGTGCCAGTTTCACCGGCTCATTGGCATCCGGAGCTACCGGGCGACCGTGGGCAACGTCACAGAACGGACAACGGCGGGTACAAATAGCGCCGAGGATCATAAACGTTGCTGTACCGTGGTTGAAGCATTCTGCCAGGTTAGGGCAGGAGGCTTCCTCGCAGACAGAATGCAGGCCATTTTTGCGCATTGCGGCTTTGATGCCCTGGATACGTGTAGAGTCTGCAGGAAGCTTGATTTTCATCCATTCCGGCTTGCGCAGCAGGGCTTCGCGCTCTGTTGCCACGTTTTTAACCGGGATAAGGGCCATCTTATCGGCATCGCGGTATTTAACACCGCGTTCCATCACAATGGGTTTACTCATAGCGTGCGTGTTCCAGTTGCGAATTACGAAGGAAAGCGTTCAACTCAATAGATTGTTGTAATTATCAACTATTTTTGAATTAACGACTGGCAGTATATCATTGAAACGGTCCAGAAAGCAGCCAAAGCGGTCGCGAAAATGTAAAATTGTTGTTGGTTTGTGCCATTTTGTCGTTTATCTCTGTGATCTGGCTGTAACAATAATTTTTTCAAATGGCGTTATCGGTAACACCAATCATTCATGAAGTCTGGGGCACGCCGGATGAATTTGTTGTAATAGGCAGCAAAATCCATTTGCTTCTCATTTAATGCTGAAAAGGGCTATCTCTCCAGAGGCCAGCAACGGTTAAAGAGGACATAAATGTGGGCATGAGTAATGACCCAGTGCAAGTTGGGTCATTTATGAGCGTCGTTAAGCAGGTATATATTCTACGGCAGGATTATTTAGCAGTGCTAAAATATTTCTCAGCAACCGTGGTGCAACATTATCGGTTGTCGCATCAGGTCTCCATTGCGATATTTTATCCATTTCCATTCCCGCATAACCACAAGGGTTAATGCGTAAAAATGGCGAAAGATCCATATTGACGTTTAATGCCAGGCCGTGGAATGAACAACCACGACGAATACGTAAGCCGAGCGAGCAAATTTTCTTTTCCCCGACATAGACACCCGGAGCATCGGCACGAGGATGTGCATCAATATCCAGTTCAGCCAGGGTATTCACTACCGTTTGTTCGAGTAAGGTCACCAGCTCACGCACACCCAGTTTGCGGCGTTTAAGATTAAACAGAACGTACATTACCTGCTGACCTGGGCCGTGATAAGTCACCTGACCGCCACGGTCGCTCTGGATCACCGGAATATCGCCCGGCATTAAGATATGCTCCGCTTTTCCTGCTTGTCCCTGAGTGAATACCGGATAGTGCTCGACCAGCCAGATCTCATCAAGGGTATTTTCATCGCGGGTATCGGTGAATTCATGCATAGCCTGGGAAATTGGCTCGTAAGGCTGAAGACCGAGCTGGCGGACAAGAATTTTATCCTGATACAAAACGGCATCTCCGTGGAGAATGAGTAAAAGTGGAGAAAAAGTATATCACAGAGGAGGGAGGGGAGTTACCCGACCAGGAGGCCGGGTAATGGTAAAGCGAGTTACAGAACCATGCGGACAATATCGATTTTGCCCAGTTCTTCATACAGTGTTTCAACCTGCTCGATATGAGTGGCGTTGATAGTGATAGATACCGAGTGGTAGTTGCCTTTGCTGCTTGGTTTTACCGTTGGGGTGTAGTCACCTGGCGCATGGCGCTGTACCACTTCAACCACCTGATCAACCAGCTCAGGTAACGCCTGCCCCATTACTTTGTAGGTAAAAGGAGTAGGGAATTCAAGCAGTTCGTTAAGTTTGGTTTTCATGTCAGCTCCGGCGTAACGTAATTAAATAGCAACTCCCGCCAGAAGGCGGGAGTTTTTACTGATGCTTAGTATATGGGGGCGGAAATTACACTTTCAAGTGTTCAATTTTCAACCAAACCAGTGATGGAACATTAATTTAATGTAATCAATGATTTTACCGAAGAAGTTACCTTCCGGGATTTCCTGCAACACCACCAGCGGACGTTGCTCAATGGTTTTGCCGTCAAGCTGGAAGTTAATAGTACCAACGACCTGATTCTTTTGCAGCGGCGCATGAAGCTCACTGCTGTTCAGCACGTAGCTGGCTTTCAGGTCTTTCATGCGGCCACGTGGAATGGTCAGGTAAACGTCTTTATCAACACCTAACGAAGCACGGTCAGAATCACCAAACCATACTGGTTCAGAGGCGAACTCTTTGCCTACTTTCAGCGGGTTAACGGTTTCGAAGAAACGGAAGCCCCAGGTCAGCAGTTTTTTACTTTCAGCTTCACGGCCTTTGAAAGTACGTCCGCCCATGACTGCCGAGATCAGACGCATCTGACCCTCTGTCGCGGAAGCAACAAGGTTGTAACCTGCCTTGTCAGTATGGCCGGTTTTGATACCGTCGACATTCAGGCTGTTATCCCACAGC
This sequence comes from Escherichia sp. MOD1-EC5495, assembly GCF_002965965.1. Classification (NCBI taxonomy): domain Bacteria; kingdom Pseudomonadati; phylum Pseudomonadota; class Gammaproteobacteria; order Enterobacterales; family Enterobacteriaceae; genus Escherichia; species Escherichia sp. MOD1-EC5495. Next base: position 221,117 of record NZ_PTRI01000001.1, read on the forward strand.
AGGCCGTTACGGTTGAGCTGACGAATACCGTTAAAGGTGAACTCTTTCTCTTTATAGATAGAGTATTCATTTGGCACATCACGAATCAGTGCCTGGCCGATCAGCGCCATATCACGTGCAGAGCTGTACTGACCGTCAGCGTCAAGACCGTGCACGGTCTGGAAGTGGGTATTTTTCAGACCCAGCGCGTTAACGTAGCTGTTCATCAGGCCAACAAAAGCATCCTGACTACCGGCGGCAAAGTCTGCCATAGCAACACAAGCATCGTTACCGGATTGCAGGTTAATACCACGGATAAGCTGTGAAACCGGTACTTGCATACCAGGTTTGAGGAACATCAGCGAAGAACCTTTAAACACCGGGTTACCGGTAGCCCAGGCGTCATTACCGATGGTCACTAAATCAGTTTCTTTAAATTTACCCGCTTTCATTGCCTGGCCGATAACGTAGCTGGTCATCATTTTGGTCAGACTGGCAGGATCGCGGCGGACATCTGCATTTTGCTCGGCGAGAACTTTGCCGGAGTTATAGTCGATCAGGATGTAGGACTCCGCGTCGATCTGCGGTACACCCGGGATCATAGTTTTGATATTCAGGTCATCGGCATGTGCAGCAGAGATAAAGGCTGTGCAAAGAGCCGTGGTGAGCGCCAGGCGCTTCATGATACGAGCGGAAGAAATGGTATTCATGGTCTGAACTACGACATCCGTGATGGAATTAAAAAAAGTGCCCTACTATAGCAAATGCACTACCGGCAGGCATCTGACTTTCCGCGTGACTTTGTTAACGTCATTTACAGAAATTGACACTTCAGTTGCCTGCTTTACGCTACTGCGCGGTGGTAATAAATGACTGTAATTGGGCTTCGGTTTGTAAACGTTGCTGCAAGCTACTGGCTTCGGCTTTGCTGGCAAATGGGCCAAGCTGGATCCGCCAGACTGCGCCGTTTTGGGTCACACGACCGGGGACGCCGAACTTCTGTCCTAACTGCTGTTGATACTGTTGAGCGCGCGCCTGATCGCTGACAGCACCGACTTGCACCATAAAGTTACCGCTGACATTTTGCGAAGCTGCTTGCGGTGTCACCATTGCTGGTGTTGTTGCAGGCGTTGAAGCCGGAGCTGTGACCACTGGCTGCGGTGCCGGCGTCGGTTCGCTGCCCTCCAGTACACCAGGTGCTAAGGTGGTTGGTGCGCCGAGAAAACCGCTGCTGGTTACCGGCGCGCCGGTCGGATCTTCGCTTTTTAGCGTCGCATTACTGACCGGAAGAATGTCACCCTGCGGGCCAGACCCTGAGCTTGTTCCCGCGCCGCCGCTTAAGTCGGGTGGTGCGGGCAGGGCATAAGTCTGTTTGGCGACAGTAGTACAAGCCATACCTGGGCCAGAAAGTGAACCATCCTGGGCGACGATAATCGGGTCGATGCGAACTTTGGTGTTGTTCGAGGTGTTAAGACGGTCGGCTGCCGCGCGCGAAAGTGAAATTACGCGGTCGTTGCCGTAGGGACCACGATCGTTAATGCGCACCACAATCATCCGACCGTTAGCCAGGTTAGTGATTCGCGCGTAGCTGGGGATCGGCAGCGTCGGGTGTGCCGCTGTTAGCTGCATCGGATCGAATGCTTCACCTGAGGCCGTCAGATTGCTGCCCGGTTCGGCATCATAAATAGCAGCCAGGCCAGCCTGACTAAAGCGTGATGGATCCTGCACGATTTTGTAGCTTTTGCCATCGCGCTGGTAATCCTGATTCGCTGTCGCGTTCAGTGGTTCGAAACGCGGTTCTGCCCCGCCAATCTCAACTATTGGGCCGTTACATACCGCAGGCTGCGGTACACTTACCGTCTGTTGCTGACCATCATCGCTTGTACATGCCGCGAGCATTCCTGCCGCGATGCAGATCCCGAGCCACTGCTTACGCATTGCGCACCTCTTACACGCTTTTCGACAACATTTTCCTGTGGGTGTGGATTGACATCACAATCCCGAACCCAGCCATCAGCACTATAAGCGCCGATCCTCCATAACTGACCAGTGGGAGCGGAACCCCTACAACCGGCAGAATACCGCTTACCATACCAATATTTACGAAGACATAAACGAATAATATCAGCATTAAACCGCCAGCCATGACGCGACCAAAGGTGGTTTGTGCTCTGGCGGCTATCCACAGTCCGCGCATGATCAGCAGAATATAGAGAGCGAGCAGAATCAAAATACCCACTAATCCCAGCTCTTCTGCCAGTACCGCGAAGATAAAGTCGGTATGGCGTTCGGGCAGAAATTCAAGCTGTGACTGAGTACCATGCAGCCAGCCTTTGCCGCGTAATCCGCCGGAGCCAATAGCTATTTTAGACTGAATAATGTGATAACCCGCGCCAAGAGGGTCTGATTCTGGGTCGAGGAGCATCATTACGCGCTGGCGTTGGTAATCATGCATCAGGAAGAACCACAGAATCGGAATGAACGCGGCTACCAGCACCACTGCAACGCCGATTAGGCGCCAGCTAAGGCCAGAGAGGAACAGTACGAACAGACCGGAAAGCGCAACGAGAATTGATGTCCCCAGGTCAGGCTGCGCTGCGACCAGCAGCGTGGGCATAAATATCAGCACCAGCGCGATGGCGGTATTTTTTAACGACGGCGGACAAACATCGCGGTTGATAAAGCGCGCCACCATCAGCGGTACGGCTATTTTGGCAATTTCCGACGGCTGAAAACGGACGATACCGAGATCCAGCCAGCGTTGAGCACCTTTAGAGATGGCACCAAAGGCATCTACCGCCACCAGCAAAATAATACAGATGATATAGAGATAGGGCGCCCAGCCTTCATAAACGCGCGGAGGGATTTGCGCCATTACGACCATAATGACCAGACCCATTGCGATCTGACCGATTTTACGCTCCATCATGCCGATATCCTGGCCGCTGGCACTCCAGATTACCAGAGCACTGTAGACCAGCAATGCCAGTAAAATCAGCAGCATCGTGGGATCAAGATGGACTTTATCCCAGAATGTTTTTTTATTCGGATTATCCGTCATGATTAATGGTCCTCCGCTGCGGTAACCGCTGGGTTTTCCGCAGGCAGATCGGTGTTGTTATCGCCCAGCATAATGTGGTCGAGGATCTGGCGCATCAGCGTACCGACCGCCGGGCCCGCGCCGCCGTTCTCCAGAATCATGGCGACAGCCACTTGCGGATTGTTATACGGCGCAAAGGCGGTCATCAATTTGTGGTCACGCAGACGCTCAGCAATTTTGTGCGCATTATAGGTTTCGTTCGCTTTCAGACCGAAGACCTGAGCTGTACCCGATTTCGCCGCAATTTTGTACGGTGCGCTGGCAAAGTATTTATGTGCCGTACCGTTAGGGCGGTTAGCAACCCCGTACATACCGTCTTTCGCCAGCTCCCAGTAACCGGAGTGAATATCGCCGACTGGCGGTTCATGCGGTTGTACCCATGGCACCTGTTTGCCGTCTTCGGCGGTACTCATCAGCAAATGCGGAACCTTCACGACACCGTCATTAATCAGGATCATCAGTGCCTTACTCATCTGGATTGGGGTTGCTGTCCAGTAACCCTGACCGATACCGACCGGAATGGTGTCACCCTGATACCACGGTTTTTTAAAGCGTTTTTGTTTCCATTCGCGGGTAGGCATGTTGCCGGAACGTTCTTCTGCAAGATCGATACCGGTGTAATGGCCATAACCGAATTTACCCATCCATTCGGAAAGGCGATCGATCCCCATATCGTAGGCCACCTGGTAGAAGAAGGTATCCGCAGATTCTTCCAGCGATCTTGTGACATTCAGGCGACCATGGCCCCATTTTTTCCAGTCACGGTAACGTTTTTCCGACCCTGGCAGCTGCCACCAGCCAGGGTCAAACAGCGTAGTATTGCGAGTGATCACCCCCGCACTTAATGCTGAAACTGCCACATAAGGTTTAACCGTAGACGCCGGTGGATAAACCCCTTGCGTGGCTCGGTTCACCAGCGGTGTGTTCGGGTCGTTCAGCAATGCGGAATAATCTTTGCTGGAGATACCGTCAACAAACAAATTTGGGTCATAGCTTGGCGTGGAAACCAGCGCCAGCACACCGCCCGTGCGCGGATCGGTGACTACTACAGCCGCGCGGCTGCCTGCCAGCAGTGTTTCAATATACTGCTGGAGTTTGAGATCTATCGTCAGGTAAATATCGTGTCCGGCTTGCGGCGGTACTTCTTTTAACTGGCGGATGACGCGACCACGGTTGTTAACTTCAACCTCTTCATAACCGGTTTGACCGTGCAGCACATCTTCATAGTAACGCTCAATTCCCAGCTTACCGATATCATGCGTTGCCGCATAGTTGGCTAGTTTGCCGTCATTATTCAGGCGTTCGACGTCTTTATCGTTGATTTTCGACACATAGCCGATGACGTGAGTCAACGCTGAACCGTAGGGATAGTAACGGCGTTTATAGCCTTTAACTTCCACCCCGGGAAAACGGTACTGATTGACGGCAAAGCGCGCCACCTGTACTTCGGTCAGGTTAGTTTTCACTGGAATCGAGGTGAAACGGTGTGAACGTGCGCGCTCTTTTCTGAATGCAGCGATATCATCATCGGTCAGATCGACGACGCTGCGCAGGGCATCCAGCGTTTGCTGCACGTTATCGACTTTCTCCGGCATCATCTCTATCTGATAGATAGTGCGGTTGAGTGCCAGAGGGATGCCGTTACGGTCGTAGATAATGCCGCGACTGGGGGCGATAGGCACCAGTTTGATGCGGTTTTCATTAGAACGGGTCTGATAATCGGTAAAACGAACAATTTGCAGATTATACAGGTTGGCGATAAGCACGCCGGTCAGCAGCAAAATTCCCAAAAAGGCGACCAGCGCCCGGCGCACAAACAGTGCGGACTCTGCCGTATAGTCGCGAAAAGAGTTCTGTAGTTTCATCCGCTGCGTTTTCTACTCAAAGCTTTCTTATCACTCACGATGATAAGGATGGTTGGTGGTAATGCTCCACGCCCGGTACAGACTCTCTGCGACCAGTACGCGAACCAGCGGATGGGGGAGGGTCAGCGCGGAAAGCGACCAGCTTTGTTCTGCCGCTGCTTTACAGGCAGGTGATAACCCTTCAGGCCCGCCAATAAGCAGGCTGACGTCGCGGCCATCAAGCTTCCATCGTTCCAGTTCAGCGGCTAACTGCGGTGTGTCCCAGGGCTTGCCTGGAATGTCGAGGGTGACAATGCGGTTTTTGCCTGCGGCTGCCAGCATCTGCTCACCCTCTTTGTCGAGTATGCGCTTGATGTCCGCGTTCTTGCCGCGTTTTCCAGCCGGAATTTCAATCAGCTCAAAAGGCATATCTTTCGGAAAACGACGCAGGTACTCAGTAAAACCGGTTTGTACCCAGTCCGGCATTTTCGTTCCCACGGCCACAAGTTGCAGCTTCACACATTAACTCCAGAGTTTTTCCAGTTCATACAGGCGACGGCTCTCTTCCTGCATGACATGGACAATAACTTCGCCCAAATCAACGACAATCCAGTCGGCGCTGTTTTCACCTTCTACGCCGAGCGGCAATAGACCAGCAGCACGAGACTCCTGAACAACGTGGTCAGCAATGGACATAACATGACGGCTGGACGTACCCGTACAGATGATCATGCAGTCGGTGATGCTGGATTTGCCCTGAACGTCTAAGGCGATGATGTCCTGACCTTTGAGGTCATCAATTTTGTCGATAACAAAATCCTGGAGTGCTTTACCCTGCAAGTTTTCCCCCCTGGGTGAATTAAAAAGATAAAAACGGTTTGTCAGTATACCTGAACCAGAGGCGATTTCGGGACAATTGTCGCCGAATCGGCTTTCGAAAGTGGGCTATCATCCCACCCCGCGCCGCAGATTGCATCGCCATTTTTGTAAAACAATTTCTACAAAGTCGTGTTTAGCGGAAAAAGTCTGGCTGCGGAGAATATCAGCCTGTCCGGGGCTGTCAATGGGCGCTGCACCTTACATGCAAAAAAACAGAAAAGTCATGCATCCCTGTGCCATATAGCGCGGCTATTGAGGACACGTAGAGTTGCGAATGCGTCATTGATTTCAATGGCGCTCCAGCAGCCCTGCTCTACACGAAAATGCCACATCGCCCCGGCTGGCATACCAAGTAAGCGGGCAATTAACAGACTCAACACGCCCTGATGGCTGACGACTAATATATTTTTGTCGTGCTGATATTCAACAAATCTGGCAATAAACCTTTCTACCCGCTGCGAAAACGCCTGAAAACCTTCACCGTTAGTTGGGACGGTATGCTGCCAGTCATTGCACCATGCGTTATAGTTTTCGGCATCTTCTTGCATCAAATCGCGATGATGCCGCATCTCCCAGTCACCAAAAAACATTTCATTAAGCTCAGGGACGGTTTGTACAGGGAGCTGGCGGTCACTGAGAACCAGCCGCGCGGTATGCTGCGCGCGTTCCAGTTCACTACATAAAACCCTATCGAAGGGAACATCACGCAACAGGGTATGCAGGCTTTGAGCTTGCTCGATACCGCGTGCAGTCAGTGGCGTCGGCGCATGACCGCTGTACAATCCATCGACATTTGCCTGCGTTTCGCCGTGACGAATTAACCACAGTCGCATCATTCCCTCCGTGATGACAGCTATCAGCGATACAAGCCTTGTTGGTTAATATAAGTCAATACCGATTCCGGCAACAAATCTTCACATGATTCGCCGTTTTGCAAGCGTTCGCGGATGATGGTCGCCGAGATGTTAAACCACGGCGTTTCAGCGAGGTAAATTTTACCGGCAGATTGGAGGTGCAGATCTTCCGGATTATGCGTCAAATGATCTTCCAGCCACTGCTGGTATTGTGGTTGCGCCATTTCAAGCGGGTAGCCAGGACGCCGACAGACAATTAAATGCGCATTGTCGAGGATCGTTTCGTATTCGTACCAGGTGGGAAAAGTCAGCAGTGAATCCTGACCAATAATAAACGCCAGTGGCACATCGGCGCCTTGTTCCTGTCGCCACTCTTTGAGTGTTTGCGCAGTGTAAGAGGGGGCATTGCGTTTTAACTCACGTTCATCAAGGGTAAACAGTGGTTTATCGGCAATAGCCAGTTCAAGCATATGTTTTCGCTGCGCGCTGTTTGCTTCCGGCTGTGGACGATGCGGAGGAACATTGTTAGGGATAATAGTCACTCGCGTCAGACCAATCAGATTCGCCAGCGTTTCCACGGGTTTAAGATGACCATAGTGCACCGGATCGAAGGTGCCGCCAAACAGAGCCTGTAAAGATTTCATATCAACCATTGATAAATACGTCTGCCAGTGGTTTATGGCACAACAGAAGGGATAATCCCTCCAGATCTGCCCACACCGACTGGCCGTAATCTTGTTTGAGGGTGAGTTCCGTTCGTGTCAGAAGTTGCACGGCCTGACGTAACTGCGGCTGGCTTAAGCGATTTAATGCCTCGCCCATCATGCCCCGCCGGTTCTGCCAAACGCGATGCTTATCAAATAACGCGCGTAGCGGCATATGGGCAGATTGACGTTTCAAATTAACCAGTAACAACAGTTCACGTTGTAATGTGCGCAACAAAATAACCGGCTCGCTGCCTTCCAGACGCAGTTGCTGAAGAATGTGCAACGCGCGCTTGCTTTTGCCCATCAACAAAGCATCAACCCAATGAAAAGGGGTGAAATGCGCGGCATCATTCACTGCCTGCTCAACGCGCGGTAATGTCAGTTTGCCGTCCGGCCAGAGAAGCGATAAACGCTCCAGTGCCTGTGCCAGCGCCAGCAGGTTACCTTCATAACAATAGCAGAGCATCTGATTTGCAGCGTCATCCAGCTCCAGGTTGAGCTGTTTTGCACGCGCAGCAACCCAGCGAGGAAGCTGAGCCTGCTCCGGTGTCTGACAGGTTACCTGCACGCTTCGATTAGCAAGAGCAGTAAACCAGGCAGCATTTTCCTGCGCTTTGCTTAATTTATTGCCGCGCACGATCAATAGCAAATCGTCATGCAGCAGTCCGGTCAGTGTCAGAAGTTGTTCATTGATCGCCGCATTTGGTCCGTTTTCTGGTAACAGCAGCAATAGCGTTTGTCGACTGGCGAACAGACTCATGGCCTGGCATAGCGAAAATATCGCATTCCAGTCGGTGTTGGGATCAATGGAAAAAGTGTGGTGTTCTGCAAATCCTTGTGCTGCAGCTACCTGACGAACAGCGTCCTGGCTTTCCTGCAACAACAGAGGATCGTTACCAAGCAAAAGATACGCCGCGCGCAGCCCTTCATTGAGCTGCGCGCGGAGTTGTTCCGGGTACAACCGAATCATCAGTTACCCAGCGTAGTAGAGACGCGTGCAGGCGTTGCTGCAGTATCCGTTGTTTTCGACGTATCTTCGTCGGAACGGATATCCGCAGCGCGGATGCTTGGCAGCTTACGTATCAGCTGTTCGGCAGCACGGTCGTACATCTCTTGAATGATCATGCCTTGCTCATTATCTTTCGCTAACGCCATTTGCGGGTTATCGAAGAACGAACGGAAGACTTTGGCGCTAATCGGGTAGATGTCACGGCCAGGGATCAATACCGACGCGCTGACGGTCATCACCATTTGATATTCAGCAGTTTGACCATTACGGAAAACTGAAGCGGTATCCTGGGAGATTGATACAGCGCCCAAACGCAGGGATGGAACGTCCTTACGCGTGGTTTCTTTATCAAGCAACTCGACACCGTTCAGACGTAACTGATTACGCACCGCACGGCTTAACGGCCCGTTCGGGTCGCCTGAGTCCAGGATCATGACCTTCATAGTGGAAGGAACCTGCGTGGTATCACGCAGATGCCAGCCACACCCGGCGGTGATTAACACCGCCAGAGATAACAACAATGTTGCCAGATATCGCACGCTTCCTCCCGCGCTTAGCCAACGACCAGATTGAGGAGTTTACCCGGTACGTAAATCACTTTACGCACGGTAACGCCATCAAGATATTTTGCTACCAGATGTTCCTGGCCAGCACGTTCGCGAACCTGTTCTTCCGTTGCATCTACCGGAACGGTGATTTTGGCACGGACTTTACCGTTAACCTGCACCACCACCAGCGTGGAGTCTTCCACCATCGCTTTCTCGTCTGCAACCGGCCACGGCGCGTTGTCGATATCGCCTTCGCCTTTCAGTTCCTGCCACAGCGTGAAGCAGATGTGCGGCGTGAACGGGTTAAGCATACGGACAACGGCCAGCAGGGCTTCCTGCATCAGCGCGCGATCCTGCTCGCCATCGGTCGGCGCTTTCGCCAGTTTATTCATCAGCTCCATAATCGCCGCAATTGCGGTGTTGAAGGTCTGACGACGACCGATATCATCAGTCACTTTAGCGATAGTTTTATGAACATCACGACGCAGAGCTTTTTGATCTTCAGTCAGTGCATCAACGTTCAGCGGCGCAACATCACCTTTCGCAGTGTGCTCGTAAACCAGTTTCCAGACACGTTTCAGGAAGCGGTTAGCCCCTTCAACGCCGGACTCTTGCCATTCGAGAGTCATATCCGCCGGAGAAGCGAACATCATAAACAGACGAACGGTGTCCGCGCCGTAACGTTCAACCATCACCTGTGGGTCGATACCGTTGTTCTTCGACTTGGACATTTTGCTCATGCCGGTATACACCAGTTCATGGCCTGCCGCGTCTTTCGCTTTCACGATACGGCCTTTCTCGTCGCGCTCAACGATAGCATCAACCGGGGAAACCCAGTTACGTTCGCCGTTTTCGCCTACATAGTAGAAGGCGTCTGCCAGCACCATACCCTGACACAGCAGCTGTTTCGCTGGTTCGTCAGAGTTCACCATGCCTGCATCACGCATCAGTTTGTGGAAGAAGCGGAAGTAGAGCAGGTGCATGATGGCGTGTTCGATACCACCAATATAGATATCCACCGGCAGCCAGTAGTTAGCCGCTTTGGAATCCAGCATACCCTCTTTGTACTCTGGGCAAGTGTAGCGCGCATAGTACCAGGAGGACTCCATAAAGGTGTCGAAAGTATCGGTTTCACGCAGCGCCGGCATACCGTTAACGGTGGTTTTCGCCCACTCAGGATCTGCTTTGATCGGGCTGGTAATACCGTCCATTACCACATCTTCCGGCAGGATCACCGGCAGTTGGTCGTCCGGGGTAGGCATCACCGTGCCGTCTTCCAGCGTCACCATCGGAATCGGCGCACCCCAGTAACGTTGACGGGAAACACCCCAGTCGCGCAGGCGATAGTTTACTTTACGCTCGCCAACACCCATTGCCGTCAGTTTGTCGGCAATGGCGTTAAAGGCTGCTTCATGGTCAAGACCGTTGAACTCGCCAGAGTTGAACAGCACGCCTTTTTCCGTCAGCGCCTGCTGGGAGAGATCCGGTTCAGAACCGTCAGCCGCCAGGATAACCGGCTTGATGTTCAGGCCGTATTTAGAGGCAAACTCGTAGTCGCGCTGGTCGTGACCCGGAACCGCCATTACTGCGCCAGTGCCGTACTCCATCAATACGAAGTTTGCTGCCCAAACCGGAATTTCTTCGCCCGTTAATGGGTGAACCGCTTTAAAGCCAGTATCGACACCTTTTTTCTCCATCGTTGCCATTTCAGCTTCAGCAACTTTGGTGTTACGACATTCGTCAACGAAAGCCGCCAGTTCAGGATTATTTCCTGCCGCTTTCTGCGCCAGCGGGTGACCCGCCGCTACCGCCAGATAAGTACAACCCATAAAGGTGTCCGGGCGGGTAGTGTAAACGGTCAGCGTGTTGTCATAGTCGTTAACGTTGAAGGTGATTTCCACGCCTTCGGAACGACCGATCCAGTTACGCTGCATGGTTTTAACGGTGTCTGGCCAGTGATCCAGTTTATCCAGATCGTTGAGCAGTTCGTCAGCGTAAGCGGTGATTTTGATAAACCACTGCGGGATCTCTTTACGTTCAACTTTGGTATCGCAGCGCCAGCAGCAGCCGTCAATAACCTGTTCGTTAGCCAGTACGGTCTGGTCGTTCGGACACCAGTTGACCGCAGAAGTCTTCTTATATACCAGACCTTTTTTATACAGCTCGGTGAAGAATTTCTGTTCCCAACGGTAGTATTCCGGCGTACAGGTCGCCAGCTCGCGGCTCCAGTCATAACCAAAGCCCAGCATTTTGAGCTGGTTTTTCATATACGCGATGTTGTCGTACGTCCACGGTGCCGGTGCGGTGTTGTTTTTCACCGCCGCGCCCTCCGCAGGCAGACCAAACGCGTCCCAGCCGATCGGCTGCAGGACGTTTTTGCCCAGCATACGCTGGTAGCGGGCGATCACGTCACCGATGGTGTAGTTACGTACGTGGCCCATGTGTAGTCGACCAGAAGGATAGGGAAGCATAGACAGGCAGTAATACTTCTCTTTGCTCTCGTCTTCGGTTACTTCAAATGTGCGCTTCTCATCCCAGTGAAGCTGTACTTTGGATTCTATCTCTTCCGGGCGGTATTGCTCTTGCATGGCAGCCAGTGGTCCTGTTTTCAATACGGCTACAAATGTAGCGTTGAGGTGGTTTTTCAGATCCGCATAGCATAGCCCAAACGTCCGCGTCAAAACAGCCTTTCGCGCACTCGACGTTGAAATGATGCCCGGATTATTCATACATTAATTTACAGAGTTTGTGGGTGTATTAGCAAAGCAAGGAACAAAGAACGTCTATTATTATAGTCAGTTAACGACCCGGGAGATGAAACGATGAACAAGGTTGCTCAATATTACCGTGAACTGGTCGCGTCACTGAGCGAACGCCTGCGCAATGGCGAACGTGATATCGACGCACTGGTGGAACAGGCGCGCGAGCGCGTAATAAAAACAGGGGAGTTAACACGAACCGAGGTCGATGAGTTGACGCGAGCTGTCAGGCGTGACCTGGAAGAGTTCGCCATGAGCTATGAAGAGAGCCTGAAAGAAGAATCTGACAGCGTCTTTATGCGGGTGATTAAAGAAAGCTTATGGCAGGAGCTGGCAGACATCACCGATAAAACGCAGCTTGAATGGCGCGAAGTTTTCCAGGACCTCAATCATCACGGGGTTTATCACAGCGGAGAAGTGGTAGGGCTGGGAAATCTGGTCTGCGAGAAATGTCACTTCCATCTCCCGATCTACACGCCGGAAGTCCTAACGCTATGCCCGAAATGTGGTCATGACCAGTTCCAGAGACGCCCGTTCGAGCCGTAATAGTCTGATTTCGCACAGCAATAAAGATAATTGGGGTCGAATGAAAATCGTCCGGCCCTTATTTGTTTTTATCTCTACAGTAAATCTTCAACCTCACGGATTTCTTGATCGACATCTCTTGTACCGGATGACTGAACCTTACGGTATAAGTCGAGAGCCTGTCGGAGATCGGCGGATCTTCCTTCGCCATAGTGGTACATAATGGCCAGGCTATACCAGGCGGTGGCATCATTGAATTCAGCGGCTTTCGTAAACCATTCAAAGGCAGCTTTCAGATACCAGTACATCGCTTGCTTATAGTTCTGCTCTACCCCTTCGCCTGGTGCTGGCGAACCAACTACGGAAGAATCATTAATGCCGATTGTGAGTCGTCTTGATGTGGAAGATCGTTGTCCGCTGGAAGCATTAATTATTCGGCGATTATTAATTCAGTCGGCGAATTTTGCCGGGCAGAAAATCGTCGAACCAGCGCCACACCCCCAGCCAATGCCCGCTGATGATGGTGGTCCTGGTTGCCTCGGGGTTATTAAAATTATCTTCTACATTTTTATCTTTGCCGGTTTGATAGGGAAAATACTCCATCTACTGGGTTGAAACTCAACCTTAATGTGCGGGAAGTTCAGCCAGTAATCTTTCTGCATTTTTATAATGTTGATCCGCTGCCAGTTTTAGCCATTTGCGTGCTTCATAATTGTTGATGTTAATTCCAGTGCCGTTTCTGTAAATCAAACCCAAAGTGTATTGAGCATGGGCATATCCTTTTTCCGCAGCTTGTTTATACCACTGGATTGCCATTCGACTATCGGGCTTTACACCCAATCCTTTCAGGTAGATCCAACCTAGTTTGCTCTGCGCGCGCGGATTTTCCTGTTCTGCCGATTGCTCATACCAGTATCTCGCCATCGTGTAATCCAGAGGCTTACCATTGCTGCCATGAAGATAAAATCCGCCAAGGCTATATTGTGACGTCGAGTGACCATGAATGGCGGAAAGCTCCGTTGCTGCCGTGGTAAATGGAAGACTGCCCGGTGCGCTTAAATAATCAAAGACATAATTCGCCATAGCTTTATCGCGCAAGGTCGTTTTCTTAGGTTGGCTAATACAAGTGATTGCCGCAACTATAAATATTGCGAATATAAAATATATTTTTTTGTTCATTTATCAATGCTTCGATTTTCTTTTTATTTTGAAAGCGTCAAGTTTATACTCATCATTAATAAAAAAGTAGTCAGTTAATGTACTTAAAGGATTGTTAATAAATGGATAAGGAAGAACAACACCTTCTATTTGCGCTTTCTACGCCAATGGAAATTCTTAATCAGGGATGCAAGCCCGCACATGACTCGCCAAAAATGTATACCGGAATAAAAGAATTTGATCTCTCATCATCCTGGGGAATAAATAATCGTGATGATTTAATTCAGACTATTTACCAAATGACTGATGATGGTCACGCAAATAATTTAGCTGGTTTATATCTGGCATGGCATCGTTCTTCCCCTGATGAGTGGAAAACATTAATTGCTGGCGGCTCCGAACGCGGGTTGATTTATACCCAATTTGTTGCCGAAACTGCCCTGTGTTGTGGGGAGGCAGGAATCAAAGCCTGGGATTATGTTCGCATGGGCTTTTTATCGCGCGTCGGTGTGCTCAACAAGTGGCTGACGGAAGACGAGAGTTTATGGCTGCAATCGCGCATTTATGTACGAGCTCACCATTACTATCACAGCTGGATGCACTATTTTTCTGCCTATTCGTTAGGACGTCTCTACTGGCAATCCTCTCAGTGTGAAGATAACGCTTCGCTACGCGAGGCGCTAACCCTGTACAAATACGATAGCGCCGGGAGCCGGATGTTTGAAGAGCTGGTGGCAGGAAGCGATCGTTTCTATGCCACGCTTCCCTGGCAGCCGTTAACTGTCCAACCAGAATGTCCGGCAACGCTTAAGGATGTGAGCGACCTATGAAAACATGTTGGCAAATTCTCGAAATTGAAAGCACGACGCAAACAGAGATTATCCGTCAGGCTTATCTTGCTCGCTTACCGTTGTGTCACCCCGACGCAGGGGTTTAAAGCATTACGCCAGGCCTATGAAGAGGCGCTGCGACTGGCGGTAAATCCTGTCGAGGAAGCAGATAATGAAGATAAAGATGCCGCCGCTGAACATGAAATACTACGTGCATTCAGGACATTACTGGATTCAGAAAGTGATCGTTTTCAGCCCTCCGCCTGGCAGAAATTTATTCAGCAATTAAATACCTGGAACATGGAGGATGTCGATCAATTACGCTGGCCGCTGTGTGCAATCGCCATAGAAGCGCGATACCTTTCATTAAATTGCGCTTCTTTGCTGGCAGAGCGTTTGAACTGGCATTCGTTTAATGATAGCGAAGGAATGGTCGAGGAAGAACGGGAGGCTTTTCTTGAGGCTATTCAGGCTGGGGATTGTTTCGATTTTCTCAGCCTTCTGGAATATCCCGTCGCGTTACAGAACCAGACTGTTGAGTATTACTTCGCGCTGGAACGCTGCTGTCGTTACCATCCTGACTATGTGACTGCGTTTTTAGCGATGAAAGGTCCGTGGTTCATTCCTGATGATGCAAAGTTACATCGCAAACTGTTGCGCTGGTACAGCTCGGTGCAAACAGGTATGGCGGAACTCATTCCTGTTGCCCAACAATGGCAAACGGAAGAACCAGAAAGCGAAGATGCCCGGTATTACCAGTGTGCACAACGTTTGTACTGCGGCGAGGGGGAAAGCCTGCTTGCTGATCTCTGCGCGAACTGGGAAAGTTACCCATCTACACAAGCTGATAATTTGTTGTTGCAGTGGAGCAAGCGTCATTGCCCGGATTATTTCGCGTTATTAGTGATGGTTATCGAAGCGCGGAGCATGGTAGATGCGCAAGGTAATCCGCTGAAATATGTGCCTGGCGAGAACGCCCGGACGCGGCTGTTATGGGCGCAAATTTTACATAGCGGTAAATTATCGCCGTTGGGTCAATCATTTATCGAGTCGCTGTTTTATAAGCGCAAAGCATGGGCGTGGTGGAAATCGAGAGTAGGTAGTGAGACAGATCAAGATTCACCATTACTGGATCTGTATCGGGTAGCGGAACAGGTAGTGCTGGAAGCGTTTCCGAAACAAGAGATGCTGGCCCGTCTGAACGCGCGGCTGGAACGCGGAGATGCTCATCCATTAGAGGCCATTATCACCCGAATGTTGTTGACGAAAGTGAAACTCGAGCCGGTGGATGAAGATGTCGATGAGCCAATACCTGAAAAACATGAAGAAAAAAATGATGAGGATGAAAAACCACAGAGCATTACCAGCATTATCAAAATCAGCTTAACGGTGCTGGTGATAGGTTATGCTCTCGGCAAAATCGCGATGTTGTTTAGTTGACGATGTGTTTTTTGCGCCGATGCCGGATGCAGCATTTACGCCGCATCCGGCAGCCATGATTATGGGATCTCAATGGCTAAATAATCGCTCGCCCGCCGCCTGACCTCATCGACGCGCGCCATATCGTTTGACTGCAACGCCGCATCAAAATCGGTGATCACCCGACCAATATCTTCTCGCTCGTCACCCAGCGCCCGCGCCCACAACTCTTCCAGTTTGGCTTTAAAGGTGCGATTGATGAGCATATCGCGCGGATAAATTTTCAATGCGGATAACCGCGTCCGACTCTCTTCAATCTGCTGCGCGCTCAATGTTACCGGGCTGTGGTTAATGACTCTGGACTTAACGCTACCGTCTTCCAGAAGTACGTCAACTTCAAGCAAGCCGTTGATATCATAGCTAAATCTAATATCTATAGACTGGTAATCCCCGTTTTTTTTCAACGGCACATCGAAGGATTCCACCAGAATGTTATTTTTAACTTTGTGGTTTTCTCCCTGATAGACGTTAACCGTAATTGAATCCTGTTCCGGGTGCATGGTCGAGTAAGTTTCTACACGCGACACAGGCACAGTGGTGTTTCGTTCAATAATCGGCGAGAAAATGCCGGAAACGCCCTGGCGGTTAACTTCAACGCCCAACGAGTAAGGGCAAATATCAGTGAGGATCACCTCTTCAATATCTTCGCTACGTAAGCGGCAGGCGGCCTGGATTGCTGCGCCTAGCGCGACAATGGTGCTCGGGTCGTAACTTTGATACGGTAATTTGCCAAACAGACGCACGGCGATTCGCTGTACCAGCGGCATTTGCGACGCGCCGCCAACAAGTACCAGGCTGTCGATTTGGCTCGGTTTCAGACGCGCATCGCGCAATGCTTGTTCGATTGGCACACGCAAGCGGTTGAGCAGCGGCAACCACAAATCTTCCAGTTCGTTCTCGTAAAATTCGCACTCACGCGTTTCTTCCTGATACTGCCAGCTAATTTGCAGCGGTAATTGATTGCCACATTTTGCCGCTTCCACGCTGGTGTACAGGGCTGCCAGTTCACGTTCGTTGAGCATGTTTTTAGCCACTGTAGCGCGTTTTAAAACTTCATCCACCAGCATATGAGTAAAATCTTCGCCACCAAGAGAGTTGTCGCCAGCGGAGGCGTGAACTTCAATCACCGGCGTGGCGTATTCGAGCACCGTGACGTCAAACGTGCCGCCACCGAGATCAAACACCAGCGAGCGGGTGTTTTGCTGCGTATGCAGGCCATACGCCATCGCGGCTGCCGTGGGTTCATTAATTAAGCGTACCGCATTTAACCCTGCCAACTCTGCTGCTAAACGGGTATGTTTGCGTTGTTCATCACTGAAATAAGCCGGAACGGAGATCACCACATCTTTAATTGGGCGTTGCAGAAATTCTTCGGCATCTTCTTTTAATGAACGTAATACCAAAGAAGACAATTCCGGCGCGTTAAATGTGCCATTGCCTAAGTGCCAGTTGGTATTACTGCCCATGGCACGTTTAAATAACGCAGCGGTTTTATCAGGATGTGAAGTACGCCGTGATACAGCCGGTTTTCCGACCAGAATATGATTATTTTCATCCATGCTAATTATAGATGGTGTTAAATATTCACCGAATTTATTTGGAATTAATTGCGCGGCACCGTCTTTCCAGATGGCAATTAAACTATTGGTAGTACCGAGATCGATACCAATGGCGAGTTCTGCATTATCCATTGCATTTATATCTTGAAGGAAAAAGAGAGCGCCAGAGTAAGACCACCACATTTTTACATGGTGATCTTAATCAATGACGTGTATTAAGCGTAAAATTTCAGACGATCTGCCAGTAAATCAACAAAGCCCTGACGATCAACATCGACCATGACGGTGGCATTCGGTTTATTGCCGGTCAGATAGTAATAATCAACAACTGTCATGCCCTGGGTATATTTCCCTTGCGTTTCGACGCCAACCCAGCGTTCAACGGTGGTGAACAGTTCAGGTTTCAGCAGCCAGGCGATGGTGCATGGGTCATGCAGCGGTGCGCCAACAAATCCCCATTTTTCATCTTTATGATATTCGAGGAAGAAATCCAGCAGTTCGGCGACGATGGTTGAAATCGGGTTGCCAATCGCGCGGAAACGCTCGGTGTCCTCAACGTGAATTTGCGCTTTGTGAGTGACATCCAGACCTGCCATTACCACAGGAATTCCAGACTGGAAGACAATTTCTGCCGCTTCCGGGTCAACGTAAATATTAAATTCAGCCGCAGGCGTCCAGTTACCAAGCCCCATTGCGCCGCCCATAATCACGATACGGGCAATTTTGCTATGCAGTTCCGGATGGCTATTGAGCAGCAAGGCAACGTTAGTTTGCGGTCCGGTAGAAACAATGGTGACAGGTTCCACACTTTCGCGCAGCGTTTTTGCCATCAGCTCCACCGCCGTACAGTTTTGCGGTGCGAACGTCGGTTCCGGTAATGCCGGGCCGTCGAGACCGCTTTCGCCGTGCACGTTGTCTGCGATAATCAACTCACGCATTAACGGTTTCACCGCGCCGCCTGCCACCGGAATATCGGTGCGATTAAGCAGGGTCAGCATACGCAGAACATTACGTAATGTTTTTTCTGGTGTCTGGTTTCCGGCGGAAGACGTAATTGCTTTGACATCAAGCTCTGGTGAGGCGAGGGCGAGAACTATTGCGATAGCGTCATCATGACCTGGGTCGCAATCTAACAGAATTGGCAGTGCCATTGTTGCTCCTTGTTGTGTGCTTCTTTGCGACAAGGGTAACGCCAGGATGTAACAGATACGAGAGGCGAAATGATAAAGCGTGAGATGGCGCGCACTTGGCTATGCGCGCCAGAGTGATTAATGCAGTATTTTCGCGAGGAAGTCTTTTGCACGGTCCGATTTCGGATCATCAAAGAAAGCGTCTTTCGGCGAGTCTTCGACAATTTTACCCTCGTCCATAAAGATCACCCGATTCGCCACTTTACGGGCAAAGCCCATTTCGTGGGTCACCACCATCATGGTCATTCCTTCGTTCGCCAGTTCGACCATTACGTCCAGCACTTCGTTGATCATCTCCGGATCCAGCGCCGATGTCGGTTCGTCGAACAGCATGGCAATAGGATCCATACACAATGCGCGAGCGATCGCCACACGCTGTTGCTGACCGCCGGAAAGCTGCGCCGGAAATTTATTGGCATGTGCGGAAAGTCCCACGCGCTCCAGCAATTTCAATGCTTTTTCACGAGCCGGCGCTTTATCGCGTTTAAGCACTTTCACCTGCGCCAGGGTCAGGTTTTCGATAATCGACAGATGAGGGAACAGCTCGAAATGCTGGAATACCATCCCGACGCGGGAACGCAGCTTTGCCAGATCGGTTTTCTTGTCGTTAACCACGATACCATCGACGGTGATTTCACCTTGCTGCACCGGTTCGAGGCCGTTGACGGTTTTAATCAGCGTTGATTTGCCGGAACCAGACGGGCCGCAAACCACCACAACTTCGCCTTTTTTCACTTCGGTTGAGCAGTCGGTCAGCACCTGAAAGTGACCATACCATTTTGAAACATTTTTCAGGGAAATCATTATGCTGTCCTTCTTTTCAAGTAGCTGACCAACAACGATGCGCTAAGGCTAATAACAAAATAAACAAATCCGGCAAACAGGATCATCTCAACCTGCGTACCATCACGCTCACCAATGGTTGAGGCGGTACGGAAGAAATCGGCCAGAGATAATACATACACCAGTGAGGTATCCTGGAACAGTACGATGCCCTGAGTGAGCAGCAGCGGCACCATCGCGCGGAACGCCTGCGGCAGAATAATCAGTTTCATCGACTGCCAGTGAGTCATTCCCAACGCCAGCGCGGCGCTCGACTGACCACGAGAAATACTTTGAATACCAGCACGGATAATCTCTGAATAGTAGGCCGCTTCAAACATCGAAAACGCCACCATCGCCGAAATCAAACGGATATCATTTTTTGGGGATAATCCCAGCACGTTTTGCAGAAAACCCGGCACGATCAGGTAAAACCACAGCAAAACCATAACTAAAGGAATTGAGCGGAATACGTTAACGTAGGCTTTGGCAAACCACGCCACGGGCGCAAAGCTGGATAAACGCATCACCGCCAGCATCGTGCCCCACAAAATACCAATCACTACCGCCGTGACGGTGATTTTCAGGGTGATCACCAGCCCGTCGAGCAGATATGGCAGGGAAGGGACAATGGAACTCCAGTCAAACTCGTACATTATTTGCCCCCCATGTTGCCAGGCAGGCGAACTTTACGTTCAACCAGCGTCATCACCAGCATGATAAAAGCGTTAATCAACACATACGCCAGCGTAATGGCGGTAAACGACTCCCAGGCATGGGCTGAGTAATCGAGCAATTTACCCGCCTGCGCCGCCATATCCACCAGACCGATGGTCGAGGCGATGGCGGAGTTTTTCACCAGGTTCATCATCTCGGAAGTCATCGGCGGGACGATAACGCGATAAGCATTAGGCAGCAGTACGTAGCGATAAGCCTGCGGTAGCGTCAGGCCCATCGCCAGCGCGGCATTTTTTTGCCCGCGCGGCAGTGACTGGATCGCGGCGCGTACCTGTTCGCAAACACGAGCGGCGGTAAACAGCCCCAGGCAGAGCATGGATGAAAGGAAAAACTGAATATTGGGATCCAGCTCGGCCTTAAACCACATGCCGATTTTCTCCGGCAGCAGCTCCGGGATCACCAGATACCAGGTAAAGAATTGCACAATCAACGGCACGTTGCGGAACAGTTCGACATACAACGTACCCAGACCGGAGAGAAAACGGTTTGGAACGGTACGTAAAATGCCGAAAAATGAACCGACGAGGAAAGCGATAATCCAGGCGCAGATCGACAAAGCGATCGTCACCTGAAAACCACTCCAGATCCAACCAAGATAGGTGGTGTTGCCGAAAGGGGCTTGTTGTAAAAAAATACCCCAGTTCCAGTCTATAGACATAAATCTACTCCAGAAAAAAGAGGGTAGCAGCGTTAACTGCTACCCTCGAAGATTGTTACCCAGCGTATTGCGGTTTTTCAGGCCCGATGGGGAACGACCATCAGGCGTATAGTCTGTCCGTGCTACGTAACAATCGAGAGGGCTGGAATTTCCGCCCCTGGTTCTTGTAATTAGTTCAGTGCCTTGTCATTCGGTTCTTTGAACAGTGCTTTCATTTCGTCTGACAGTTCAAAATTCATGTTCAGGTTTTTCGGCGGAATTGGATTTTTGAACCACTTATCAAACCATTTTTCCGCTTCACCGGAGGTCTGCACCTGAGCGATGGTGTCATCCATCAGCTTTTTGAACTGCGGATCATCTTTACGCAACATACAACCGTAGGCTTCCTGAGATTGCGGCTTGCCGACGATATCCCAGTTGTCTGGTTTCTTCGCTTTCGCACGTTCACCGGCCAGCAGGGCATCATCCATCATAAAGGCAACGGCACGACCGCTTTCCAGGGTGCGGAAAGAGTCACCGTGATCTTTGGCGCTGATAATGCGCATATTCATTTTTTGCTCTTCATTCAGTTTGTTGAGCAAAACTTCAGAGGTAGTGCCGGAAGTGACGACTACGGCTTTGTCCTTCAGGTCGGCAAAATCTTTGATATCGCCGCCCTTTTTGGTCAACAGGCGCGTACCGACCACGAAAATAGTGTCAGAGAAAGCCGCCTGTTTTTGGCGTTCGACGTTGTTGGTGGTAGAACCACATTCAAAATCGAAAGTGCCGTTTTGCAGCAGCGGAATACGATTTTGTGAGGTGATCGGAATCAGTTTCACCTGTAAGTCCGGTTTGTTGAGTTTCTTTTTCACTGCTTCAACGATGGCGTTGGAGTAATCCTGTGAGTAACCCACCACTTTTTGCTGATTGTCGTAATAAGAGAAAGGTACTGAAGATTCACGGTGACCGACGACAATCACGCCGTTTTTGGCGATTTTGTCCAGCGTACTGCCCGCTGCCGGGGCAGCGTCTTCTGCCTGTGCCAGTCCAGCAGAAAGCGCCAGGGCCAGGATTGCTGTGGCAGGTTTACGTAATTGCATATCCAACTCCTTTATCTCCTGCGTTAAGAACGCATGGATACCCGTTGTGAGTGTTTGTGTTGTTATCATCTGCAACTTTATTGTGCAGTGTTGTGCTTGTTAGGTAACATTTAGTTTGGCTAAATGTAAAGATATTGCTGTTTTATTGTTTGTTTTTGCGAGATGTACCGCACCATTCCGAAGCAAAATTCTTAAAATGCACTCTTTTGGTGCTGCCCGTGGATTGCTGTGGTGCAACCGGGTTGTACTGACGCCGGTTCAAGGTTTGCCTTGTATAACAAAGCAATAGATGTGCCAAAGTTGGAGGGACGTATTTTGTCATCCGGATAACGCATTGACGCTGCATCCGGTGAATGTGCCGAAATACGGGATGTATTCCGGCACGATAAGAAGGGATTATTTACGT
Source organism: Escherichia sp. MOD1-EC5495 (assembly GCF_002965965.1). Classification (NCBI taxonomy): domain Bacteria; kingdom Pseudomonadati; phylum Pseudomonadota; class Gammaproteobacteria; order Enterobacterales; family Enterobacteriaceae; genus Escherichia; species Escherichia sp. MOD1-EC5495. The sequence goes on from NZ_PTRI01000001.1 coordinate 243,240, forward strand.
CGCTGACGCAGACTCATCAGCACAGCGGCAAAACCAAACAGTGCTGTCAGTACCCACAGCGGCCAGTTGCCGGTACGTGCGTACGGTGTGAGTCCGGTGGTTGGCGTCACGTGAGTGGTCAACACCTCGCGGGTGAATTGCGGGATCATCGCCTGAATCTCACCTTGCGGACCAATTACCGCCGTAATGCCGTTGTTGGTGCTACGCAGCAGCGGGCGCGCCAGCTCCAGCGCACGCATTCGCGCCATCTGGAAGTGCTGCCACGGACCAATAGACTTACCAAACCACGCATCGTTTGAGATGGTCAGCAGATAGTCGGTATCCGGACGGAAGTTATCGCGCACCTGCTCGCCGAGAATGATCTCGTAGCAAATGGCCGCAGTCAGCTCAATACCATTCACCGACAGCGGTGGCTGGATATATGGTCCACGGCTGAATGAGGACATCGGCAGATCAAAGAACGGCGCTAACGGACGCAGAATCGATTCCAGCGGGACAAACTCGCCAAACGGCACCAGATGGTTTTTGTTATAGCGATCGGCTGATTCGTAGCTGTACGGCGCACCTTTACCCAGCGTAATGATGGTGTTGTAGGTATCGTAGCGGTTCTGCTTATTGAGGCGCGCGTCGACAATCCCGGTTACCAGCGAGCTCCCTTTATCGCGCAACTCACTGTCCAGTGCTTTGAGGAACGGTTGCTGATTAATTTCCAGATCGGTTATCGCCGACTCCGGCCAGATAATCAGCGACGATTTGCCCATCAGCGGCGCCGTCGCGTTGTAATAAATTTTCAGCGTATTAAGAAGCTGGCCTTCGTCCCATTTCAGTGATTGCGGAATATCGCCCTGAACCATCGAAACCTGAATGGTTTTCTCCGGTTGCGGGGTAAACCACTGGATGTAACGCAGCGGGAAGGGAAGGGCAAACAGCACGACGGCCACTACCAGCGGACGCCAGTTGCGTTTGAACAACGCCAGTGCCAGCAGACCGCTAACCATCATCAGCAGGAAGTTAATGGCTTCCACGCCCATTATCGGTGCCAGTCCTTTTACCGGGCCGTCAATCTGGCTATAGCCGAACTGTAACCACGGGAAGCCGGTCAGCACCCAACCGCGCAGAAACTCGGTCACTTGCCAGAGAGCAGGGGCGGCAATCGCCACGCGCAGCCAGGTTGTTTTTGGCCACAGACGCGACAGCACGCCAGCAAATAGTCCGGTATACAGCGACAAATACGCCGCCAGCAGCACCACCAGGAAGATGTTAACCGGGCCAGGCATTCCACCAAAGGTCGCGATGCTGACATAGACCCAGTTAATACCGCTACCAAAGAGACCAAATCCCCAGCAAAAGCCAATAGCGGCAGACTGGAGTGGACGGCGGTTAAAAGTCAGCGCCTGAAGCCCCATCAGCGAAATAATCGCCGCAGGCCAGACATCGTAAGGAGAGAAGGCCAGCGTTCCGCAGGCACCGAATAATAACGCCAGCAGCAGGCGAATGCGCTGGCGTTCAATTAATGAGGCAAAAGCCATGTAGTTATCTATCCAGTTTCGGTTTTATTCATCCAGCTTCGGCTGGGGTGAGTCATCCGGGATTTTGACATGAACCTGAATAATACGCCGACTATCGGCCATCGCCACTTTGAACTGGTAACCGTCGATGTCGATGGTTTCGCCACGCGCCGGGAGATGTCCAAACGCCTGCATCACCAGACCACCGATAGTGTCGACCTCTTCATCGCTGAAGTGGGTGCCGAACGCTTCGTTGAAATCTTCAATAGAAGCCAGCGCGCGCACGGTCCAGGTATGACGACTCAGCTGACGGAAGTCGATATCATCTTCTTCGTCATACTCGTCTTCAATCTCACCAACAATCAGTTCCAGGATGTCTTCAATGGTCACCAGACCGGAAACACCACCGAATTCGTCAATGACGATCGCCATGTGGTAACGCTGAGAGCGAAACTCTTTCAGCATCCGGTCTACGCGCTTACTTTCAGGAACGACAACCGCCTGACGTAACACTTTGTCCATGCTGAAGGCTTCAGCATCGCTACGCATAAACGGCAGCAAGTCTTTCGCCATCAGAATCCCTTCAATGTGATCTTTGTCTTCGCTAATCACCGGGAAACGTGAGTGGGCGGACTCGATGATGACATCAAGGCATTCGTCCAGCGTCTGGTTGCGTTTCAGGGTAATCATCTGGGAGCGGGGGATCATGATGTCGCGAACGCGTTGGTCTGCGATGTCCATCACCCCTTCGAGCATATCGCGCGTATCTTCGTCGATAAGGTCGTTCTGCCCGGAATCACGGATCAGCGCCAGCAGTTCGTCACGGTTTTTCGGTTCACCGTGGAAAAGTTGGCTGAGTAACAGGGAGAAAAATCCCTTCTTGTTGCTTATCGTGTCACTACTGTGTGAATTGTCGTCGCTCATGGCGTCGTATGGGTTCTCATGTTAGTTAATCAAAACGCCGTCGTTAATCACCAACGGCGGGGACGTTTGCCAGTCAAATGCCTGGCAAATTACTCTTTCTCGGCAATGTACGGATCCTCATAGCCCAGAGCAAGCATAATCTCTGTTTCGAGGGCTTCCATCTCTTCTGCTTCGTCATCTTCGATGTGATCGTAACCTAACAAATGCAGACTGCCGTGCACCACCATATGCGCCCAGTGCGCCTCCAGTGGTTTGCCTTGCTCCTGTGCTTCCTTCTCAACCACCTGACGGCAGATAACCAGATCGCCCAGTAGCGACATCTCCATGCCAGGCGGCACTTCAAACGGGAAGGAGAGCACGTTGGTCGGCTTATCCTTACCGCGATAGGTCAGATTCAGACTGTGGCTTTCGGCGGTATCGACCAGGCGAATAGTCACTTCCGATTCTTCCTGAAACTGCGGGATCACCGCATTCAGCCATGTTTGAAACTGGCTCTCTTCCGGCAACCCGGAATTATCTTCACATGCCAGTTGTAAATCGAGGATCACCTGACTCATTTTTGTTCCTGTTCTTCGCGCTTGCGCTCTGCTGCCAGCGCCGCTTTTCGTTTTTGTTCGGCTTCTTCCCAGGCTTCATAGGCGTTAACGATGCGCGCCACCACCGGGTGACGAACCACGTCTTCGCTGTGGAAGAAGTTAAAGCTGATTTCTTCGACTTCGGCGAGCACCTCAATGGCGTGACGCAAGCCTGACTTGGTATTACGTGGCAGGTCGATCTGCGTGACATCGCCGGTGATAACCGCTTTTGAGTTAAAACCGATACGGGTCAGGAACATCTTCATCTGTTCGATGGTGGTGTTCTGGCTCTCATCAAGAATGATAAACGCGTCGTTCAGCGTACGACCACGCATATAGGCCAGCGGCGCGACTTCAATAACGTTGCGCTCAATCAGTTTCTCGACTTTCTCAAAGCCCAGCATTTCAAACAGCGCGTCGTACAGCGGACGCAGATACGGGTCCACTTTCTGACTTAAATCGCCAGGCAGGAAGCCCAGCTTCTCACCGGCTTCTACTGCCGGACGAGTCAGCAGAATACGGCGAATTTCCTGACGCTCCAGGGCATCAACTGCCGCAGCCACTGCCAGGTAGGTTTTACCCGTACCCGCCGGGCCAACGCCGAAGGTAATGTCATGGTCGAGAATATTGGCGATGTACTGCGCCTGGTTTGGCGTGCGCGGCTTAATTACGCCGCGTTTGGTTTTGATATTGACCGCTTTGCCGTACTCCGGCACGCTCTCCGCGCTTTGCTCCAGTACCCGCGCTTCTTTAATCGCAAGGTGGATCTGTTCCGGTTCGATATCCTGAATCTGACCGCGCATCGGGGCAGTATCGACATACAGGCTACGCAGAATGTCTGCCGCAGCGGTGACGCAAATCGGACGGCCGGTCAGTTTAAAGTGGTTATCGCGGCGATTGATCTCGATGCCGAGACGGCGTTCGAGTTGCTTGATGTTGTCATCAAACGGGCCGCACAGGCTCAACAGACGCGCATTGTCTGCTGGCTCCAGGGTGATTTCGCGAGTGTCTATGTTCAAACCGTTCCTCTTATCTGTATGCCGCCGGAAGCTGAACATTCACCGGCCTATAAGGAAATTATTCACGCCACAGGAAAAAGGCGCAAGCATTGCGATAAAGATGGGGATAAAGAGAGAAAAAACAAGGCCCACCGGAACGGCGGGCCTGAGAATTACGGCTGATAATAACCCACGCCAAGGTCGTTTTCTTTGCGAGTACGGGCAATCACCGATTCCGGCGTTTCTGCCACACGCAGACCCATTTCCTCTTCGGTACGAACCACTTTACCGCGCAGGGAGTTCGGGTAGACGTCGGTAATTTCTACATCGACGAATTTACCGATCATATCCGGTGTGCCCTCGAAGTTGACCACGCGGTTATTTTCGGTACGCCCGGAAAGCTCCATGATGCTCTTACGTGAAGTCCCTTCTACCAGAATACGCTGGGTGGTGCCGAGCATCCGGCGGCTCCATGCCATCGCTTGCTGATTAATGCGCTCTTGCAGAATATACAGACGCTGTTTTTTCTCTTCTTCCGGAACATCATCAACCATATCGGCGGCGGGCGTCCCCGGACGTGCAGAGAAGATAAAGCTGTAACTCATGTCGAAATTGACGTCGGCAATCAGCTTCATCGTTTTCTCGAAGTCTTCGGTGGTTTCGCCAGGGAAGCCAACGATGAAATCAGAACTGATCTGAATATCCGGACGCGCCGCACGCAGTTTACGGATGATCGCTTTGTACTCCAGCGCCGTATGGGTACGGCCCATCAGGTTCAGAATGCGATCGGAACCGCTCTGTACCGGCAGGTGCAGGAAACTCACCAACTCCGGCGTGTCGCGATACACTTCGATAATATCGTCGGTGAATTCGATCGGATGGCTGGTGGTAAAGCGAATACGATCGATCCCGTCGATGGCAGCAACCAGACGCAGCAGATCGGCAAACGATCCGGTGGTGCCGTCGTAGTTTTCACCACGCCAGGCGTTCACGTTCTGACCGAGCAGGTTGACTTCACGCACGCCCTGCGCGGCAAGCTGGGCAATCTCAAACAGAATATCGTCGGACGGACGGCTTACCTCTTCACCACGGGTGTAAGGCACCACGCAGTAGGTGCAATATTTATTGCAGCCTTCCATGATGGAGACAAACGCGGTCGGCCCTTCGGCGCGCGGTTCCGGCAGACGGTCAAACTTCTCGATTTCCGGGAAGCTGATATCTACAACGGGGCTACGGTCGCCGCGAACTGAGTTGATCATCTCCGGCAGACGGTGCAGCGTTTGCGGCCCAAAAATAATATCGACATAGTGGGCGCGCTGACGAATATGCTCGCCTTCCTGCGAAGCCACGCAGCCGCCGACGCCGATAATCAGGTCTGGATTCTTCTCTTTTAACAGTTTCCAGCGACCCAACTGATGGAAGACTTTTTCCTGAGCCTTCTCGCGGATTGAGCAGGTGTTCAGCAGCAGCACATCCGCTTCTTCCGCCACGTCGGTCAGCTGATAGCCGTGGGTGGCATCCAGCAGATCGGCCATCTTCGATGAATCGTACTCGTTCATCTGACAGCCCCAGGTTTTAATATGGAGTTTTTTGGTCATCGACTTGCTCTTGCGAAATAGTAGCCAGGAATGCAGGGCGCATAGTGTAATGCTTTGCTGCCGTTGTGACCAGTATGAGCGTTATGAGCCCTTGGGGGTAAAAATCCTGTAAACTTAAAGCATATTGCTAACAGGATGATTGACCATGACAAATCAACCAACGGAAATTGCCATTGTCGGCGGAGGAATGGTCGGTGGCGCACTGGCGCTGGGACTGGCACAGCACGGATTTACGGTAACGGTGATCGAGCACGCAGAACCTGCACCGTTTGTCGCTGACAGCCAACCGGACGTTCGGATCTCAGCGATCAGCGCGGCTTCGGTATCATTGCTTAAAGGTTTAGGCGTCTGGGATGCGGTACAGGCCATGCGTTGCCATCCTTACCGCAGACTGGAAACGTGGGAGTGGGAAACGGCGCATGTGGTGTTTGACGCCGCTGAACTTAAGCTACCGTTGCTTGGCTATATGGTGGAAAACACGGTCCTGCAACAGGCGCTGTGGCAGGCGCTGGAAGCGCATCCGAAAGTAACGCTACGTGTGCCAGCCTCGCTGATTGCGCTGCATCGCCATAATGATCTTCAGGAGCTGGAACTGAAGGGCGGCGAAGTGATCCGCGCGAAGCTGGTCATTGGTGCTGATGGCGCAAATTCGCAGGTGCGGCAGATGGCGGGAATCGGTGTTCATGCCTGGCAGTATGCGCAGTCGTGTATGTTGATTAGCGTACAGTGCGAGAACGATCCCGGCGACAGCACCTGGCAGCAGTTTACCCCGGACGGCCCACGCGCGTTTCTGCCGCTGTTTGATAACTGGGCGTCGCTGGTGTGGTATGACGCTCCGGCGCGCATTCGCCAGTTGCAGAATATGAATATGGTGCAGTTGCAGGCGGAGATAGCGAAACATTTCCCGTCGCGTCTGGGTTATGTGACGCCGCTTGCCGCTGGTGCGTTTCCGCTGACGCGTCGCCATGCGTTGCAGTATGTGCAGCCAGGGCTTGCGCTGGTGGGCGATGCCGCGCATACCATCCATCCGCTGGCGGGGCAGGGGGTGAATCTTGGTTATCGTGATGTCGATGCCCTGATTGACGTTCTGGTAAACGCGCGCAGTCATGGTGAAGCATGGGCCAGTTATCCCATTCTCAAGCGTTACCAGATGCGGCGCATGGCGGATAACTTTATTATGCAGAGCGGTATGGATCTGTTTTATGCCGGATTCAGCAATAATCTGCCGCCGCTGCGTTTTATGCGTAATCTCGGATTAATGGCGGCGGAGCGTGCTGGTGTTTTGAAACGTCAGGCGCTGAAGTATGCGTTAGGGTTGTAGCGTAACGGTTGATACCAAAGCTACAAAAGCGTGCGGACGATCCCCTCGCCCCTCGTGGAGAGGGTTAGGGTGAGGGGGAAAGCCGCGCCTGCGTGTGCTTCCAGGCTGGTTTGCCCTGAACCGTGAGCCAAATTCAAATTAGCTGTATCAACATCGCATTCGACATTGAATATATGCAGAAAAGCAAAAAGCTCGCCGAAGCGAGCTTTTCTAATGTGGCTGGGGTACGAGGATTCGAACCTCGGAATGCCGGAATCAGAATCCGGTGCCTTACCGCTTGGCGATACCCCAACTGGGTGCACTTACGATGTAAGCGTCTTGAATAAATTGGCTGGGGTACGAGGATTCGAACCTCGGAATGCCGGAATCAGAATCCGGTGCCTTACCGCTTGGCGATACCCCAACTGGGTGCACTTACGATGTAAGCGTCTTGAATAAATTGGCTGGGGTACGAGGATTCGAACCTCGGAATGCCGGAATCAGAATCCGGTGCCTTACCGCTTGGCGATACCCCAACAAATTTTTTCGAATTTGCCGAACATATTCGACACATTCAGAATTTGGTGGCTACGACGGGATTCGAACCTGTGACCCCATCATTATGAGTGATGTGCTCTAACCAACTGAGCTACGTAGCCAGATTATTTCTTCGATGGCTGGGGTACCTGGATTCGAACCAGGGAATGCCGGTATCAAAAACCGGTGCCTTACCGCTTGGCGATACCCCAATAACCGGGCGGTGAACCGCTTACTCGAAGAAGATGGCTGGGGTACCTGGATTCGAACCAGGGAATGCCGGTATCAAAAACCGGTGCCTTACCGCTTGGCGATACCCCAACAAATTTCTTACAGAATGGAGAACTTCAAACTATATCATTGCCAGCCGAGGTGGCTAACTTACAGCCTAGATATACCCCATCCGTACAACGCTTTCTGGTGAATGGTGCGGGAGGCGAGACTTGAACTCGCACACCTTGCGGCGCCAGAACCTAAATCTGGTGCGTCTACCAATTTCGCCACTCCCGCAAAAAAAAGATGGTGGCTACGACGGGATTCGAACCTGTGACCCCATCATTATGAGTGATGTGCTCTAACCAACTGAGCTACGTAGCCATCTTTTTTTTCGCGTTACCTTATCGGCGTTGCGGGGCGCATTATGCGTATAGAGCCTTGCAGCGTCAACCTCTTTTTCAAGGAAAATTGCTCGAAAGTGACTGTTTGGTTAGGTTGCGAACAGCGTGGCGCTATATTCGTCAATTATTGTTTATTTCGTGTTTTTCTCTGTTGTTTTGCGATGCAGGATGAAATTCGGAATTCAACAATAGCGCCCGAGAATTATCCCATGAAATACTGCACCGTTACGATTGGACAGAGCAGGGATTGCGGTGCCTGCATCTCTGCTACCACTTCAGGCTATTTATTGAGGGAATAATATGCTGCGTTTTATCACGGTGCTGGTCAGTGCTTTATTACTTATGCAATCCGCATTTGCCGATACAGCTCGACCGGAAATCGGTAAGTATGTCTTTGGTTATCGTGGTCAGGAAGGGGCAGTGGTCTGGATGATGCGAATCGGGCCGAAAGCGGAAAATGAAGCACTCGTTCAGGTATCTCATGTTGATAATGACATCGATGGTCAGATTTTTCGCTGTAGAGTGAAAAAATTACAGGACGGTGAGAAATCCTATACTGCTGTAATCAAGGGTGAATCTTTTGAGTTATTACGCCTGAAAGAGGGAAATGGCAGCCTGCATATCCCGGATGAGCAGGCAACCTGGTCGGTGGCTTACAGTGATGAATTGTCAAACAGTGATGTGGCAAACCCGGAACATTTCCTTACTGCATATCAGAATCAACAAGCTCCCCAGTAACTGAAATTGCCCCGGATTTCTCCGGGGCAATACCGAATTTCTTACTTATACGCTGACTGGTGAACGCCAACCGCGCGACCAGAAGGATCATCCATTTTTTTGAACGCTTCATCCCACTCGATCGCTTTGGCGGAAGAACAGGCGACGGAAGGGCCGCCCGGTACGCACTCAGCGGCGCTTGGAAGTGGGAACAATTCTTCAAAGATTTCGCGATACAGATACGCTTCTTTTGAGGTCGGAGTGTTGTACGGGAAGCGGAAGCGGGCAGTTTCGAGTTGCTGATCAGTAACCTGCTGCGCTGCCACTTCTTTCAGAGTGTCGATCCAGCTATAACCGACGCCATCAGAGAACTGCTCTTTCTGCCGCCAGGCCACGCTTGCGGGCAGATACGACTCAAAACATTCACGCAGGATGTGTTTTTCCATTTTCCCGTTACCGCACATTTTATCCTGTGGGTTAATGCGCATCGCCACATCGAGGAATTTTTTGTCGAGGAACGGAACGCGTGCTTCCACGCCCCAGGCTGACATCGCTTTGTTGGCGCGTGCGCAGTCATACATATGCAGGGCCAGCAGTTTACGTACCGTCTCTTCATGCAGCTCTTTGGCATTTGGCGCTTTGTGGAAGTAGAGATAACCACCAAATACTTCGTCAGAACCTTCGCCTGACAACACCATTTTAATACCCATCGCCTTGATCTTACGCGACATTAAATACATCGGCGTCGAAGCGCGAATAGTCGTCACATCATAGGTTTCGATGTGGTAAATCACGTCGCGGATGGCATCCAGACCTTCCTGTACGGTGAAGTGAATTTCGTGATGCACAGTACCCAGATGGTTTGCCACTTCCTGTGCCGCTTTCAGATCCGGTGAACCCGGCAGACCCACGGCAAAAGAGTGCAACTGCGGCCACCAGGCTTCGGAACGTTCCTGATCTTCCACGCGACGGGCGGCGTATTTCTTGGTGATCGCGGAAATAATTGAGGAATCCAGACCACCCGAGAGCAGCACGCCGTACGGCACATCGGACATCAGATGGCTTTTAACGGAGTCTTCCAGCGCCTGACGCAGCTCGTTTTTGTCGGTCACGTTATCTTTCACCGCATCGTAGTCGAACCAGTCACGGTGATAATAAGAACGGATTTCGCCGTCCTGACTCCATAAATAGCTTCCTGCCGGGAACTCTTTAATGGTGCGGCAAACCGGCACCAGGGCTTTCATTTCTGAGGCCACATACAGCTGACCATGTTCGTCATAGCCCATATACAGTGGGATGATCCCCAGATGGTCGCGACCAATCAGATATGCATCTTTTTCGCTGTCGTACAGGGCAAAGGCGAACATGCCTTGCAAGTCGTCGAGAAATTCCGCCCCTTTTTCCTGATACAGCGCGAGGATCACTTCGCAGTCAGATCCAGTCTGGAACTGGTAACGATCGCCATACTCGGCGCGCAATGCCTGGTGGTTGTAGATTTCACCGTTTACCGCCAGTACGTGGGTTTTTTGTTGGTTGTAGAGAGGTTGCGCCCCCGCGTTAACGTCAACAATTGACAGACGTTCGTGGGCGAGAATGGCGTTATCGCTGGCATAAATACCGGACCAGTCCGGGCCACGATGACGCATCAGGCGTGACAGCTCGAGTGCTTTCTTGCGCAGCTCAACTGCGTCTGTTTTGATATCGAATACGCCAAAAATTGAACACATAACCTTCTCCGTTAACCTGGTGTTTGTTGCTTGTTGTGTTTGCTTGTTTAAAAAAATGCCGCAAAGCAGCACTGTGCGCAAGCGATTTGGCGGTGTAAAAATAAAAAACGTAATGGTGATTGCTGATTGATGAAAAAGGGTAGGGTGTAGTGGCGTGTTTATTGATGAATCGATAATTTTTGACGTGTTTTATTGAATGGGTGAGTTTTGGTGAGCGGTGAAAATAAAAAACCACGTCCTGAGACGTGGTTGATATTCAGATAACGTCGATTTCAGCGACCGACGGGTAAATCCAGCTTGGGCGGAACGGCATACTGTCGATATCGTCGAGCGATGAAACGCCAGAGAGCACCAGAATCGTCTCCAGACCCGCCTGGAAGCCCGCCAGAATATCGGTACGCAGGTTATCGCCGACAATCACCGTTTCTTCCGAATGCGCCTGCATTTTGTTTAATGCCGCGCGGATGATCCACGGACTTGGCTTACCGACATAAAAAGGTTTACGCCCGGAGATTTTCTCAATACCTGCGCACAGCGCGCCACAGGCGGGATAAAAACCGCGCCCGTGGGTATCCGGGTTAGTGGCGATAAATCGCGCACCATTAGCGACGAAATACGCCGCTTTATGCATCATGTCCCAGTTGTATGAACGCGTTTCGCCAACAATCACAAAATCAGGATTCACGTCCGTAATAGTGAAACCGGCTTTGTACAGCTCATGGATCAGCGCGCCTTCGCCCACCACATACGCTTTTTTACCTTCCTGACGGCGCAGGAAATCGGCGGTTGCCATCGCGGAGGTATAAAACACGCTGTCCGGCACATCGACACCCGCAGTGGCAAAGCGGTTCGCCAGATCTTGCCCGGTCTGCGAAGGATAGTTGGTCAGCAACACCAGCGGCAGGCCTTTATCCATAATCCCGTGCAAAAATTCCGCTGCACCCGGTACGGCGACGTTATCGTGCATCAGCACGCCGTCGATATCGCAAATTACATTTTTAATGGTCATGGACTACCCAGAATATTGACAACAATAAGCGCCACTATAAAAGCACATTAATTTTCCAGCAAATGCTGGAGCAAAATACCGTTGAGCATGGCGCGTTTTACCAGCGCAAAAGCGCCGATTGCTGAGCGGTGATCCAGCTCAGAACGTACCACGGGCAGATTGGTGCGAAATGCCTTCAATGCCTGGGTATTAATGCAGCTTTCAATAGCAGGGAGCAGCACTTTATCGGCTTCGGTGATCTCACCTGCGATAACAATTTTTTGCGGATTAAATAAGTTGATAGCAATGGCGATGGTTTTACCCAGATGACGACCGACATACTCAATCACTTCCGACGCCAGACCGTCGCCTTTGTTCGCGGCTTTGCAGATAGTTTTGATAGTGCAGTCATCCAGCGGCACACGGCTCTGGTAGCCCTGCTTTAACAGATTCAACACCCGCTGTTCAATGGCGGCGTTGGCAGCGATAGTTTCCAGACAACCGAAGTTGCCGCAGTGGCAGCGTTCACCCAGCGGTTCGACCTGAATATGACCAATTTCACCGACGTTGCCGTTGCGACCGATAAAAATGCGCCCGTTAGAGATAATACCGGCCCCGGTTCCGCGATGTACTCGCACCAGAATAGAGTCTTCGCAATCCTGACTTGCACCGAAGTAGTGCTCTGCCAGCGCCAGACTGCGGATATCGTGACCGACAAAACAGGTCACTTTAAAACGCTCTTCCAGTGCCTCTACCAGCCCCCAGTTTTCCACCTGAATATGCGGCATGTAATGAATTTTACCGCTGTCAGGGTCAACAAGCCCTGGCAGGATCACCGAAATCGCGATCAGCTCGCGCAGTTTGCGCTGGTAGCTATCAATAAACTGAGCAATGGCATTCAGCAGGGCATGTTCCAGCGTCTGCTGGGTACGTTCTGGTAGCGGATAATGTTCTTCTGCCAGCACTTTGCTGCTGAGATCAAACAGAGTGATGGTGGCATCGTGACGACCGAGTCGTACGCCGATAGCGTGGAAATTACGAGTTTCAGTAACGATGGAGATAGCGCGGCGGCCCCCGGTGGAGGCCTGCTGATCGACTTCTTTGATCAGCCCGCGTTCGATAAGCTGACGTGTAATTTTGGTTACGCTGGCGGGGGCAAGCTGGCTTTGCTCAGCAATCTGAATCCGCGAGATTGGCCCGAACTGGTCAATCAGGCGATAAACCGCCGCGCTGTTAAGCTGTTTTACGAGATCAACATTACCTATCTGAGCTTGTCCGCCTGGTGTCATACTTTCTCTTATTGAGTTACGACCTCGTTACCATTAACGATGGTCCTGGTGATTTTAAAATCAGGTGTGAATGCGGTCAGGTTGGCCACTTTACCTGCGGCGAGCGTGCCGAGACGTTTTTCAACGCCAATTGCACGTGCCGGGTAGAGCGTCGCCATACGCAGCACTTCATCCAGTGCGATACCGCAATGTTCGACCAGATTACGCACGCCTTCAATCATGGTTAATGATGAACCACTTAACGTACCATTTTCATCCACACAAAGTCCGTTGCGGTAGTATATTGTTTTACCCGCAAAAATGAACTGTTCAATATTGGCGCCTGCTGGTGCAGTAGCGTCGGTGACCAGACACAGTTTGTCGCCTTTCAGACGTTTGGCGTTGCGGATGTTAGCGTAATCAACGTGCAGGCCATCGGCAATAATACCGCAATAAATGTCTGCTTCGTCGAGAATTGCACCTGCCAGTCCCGGTTCGCGACCAGTAATATACGGCATCGCGTTATACAGATGGGTGGCAAAAGTAATACCTGCGCGGAAACCGGCTTTCGCTTCTTTCAACGTCGCGTTGGAGTGACCAGCAGAAACCACAATCCCGGCATTTGCCAGTTTGCTGATGATTTCCGCAGGAACCATTTCCGGTGCCAGGGTAACTTTAGTAATCACATCAGCGTTTTCGCACAGGAAATCAACCAGCGCAGCATCGGGTTTACGCACGAAATTCGGGTTATGAGTGCCTTTTTTCACCAGGTTCAGCCACGGACCTTCCAGATGCAGACCTAATGCCTGATTCGGATGTTTTGCCAGGTACTCGCGCATTACGCGCACACCCTGTTTCATCAGGTCATCGCTGGTAGTGATAAGCGTCGGCAGATAGTTAGTACAGCCTGATTTCTCATTGGCTTTCTGCATGATTTCCAGCGTTTCAACGCTTACCGCTTCCGCAGTGTCGTTAAACTGCACGCCGCCGCAGCCGTTTAACTGCACATCAATAAAACCGGGGGAGAGAATGGCTCCGTTCAGTGAACGTTGTTCAATCTCTGACGGCAGTTCCGCAACCGGACAGACGCTTTTAATCAGGCCATCAGCGATAACAACCGCGTGGTCATCAAGAAATTCGTGACCGGTAAAGATCCGGCCCTGGGTTAATGCATACATTCCGACCCCCGATTTTAAAGATAATATTGCCCTGAACAAGGTGTCAGGGCAGGGATAATAATTACAGACTTTTGATATTTTCTGCTTCTAATTCATTGAAATATCTTAAAGTCTTAACTTTCAGCTCCATGGTGGAAGGTTCATCGCACACCATGATCGCTTTCGGATGCAGTTGCAGGCAGCTGATGGTCCACATATGGTTAACGCAACCTTCAACTGCGGCTTGCAGCGCCAGTGCTTTCTGGCTACCCAGAACCAGAATCATCACTTCTTCGGCATCCAGCAATGTACCAACACCGACAGTCAGGGCATATTTTGGCACCTGATTAACATCGTTATCAAAGAAACGAGAGTTCGCGACGCGAGTGTCGTGGGTCAGGGTTTTGATACGGGTGCGAGAAGCCAGAGAAGAGGCCGGTTCGTTAAATGCGATGTGACCGTCGTTACCTACGCCGCCCATAAACAGATGAATTTTACCGTAAGAGCGGATTTTTTCTTCATACTGGCGGCACTCGGCGTCGATATCCGGGGCGTTACCGTTGAGAAGGTTGATATTTTCTGCTGGAATATCAACGTGATCGAAGAAATTACGGTGCATAAAGCTGTAGTAACTTTCCGGATGCTCTTTCGGCAGACCGACATATTCATCCATGTTGAAGGTGACAACGTGCTTAAAGCTGACCTGGCCTGCTTTATGCATTTCGACTAACGCTTTATAGGTGGTCATCGGTGTGCCGCCAGTCGGCAGACCGAGCACGAACGGACGATCGGCAGTCGGTTTGAACGCGTTGATACGATTAACGATATGGCGAGCAGCCCATTTGCCGACCTGTTCAGCGGTAGTCAGGGGGATCAGTCTCATTATTCACCTCAATAAGTAAAATGTAAGCCGTTGGCGGATTAGGCATCTTTAAGCGTAACCTGGATTTGCGCAGAGAGGCGTCAATCCGACCTGATTTTTTGAATGATAAAATAAGTTTTCTGGTTTAGCCAGTAAAAGGGAGTAATGATAACGATATTTGGTGACAAAACTCACAAAAGACACGCGTTTAATTTGCGGTACGAATTAATTTTTTACACACTCTGTAGCAGATGATCTAACAATATGATTACAGAACATCGGCAGTACAGTTTGCAGCAAAATAAAAAACGGCTTTAAACGAGCCAAATAGGGTTCTCGTAGGGGGAATAAGATGAATATTTTAGGGTTTTTTCAGCGACTCGGTAGGGCGTTACAGCTCCCTATCGCAGTACTGCCGGTGGCGGCACTGTTGCTGCGATTCGGTCAGCCAGATTTACTTAACGTTGCGTTTATTGCCCAGGCGGGCGGCGCGATTTTTGATAACCTCGCATTAATCTTCGCCATCGGCGTGGCATCCAGCTGGTCCAAAGACAGCGCAGGTGCGGCGGCGCTGGCAGGTGCGGTAGGTTACTTTGTGTTAACCAAAGCGATGGTGACCATCAACCCGGAAATCAACATGGGTGTACTGGCGGGTATCATTACTGGTCTGGTTGGTGGTGCTGCCTATAACCGCTGGTCCGATATTAAACTGCCGGACTTCCTGAGCTTCTTCGGTGGTAAACGTTTTGTGCCGATTGCCACTGGCTTCTTCTGCCTGGTATTGGCGGCTATTTTTGGTTATGTCTGGCCACCGGTGCAGCACGCTATTCATGCTGGTGGTGAATGGATCGTTTCTGCGGGCGCGCTGGGTTCCGGTATCTTTGGTTTCATTAACCGTCTGCTGATCCCAACCGGTCTGCATCAGGTGCTGAACACCATCGCCTGGTTCCAGATTGGTGAATTCACCAACGCGGCGGGGACGGTTTTCCACGGCGACATCAACCGCTTCTATGCCGGTGATGGCACTGCGGGGATGTTCATGTCCGGCTTCTTCCCGATCATGATGTTTGGTCTGCCGGGTGCGGCACTGGCGATGTACTTCGCAGCACCGAAAGAGCGTCGTCCGATGGTTGGCGGGATGCTGCTTTCCGTTGCTATCACCGCGTTCCTGACTGGTGTTACCGAGCCGCTGGAATTCCTGTTCATGTTCCTTGCTCCGTTGCTGTACCTCCTGCACGCACTGCTGACCGGTATCAGCCTGTTTGTGGCAACGCTGCTGGGTATACACGCGGGCTTCTCCTTCTCTGCGGGTGCCATCGACTATGCGTTGATGTATAACCTGCCGGCAGCCAGCCAGAACGTCTGGATGCTGCTGGTGATGGGCGTTATCTTCTTCGTTATCTACTTTGTGGTGTTCAGTGCAGTTATCCGCATGTTCAACCTGAAAACGCCAGGTCGTGAAGATAAAGAAGACGAAATTGTTACTGAAGAAGCCAACAGCAACACTGAAGAAGGTCTGACTCAACTGGCGACCAACTATATTGCTGCGGTTGGCGGTAGCGACAACCTGAAAGCGATTGACGCCTGTATTACCCGTCTGCGTCTGACGGTGGGTGACTCATCCCGCGTCAACGATGCGATGTGTAAACGTCTGGGTGCTTCTGGGGTGGTGAAACTAAACAAACAGACCATCCAGGTGATTGTTGGTGCAAAAGCGGAATCTATCGGTGATGCGATGAAGAAAGTCGTTGCCCGTGGTCCGGTAGCTGCTGCTTCTGCTGAAGCTGCTCCAGCAACTGCCGCTCCGGTTGCGAAACCACAGGCTGTACCAAATGCAGTGTCTATCGCTGAGCTGGTATCGCCGATCACTGGTGATGTTGTCGCACTGGATCAGGTGCCAGACGAAGCGTTCGCCAGCAAAGCGGTGGGCGACGGTGTGGCGGTGAAACCGACGGATAAAATCGTTGTATCACCAGCCGCAGGGACTATCGTGAAAATCTTTAACACCAACCACGCGTTCTGCCTGGAAACCGAAAAAGGCGCGGAGATCGTCGTCCACATGGGTATCGACACCGTGGCGCTGGAAGGTAAAGGCTTTAAGCGTCTGGTGGAAGAGGGCGCGCAGGTAAGCGCAGGGCAACCGGTTCTGGATATGGATCTGGATTACCTGAACGCTAACGCCCGTTCGATGATTAGCCCGGTGGTTTGCAGTAATATCGACGATTTCAGCGGCCTTATCATTAAAGCTCAGGGCCATGTTGTGGCGGGTCAAACGCCGCTGTATGAAATCAAAAAGTAATCTGCTTCATGCCTGATGCGACGCTTGACGCGTCTTATCAGGCCTACAAAAGCTCAGTGTAGGTTGGATAAGACGCACCAGCGTCGCATCCAACAATGACACAGGAGTGGCAAAAGCGGCGGATATCATCTTCGCCGCTTTTTTTTTCATCAATCATCCCCATAATCTCAGTGAGATTTTCTATTTTCTCTAACTAACAGTTGTCAGCCTGTCCCGCTTATAAGATCATACGCCGTTATACGTTGTTTACGCTTTGAGGAATCCACGATGAGTGAGGCAGAAGCCCGCCCGACTAACTTTATTCGTCAGATCATTGATGAAGATCTGGCCAGTGGCAAGCACACCACAGTACACACCCGTTTCCCGCCAGAACCAAATGGCTATCTGCATATTGGTCATGCGAAATCTATCTGCCTGAACTTCGGGATCGCCCAGGACTATAAAGGCCAGTGCAACCTGCGTTTCGACGACACTAACCCGGTAAAAGAAGATATCGAGTACGTAGAGTCGATCAAAAACGACGTTGAATGGTTAGGTTTTCACTGGTCTGGTAACGTTCGTTACTCCTCCGACTATTTTGATCAGCTCCATGCCTATGCGATCGAATTGATCAATAAAGGCCTGGCGTATGTCGATGAACTGACGCCGGAACAGATCCGCGAATACCGTGGCACCCTGACGCAGCCAGGTAAAAACAGCCCGTACCGCGACCGCAGCGTTGAAGAGAACCTGGCGCTGTTCGAAAAAATGCGTACCGGCGGTTTTGAAGAAGGTAAAGCCTGCCTGCGAGCGAAAATCGACATGGCTTCGCCGTTTATCGTGATGCGCGATCCTGTGCTGTATCGTATTAAATTTGCGGAACACCACCAGACCGGCAACAAGTGGTGCATCTACCCGATGTACGACTTCACCCACTGCATCAGCGATGCGCTGGAAGGCATTACGCACTCTCTGTGTACGCTGGAGTTCCAGGACAACCGTCGTCTGTATGACTGGGTTCTGGACAACATCACCATTCCTGTTCATCCGCGCCAGTACGAATTCTCGCGCCTGAATCTGGAATACACCGTGATGTCCAAGCGTAAGCTGAACCAGTTGGTGACCGACAAGCACGTAGAAGGCTGGGACGATCCGCGTATGCCGACCATTTCTGGTCTGCGTCGTCGTGGTTACACGGCAGCTGCTATTCGTGAGTTCTGCAAACGCATCGGCGTGACCAAACAGGACAACACCATTGAGATGGCATCTCTGGAATCCTGCATTCGTGAAGACCTCAACGAAAACGCGCCGCGCGCAATGGCGGTTATCGATCCAGTGAAACTGGTTATCGAAAACTATCAGGGCGAAGGCGAAATGGTCACCATGCCTAACCATCCGAACAAACCGGAAATGGGTAGCCGTCAGGTGCCGTTTAGCGGTGAGATTTGGATCGATCGCGCTGATTTCCGCGAAGAAGCTAACAAGCAGTACAAGCGTCTGGTGCTGGGTAAAGAAGTGCGTCTGCGTAATGCTTACGTGATTAAAGCAGAACGAGTGGAGAAAGATGCCGAAGGCAATATCACCACCATCTTCTGTACTTACGATGCCGACACCTTAAGCAAAGATCCGGCTGATGGTCGCAAAGTGAAAGGCGTTATCCACTGGGTAAGCGCGGCACATGCGCTGCCGGTTGAAATCCGCCTGTACGATCGCCTGTTCAGCGTGCCGAATCCAGGCGCTGCGGATGATTTCCTGTCGGTGATTAACCCGGAATCGCTGGTCATCAAACAGGGCTTTGCTGAACCGTCTCTGAAAGACGCAGTAGCGGGTAAAGCGTTCCAGTTTGAGCGTGAAGGTTACTTCTGCCTCGACAGCCGCCATTCCACGGCGGAAAAACCGGTATTTAACCGCACCGTTGGGCTGCGTGATACCTGGGCGAAGGTTGGCGAGTAATTTTAAGTTTCACCATGCAGGATGCGGCGTAAATGCCGCATCCTGCAAGAAACACACAAACAGTTTCAAACACTAAATTGCCTGATGCGCTACGCTTATCAGACCTACGAGATCTCTGCAATATATTGAATTTGCGTGCTTTTGTAGGTCGGATAAGGCGTTTACGCCGCATCCGGCATGAAACATACAAACAATCCCAAACGCCGCGCTCTGCGGCGTTTTTTCTGCTTATCATCGCGAATTAATTCCGCTTCGCAATTTATCCGTAAAATAAATTTAAAACCACAAATCATAATTCAATAAAATGTAACCGTTTTCATCCTACTGGAAAGCCACATATTTTTTCTTCTACAAGCTCTTCTGCTGCAAACTTAAATCCTGTAACAAAAATCATCAAAATATGTGCGGTTGCTCATGTTCTTACATTCTCGTTACAGAAAGAGATTGATAATTCGCGTCGCGAAAAATAGTCTGTTCCTGTAGTCAGCGAGACTTTTCTCAACGCTACTTTTTTAATTTTTATTTTTTTCGCTGTTCACCTGTGGTGCAGCAATTTATACGTCAAAGAGGATTAACCCATGCGTGCGTTTAGTGGCAAACGTAGTACGCTGGCGCTGGCTATCGCCGGTGTTACAGCAATGTCGGGCTTTATGGCAATACCGGAGGCTCGCGCCGAAGGATTCATCGACGATTCAACCTTAACCGGCGGTATCTATTACTGGCAGCGTGAACGTGACCGTAAAGATGTTACCGACGGCGACAAATACAAAACCAACCTTTCTCACTCCACCTGGAACGCCAACCTCGATTTTCAGTCTGGTTATGCTGCTGATATGTTCGGCCTCGATATTGCCGCGTTTACGGCGATTGAAATGGCGGAAAACGGCGACAGCTCCCACCCGAACGAAATCGCGTTTTCAAAAAGTAATAAAGCCTATGACGAAGACTGGTCCGGCGATAAAAGCGGTATAAGCCTGTATAAAGCAGCTGCAAAATTTAAATACGGTCCGGTGTGGGCGAGGGCAGGTTATATTCAGCCAACGGGTCAAACACTGTTAGCGCCGCACTGGAGTTTTATGCCGGGTACTTATCAGGGCGCGGAAGCCGGGGCTAATTTTGATTACGGCGATGCCGGCGCATTGAGTTTCTCCTATATGTGGACGAACGAATATAAAGCGCCGTGGCATCTGGAAATGGATGAGTTTTATCAGAACGATAAAACTACCAAAGTTGATTATCTGCACTCCCTCGGGGCGAAGTACGACTTCAAAAATAACTTCGTACTGGAAGCGGCGTTTGGGCAGGCTGAAGGTTATATCGATCAATATTTTGCTAAAGCCAGCTATAAATTTGATATCGCTGGTAGCCCATTAACTACCAGCTATCAGTTCTATGGTACGCGCGACAAAGTTGACGATCGCAGCGTCAACGATCTTTACGACGGCACCGCCTGGCTGCAGGCGTTGACCTTTGGCTACCGGGCGGCTGACGTAGTGGATTTGCGCCTC
The DNA here is from genome assembly GCF_002965965.1 of Escherichia sp. MOD1-EC5495. Classification (NCBI taxonomy): domain Bacteria; kingdom Pseudomonadati; phylum Pseudomonadota; class Gammaproteobacteria; order Enterobacterales; family Enterobacteriaceae; genus Escherichia; species Escherichia sp. MOD1-EC5495. The sequence goes on from NZ_PTRI01000001.1 coordinate 263,755, forward strand.
GAAGGCACCTGGGTTAAAGCTGACGGTCAGCAGGGATACTTCCTGCAGCGTATGACCCCAACCTATGCTTCCTCGAACGGTCGCCTGGATATCTGGTGGGATAACCGTTCTGACTTCAACGCCAACGGCGAAAAAGCGGTCTTCTTCGGCGCGATGTATGACCTGAAAAACTGGAATCTTCCAGGCTTCGCTATCGGTGCTTCTTACGTGTACGCCTGGGATGCCAAACCTGCAACCTGGCAGAGCAGCCCGGATGCGTACTACGACAAGAACCGGACTATCGAAGAATCTGCATACAGCCTGGATGCGGTCTACACCATTCAGGATGGTCGCGCCAAAGGCACGATGTTCAAACTGCACTTCACCGAATACGACAACCACTCCGACATTCCAAGCTGGGGCGGCGGTTACGGCAACATCTTCCAGGATGAGCGTGACGTGAAATTCATGGTTATCGCACCGTTCACTATCTTCTGATGCCCGACGCGGCAGGCATTTCACCTGCCGCACGTTTGAGGAATTTGCTATGAAAAAACTGATTCTCATCGCCATGATGGCATCGGGGCTGGTGGCTTGTGCGCAATCGACCGCGCCACAGGAAGATAGCCGTCTGAAAGAGGCATACAGCACCTGTATCAAGACCGCACAAGGCTCGCCGGAAAAAATTGAGGCCTGCCAGAGCGTGTTAAACGTGCTGAAGAAAGAGAAACAACATCAGCAGTTTGCCGACCAGGAAAGTGTGCGGGTACTGGATTATCAGCAGTGTCTGCGAGCAACGCAAACGGGTAACGACCAGGCAGTGAAAGCCGATTGCGATAAAGTCTGGCAGGAAATTCGCAGTAATAACGCTACGCAGTAAAAACAAAAAAAGCGAGGGCTGTAACTCTCGCTTGTTCTTATTTCCCTTGTATAAAAAAGCCAACCTGCAGGTTGGCTTGAGATTTATAGCAAGTGCATAAATTGCCTGATGCGCTGCGCTTATCAGGTCTACCTTTTTATGCAATATATTGAATTTGAGATGATTTGTAGGCCGGATAAGGCGTTCACGCCGCATCCAGCACGAACAAATCTCACTATGCCAATAATATAAAGCCAACCTGCAGGTTGGCTTTTCTCGTTCAGGCGGGCTTATTTGCCTTCGTGCGCGTGCTCATCTTCGCGGCAATCGCCTTCGGCACAGTGACCGTAAAGATAGAGACTATGGTTAGTCAGGCGAATGCCATGTTTCGCGGCGATTTCACGCTGACGCGCTTCGATAGATTCATCACTAAATTCAATAACCTTGCCGCAGTCGAGGCAGATCAGGTGATCGTGGTGATGTTGTTGGGTCAGTTCAAATACGGATTTACCGCCTTCAAAATTGTGGCGGGTGACGATACCGGCATCGTCAAACTGGTTCAGTACGCGATATACCGTAGCCAGACCAATTTCTTCACCCATATCGATCAGACGTTTATATAAATCTTCCGCACTGACGTGATGGTTGTCCGGCTCCTGAAGAACTTCCAGGATTTTTAAACGAGGAAGCGTTACTTTCAGGCCAGCTTTCTTTAGGGCGGTATTGTTATCAGTCATGCGGAATCTGTCCTGTTACTAAGCGGTTCACTTCATTAGAAGAAGTGACAGAATTTGCTCTTGAGATAATGCGTATCATTATAGAATTGCCACGCCTAAATGAAAACCACAAGTCCCTGGCAAATATTGTTAATAAAAACGTGGCTTAGCTTACATTTACATCGGCAAGGCCACTTCAATACTGGAACATTGTACAGGTACTACGGCAAAAGTTACAAATTTGTAGCAATTATTTTGATTGGCGTTATCTATTAATACGGCGTAGACATTAGCCTACACCGCATCACATCAGGCATTGAGAATTTCGTCGAGATGCAACTCTTCAGAAATCTGTTTAACCCATTTTTCTACACGTTCAGCGGTCAGTTCCGGCTGACGGTCTTCGTCAATAGCCAGGCCGACAAAGTGGTCGTCATCTGCCAGACCTTTTGACGCTTCGAAATGGTAGCCCGCAGTTGGCCAGTGACCCACGATAGTCGCGCCGCGCGGTTCGATGATGTCACGGATAGTGCCTAATGCATCACAGAAATATTCGGCGTAATCTTCCTGGTCGCCACAGCCAAACAGGGCAACCAGTTTACCATTGAAATCAATCTCTTCGAGAGTCGGGAAGAAGTCGTCCCAGTCACACTGCGCTTCGCCGTAATACCAGGTTGGGATACCCAGCAGCAGAATGTCATAAGCTTCCAGATCTTCTTTGCTGCTTTTTGCAATGTCATGGACATCGGCAACGTCTTTACCAAGCTGTTTTTGAATCATTTTTGCGATATTTTCGGTATTACCGGTGTCGCTGCCGAAAAAGATGCCAGTGATAGCCATGAGTGAAATAACCTCTTGAAACTTATTGAAATGGGGGTGGCAAATTGCCCACGGATAAAGGCAATCATAGCAGAACAGGCAGTCTTGCGGAATCAGCAAACGGGCAGGACTGCACACTGTGCTACATGAAAGTGGAAATTTAAACGATGCCCTGACTGCGCAGTGCCGCCAACTGCTGCATCAAAATCTCTTCGATCAGTTCGCTACGGCTCATATTGCGCGACTCTGCCAGCTCATTCAGCGCCTCGACAGCTTCCGCGTTCAGCTTCAGTTCGACACGCTTAAGACCACGTACTTTGTCGCGTTTTAGCTGGTTGCGTTTATTAATACGCAGCTGTTCATCGCGCGAAAGCGGATTGGTTTTCGGTCGTCCCGGTCGACGCTCGTGCGCGAACAGATCTAATGTCGTACGGTCCGTTTGTTCTTTGGCCATGATCTTGGTGACTTCGGGGGAAACAATCAGCCGGGCGTCTGCCCGGATGGATAGCGCGCCATAATACATCAGCGCGATGAGTCACGCCAACGCCCACGCGCGGAAAGCGACGCAGACGCTGGGTTTTTAATCAGTTGCGTTAATCATTGAGATAGCGACGGATGGCGCGCAGTACCGCATCAGGTTTTTCTGCGTGTACCCAGTGACCCGCACCCGCAATCACATGCGCCCGAGCCTGCGGGAATTGCGCCAGTAAATCATCACGATATTGTTCAGTGACATACGGTGAATTACCGCCGGGGATAAACAGGGCAGGGTGATCCCATGCCGGAATTTTCGTCCAGCCAACAATATGCGGATACTGATCCCACAACACTGGCACGTTAAAACGCCATTCACCATCAACGTAAGATTTCAGCAGAAACTGAATCACCCCTTCTTCATTCAGATGCTGGCGCATCACCGCTGCTGCCTGCTGTCGCGTTTGCGTGTTGGATTCACTGACGGCGTTGATGGCTGCGAAAATCTCATCATGACGACGTACGTGATAATCGACGGGGGCAATATCAATAGCCACGAGTTTATCAATGCGATCGGGTGCCAGTGCGGTTAGCGCCATAACGGCTTTACCGCCCATCGAGTGACCGATAAACGTCGCTTTTTCGATCTGCTGTGCATCCAGCGTATCCAACAGGTCTTGCGCCATTGCTGGATAATTCATCACAGGATCGCGCGGTGAAAGTCCGTGGTTACGCATATCTACCTGGATGATATCGTGGTCGCTCACCAGGTCGCGCGCCAGCACGCCGAGGTTGTCGAGACTACCAAACAAACCGTGGACGAGGACGATGGGAGAATTATTATGCTGGTTTTGTGCAGATTGCGCGCGGATATTCAATTTCATGGCAAAGTTCTTTTTTTCGCGAAGTCGGGTTAGGGTATTATGTTGACCATTGTGCCACAGGGCTGCAACAAATAAGGTTTAATCCGAGTTTTTCTGCAAGCCAGGCTTGACGCTATCCGCTGCCGGGATTTATTCATATACTCCTGGCGACTTGTATTCAGCTAAGACACCGCACTGGATTAAGATGAAAACGATTGAAGTTGATGATGAACTCTACAGCTATATTGCCAGCCACACTAAGCATATCGGCGAGAGCGCATCCGACATTTTACGGCGCATGTTGAAATTTTCCGCCGCATCACAGCCTGCTGCTCCGGTGACGAAAGAGGTTCGCATTGCGTCGCCTGCTATCGTCGAAGCGAAGCCGATCAAAACGATTAAAGACAAAGTACGCGCGATGCGTGAACTTCTGCTTTCCGATGAATACGCAGAGCAGAAGCGCGCGGTCAACCGCTTTATGCTGCTGTTGTCTACACTATATTCTCTTGACGCCCAGGCGTTTGCCGAGGCAACGGAATCGTTGCACGGTCGCACGCGCGTTTACTTTGCGGCAGATGAACAAACGCTGCTGAAAAATGGTAATCAGACCAAGCCGAAACATGTGCCAGGCACGCCGTATTGGGTGATCACCAACACTAACACTGGCCGTAAATGCAGCATGATTGAACACATCATGCAGTCGATGCAATTCCCGGCGGAATTGATTGAGAAGGTTTGCGGGACAATTTAAAACAACGTTGCAGATAAAGGACAAAGCAATGGCAATCCACAATCGTGCAGGTCAACCTGCACAACAGAGTGATTTGATTAACGTCGCCCAACTGACGGCGCAATATTATGTACTGAAACCAGAAGCAGGGAATGCGGAGCACGCGGTGAAATTCGGTACTTCCGGTCACCGTGGCAGTGCAGCGCGCCACAGCTTTAACGAGCCGCACATTCTGGCGATCGCTCAGGCAATTGCTGAAGAACGTGCGAAAAACGGCATCACTGGCCCTTGCTATGTGGGTAAAGATACTCACGCCCTGTCCGAACCTGCGTTCATTTCCGTACTGGAAGTGCTGGCTGCGAACGGTGTAGACGTTATTGTGCAGGAAAACAATGGTTTCACCCCGACGCCTGCCGTTTCCAATGCCATTCTGGTTCACAACAAAAAAGGTGGCCCGCTGGCAGACGGTATCGTGATTACGCCGTCCCATAACCCGCCGGAAGATGGTGGTATCAAATACAACCCGCCAAATGGTGGCCCGGCTGATACCAACGTCACCAAAGTGGTGGAAGACCGCGCTAACGCACTGCTGGCCGATGGCCTGAAAGGCGTGAAGCGTATCTCCCTCGACGAAGCGATGGCATCCGGTCATGTGAAAGAGCAGGATCTGGTGCAGCCGTTTGTGGAAGGTCTGGCTGATATCGTTGATATGGCGGCGATTCAGAAAGCTGGCCTGACGCTGGGTGTTGATCCGCTGGGCGGTTCTGGTATCGAATACTGGAAGCGCATTGGCGAATATTACAACCTCAACCTGACCATCGTTAACGATCAGGTCGATCAAACCTTCCGCTTTATGCACCTCGATAAAGACGGCGCGATCCGTATGGACTGCTCCTCTGAGTGTGCGATGGCGGGCCTGCTGGCACTGCGTGATAAGTTCGACCTGGCGTTTGCTAACGACCCGGATTATGACCGTCACGGCATCGTAACTCCGGCTGGTTTGATGAATCCGAACCATTACCTGGCAGTGGCGATCAACTACCTGTTCCAGCATCGTCCGCAGTGGGGCAAAGATGTTGCCGTGGGTAAAACGCTGGTTTCTTCTGCGATGATCGACCGCGTGGTCAACGATTTGGGTCGCAAGCTGGTGGAAGTACCGGTAGGCTTCAAATGGTTTGTTGATGGTCTGTTCGACGGCAGCTTCGGCTTTGGCGGCGAAGAGAGCGCAGGGGCTTCCTTCCTGCGTTTCGACGGCACGCCGTGGTCAACCGATAAAGACGGTATCATCATGTGTCTGCTGGCTGCGGAAATTACCGCAGTCACCGGTAAGAACCCGCAGGAACACTACAACGAACTGGCGAAACGCTTTGGTGCGCCGAGCTACAACCGTTTGCAGGCAGCTGCGACTTCCGCGCAAAAAGCGGCGCTGTCTAAGCTGTCTCCGGAAATGGTGAGCGCCAGCACCCTGGCAGGTGACCCGATCACCGCGCGTCTGACCGCAGCGCCTGGCAACGGTGCTTCTATTGGCGGTCTGAAAGTGATGACTGACAACGGATGGTTCGCCGCGCGCCCGTCAGGCACGGAAGACGCATACAAGATCTACTGCGAAAGCTTCCTTGGTGAAGAACATCGCAAGCAGATCGAGAAAGAAGCAGTTGAGATTGTTAGCGAAGTTCTGAAAAACGCGTAAACACATTAAATAAGAAAAAGGGCGGTCGGAAGATCGCCCTTTTTACTTATGACTGCCTGATGCGCTACGCTTATCAGGCCTGCAAGGATAGTGCAATATATTGAATTTGCGCGATTTTGTGGGCTGGGTAAGGCGCTTGCGCCACCTGCGGCATGAACAACGAGCACTTTGTTAATAATCCCAAAGGGCGATCATTCGATCGCCCTTTTTTACTTCGCTTTATTAACCGTGTTTATTTTTCAGTTCAAAGCGGGGTGATACCAGACCATACAGTGTCCAGCCGAGGAAGGTCACGATGGAGCCATACAGCATGGCCTCTTCCCCAGACGAGTACAGTGCATAGAAGCTGTACATTGCACCAATAAAGGCAACAAAGTTAGCCACTTTCGCTTTAGCAGCCGGAACATTAGCTGCTTTCTGAATGATCACCAGTGCCGCCATCGACAGAATATACGGGATGATATTGGTCACCACGGCCAGGTTAACCAACACGTTGAACTGGCTGTTCAGCGACGGGCTAATGGTCATCAGCGATAACCCACTCTGGATAATCACAATGGTCAACATTCCCTGAACCGGTGCATCCACTTTGGTTACACGAGAGAAAATTTTCGGGAAGTACCCTTCATCGGCAGAAGATTTAAACACCTGGGCAATGGTGAACTGCCAACCGAGCAGTGAACCGCAGCAGGACATCACCATCAACGCCATAATCACTTTACCGACTTCCGGTGTGAACATCTGCGCGAAGGCCAGACCAAACGGTGCCGTTGAATTTGCCAGCTCCATATTTGGCACAATCCCGGCAATCACGTTAGTAGAGACGATATAAATTACTGCCGCACCCAACGTACCGCCAAGAACAGCAATTGGCACGTTACGTTCCGGGTTTTCTACCACTTCAGCGTTCGCACAGGCCGATTCCAGACCGAGAAAAGCCCACAATGTCATGGCGATGGAAGAACCAACCGCGCTAAAGAAGGGCGCATGATGCGGGTTCCAGGAGTCAGCGTAAAGCGTCGGGCTGAACCAGAACCAGCCGATAATGCACAGGCCAATTACCGGAATAATGACACCCCACACGGTAATGCTACTGATCTGCCCGGTAATGCGTGCACCACCAAAGTTAGCCACGGTACATACCCACAGCACAGCAATAGTGGCAAGACCAATCTGAACAGGCGAAAGGGTTGTGTCAAACAACTCAGTACCGTAGCCAACGGCGGAAATAGCGATGGCGACATTGGCAATCAGCAGTGACACACCGTAGGTATAGTTCGCCATGAAGTTACCGGATTTACCGAAGGCATATTCGGCATAACCCCCCATACCACCTGATTTACGGCTATACATACCGCATTTTGCAAAGGCCCAGGCCAGCGCCATTGATCCTACAGCCGTCACTAGCCAGGAGATAATCGAGATCGTCCCGACTTCGGCTAGTTTGGTCGGCAGCATAATGATGCCGGAACCCATCATGTTGACCATCGTCAGTATGGTTAACTGCACGACGCCCATTTTATTCGCTTTAGCCTGACTCATAATTTTTCTCCCTTCAGCAGGGCGCTTTGTGCTTTGCTTGATTTGATGACATAGCACCAGACCTGTTTGCGACCGTCATGTTCTTCGATATAGACACCCTGTAATTCCGGCGCAAAACCTGGCAGCAGGTTAATGCCTTCTTCCAGGGCAATGAAGTAACGCAGAACTGCACCGCCCCAGACTTCACCCGGAACAACACACAGCACGCCCGGAGGATAAGGCAGGGCACCTTCGGCTGCGATACGCCCTTCTGCATCCGGCAGACGAACCAGCTCCACCTCACCGCGTAAGTAGGCGTAGTTAGCTTCTTGTGGGTTCATGCTGACGCGAGGGAAGTGTTCCTTACGGAACATCTCTTTTTGCAGTTGTTTCACGTTATGACGGGCATACAGGTCGTGCATTTCCTGGCACAACTGACGCAGGGTATAACCGGCGTAACGGGCTTCATGCTGTTTGTAAATGGAAGGCAGTACGTCCGCCAGAGGCGCATCATCTTCCAGCAGTTTTTCGAAACGTACCAGCAGGGCGACAAGCTGCTGTAGTTTGGCCATATCTTCTGCCGGAGTCAGCAGGAATAAAATGGAGTTAAGGTCGCATTTTTCTGGAACGACACCATTTTCACGCAGGAAGTTAGCGAGAATGGTTGCAGGAACACCGAATGCCTCATATTCGCCGTTACGTGCATCAATGCCTGGGGTAGTCAGTAGCAGCTTGCACGGATCGACAAAATATTGGTTTTCTGCGTAGCCTTCAAAAGAGTGCCAGTGTTCTCCTGGTACAAACTGGAAGAAACGCAGGTCATTGGCAATTTCAGCGGTGGGATATGACTGCCATGGCTTGCCATCCACCAGTTCAGGAACGAACGGACGAATATGATGACAGTTTTCAAGGATCAGTTTGCGGGCATCAATGCCATTCGCCACGCAGTCCATCCACATATTGCGACCGCTTACGCCTTCATGCATTTTAGCGTTGACGTCCAGTGCCGCGAACAGCGGATAGAACGGACTTGTGGAGGCATGCATCATAAAGGCATTGTTCATGCGTTTATGCGGTACATAACGCGGTTGTCCTTTGATATGGCGGTCTTTTTTATGAATTTGTGAAGTCTGGGAAAAACCCGCCTGCTGTTTATGGACTGACTGCGTAACCAGAATGCCCGGATCGTTTTCATTAAGCTCCAGCAGCAGCGGCGAACAGTCAGCCATCATCGGGATAAACTGCTCGTAGCCGACCCATGCGGAGTCAAACAGAATGTAGTCACACAGATGACCAATTTTATCCACTACCTGACGGGCGTTATAAATTGTACCGTCGTAGGTGCCTAACTGAATAACCGCGAGGCGGAACGGACGCGCCTCTTTTGCCCGCTGCGGTGCGACTTCTGCAATCAGTTCGCGCAGGTAATTTTCTTCGAAGCAGTGCGCATCAATGCCACCGATAAAGCCATACGGGTTGCGTGCTGTTTCCAGATAAACCGGTGTTGCACCAGCTTGTAGCAACGCCCCGTGGTGATTAGATTTATGGTTATTGCGGTCAAACAGCACCAGATCGCCCGGTGTCAGCAGTGCGTTTAATACCACTTTGTTTGAAGAGGAGGTGCCGTTTAAAACGAAGTAGGTTTTATCGGCATTAAACACTTTTGCTGCGTGTTGTTGTGCGATACACGGTGCGCCTTCATGAATCAGCAGGTCACCCATTGCCACGTCGGCGTTGCACAAGTCAGAACGGAAAAGAGTTTCACCAAAATACTCTACAAACTGGTTACCTGCCGGATGGCGACGGAAAAATTCGCCGCCCTGATGACCGGGGCAATCAAATGCGCTGTTACCCTGATTGACATAATCGACCAGTGCGCGGAAGAAAGGTGGGCGTAACTGGGTTTCATAATGGCTGGCAGCGGTTTCTAACTGGCGACCGTAAAACGTTTTCCGCGCTTCGCAATGTTCGAAGACACCCGAAATACGTGACAGGTATTTTGCTGGCACATGATCTTCATTTTCCGTGGCAATAAATACAGGAATGCCATAGCCAGTAGCGTCTATTTCATCGAGTTTTCCACGTTCAACATCATCGACCGATAAAACAATGGCAGCAACGTCAATATAATTACTTTCGTCAATGTTCACGCATACACGATGAGTGGAAAAGTAATTCTGGCAAGAACGACTAACGGCAATTTTTAATTCTGACATTTTTCATCTCTTTATTTCAGGTAATAGCAGGTACTCAATTTCTCAAAAGAGAAATTGATAACGCCGGAAAAAAGCAAAACATCACCCCTGATAAATAAATCAGTAGTTTGCTTTTTGTAGATGCAATAACCCGACCAGCCCGGTAACTGGCAATACTCTACCTGTCCAGATTGCGACGTAGCGATCTGAATTAATAAGGGTATAAAAGGGTTAGCAATGTATGAGCACCAGGGATACAGGTATTAACCTGTGATGCTTAAAGACAGGGAGACCTGTATTTTGAGGTGCCCTTTAGTCAGAAGACTAGCGGGCATTAAAGAAATGAAAGTCAAAGCTATTGCGATGGGAAAACTTCATAATATGAGTTGTTCGCCTTATATGGGGCATTGCACGGTTATTATTTTCCATTTTCCTTTACCTTTTTCTGTATCAGTTGAAGGTAAAATTATTCTATCCATGAAATGTCTCTAATCTATGAAGAAGATCAAAAAAATGGTCAAACTAAAAGTTGTTAATCATAAAGTATGGATGGTGCAAAACAGAATGTTGCTTTGTTTTTTTGATTTTGTAATTTAATTGTTTGTGTTTTGTTGGCGTGTTAATCCTGCTGAATAATAATGTTTCAGCAGGGCTAATTTTAAAATAATAATTCTTTTGAAAGTGCAAAAAATGAATAAATATTCAAAGCATAAACCGATACCCAATACCGGTTTCAGTAATAAAATGGCGAGGCCGAGCTGGGTCTTGTTCCAGTTTTTGTCGCAGATGCCCCATATAAATACGCAAATAGTGGCTGTGTTCAACCGCGTTTGGTCCCCACACCTGGTTGAGGAGCTGGCGCTGGGTGAGCACTTTTCCCGCATTATTGAGCAACACTGCCAGCAGGCGAAACTCAATCGGGGTGAGATGCACCTCTTTCTCACCGCGATGGATCACACGAGCCGCTAAATCGACGGTCACATCGGAAAACTTCACTACCGGATCGGGTGCGGCGGTAGCTGAGTGGCGGCGTAAAGCGACGCGCAGACGCGCCTGCAATTCGCCAATGCCAAACGGTTTACTCAGGTAATCATCAGCTCCGGCATCCAGCGCGGTGATTTTGTCGCTCTCTTCACTACGTGCGGAAAGCACAATCACCGGCACTACGCTCCACTGGCGCAGGTCGCGGATAAACTCAATTCCATCGCCATCGGGCAGACCGAGATCGAGAATAATCAAATCCGGCTTGCGGGTTGCCGCTTCCAGCAAGCCGCGTTGCAGCGTTTCGGCCTCAAAGACACGCATACCGTCGCCCTCCAGCGCCGTGCGCAGAAAGCGACGAATAGCTTGTTCATCTTCAACAATCAGAACGTTTGTCACATATCCTCATGAAATTCTTCAAGTTCAGGGGCAGTTTGCTGGGGAAGTGTAACACGAAAACAGGCACCACCTTCCGGTCGGTTGAACGCGGTAATAGTGCCCCCGTGTACATCCACTATCGCCCGACAAATTGCCAGTCCAAGCCCTACCCCCGGTACTGCCGACTCTTTATTCCCGCGAGCAAACTTATCAAATATCGTCTGCTCCTGGCCTGGCGGAAGACCGGGGCCGTTATCCCAGACATCCAGTTGTAGATTTTCGCCCTCAACGTGGGCATCGATACCAATTTCGGCCTGCGCACCCGCATATTTCACCGCGTTCTCCAGCAGATTAATCAGCACCCGTTCAAAGAGTGGCCCGTCAACGTGGATTAAGGTCAGCGGTTCTGGCAGAGAAAGATTGATGGGCGACGATAAACCCGGTTCCAGCATTTGCAGCGCGCTGCCGACTACTTCTTCCAGCGTTAACCACTCTTTCTTCAAATTAAAGCCGCCGGACTGAATTCGCGCCATATCCAGTAGATTATTCACCAGGCGGGTGGTGTTCAGCACATGCTGACGAATCTCGCTGGCCTGGCGGGCGTGGGGCGATCCTTCGCTTGCCAGATCGAGCGTTAAGATTTCTGCCTGACCGAACAGCACCGTAAGCGGAGTGCGTAAATCATGCGAAAGCGCCGCCAGAAGGGCGTTGCGGATCTGTTCACGTTCGCTTGCCATCCGCGCCTGTTCTTCGCTGGCGGTCAGCGTCAGCCGCTCAAGGGCATTGGCGACTAACAACGTAAATGTCTCCAGCAGGCGCTGCTGTTCCGGGATCATTAACTGGCGCAGATTCCCCGGCTCCACCACCACCAGTCCGTAGGTTTTCTCACCGCTTTTTAACGACAAAATCTGGTACGGCACGCCGGGTAACGTGTCGGTGCCCGCGCCCGCAGGCAGGCCTTTATCAAAACTCCACTGCGCGATGGCATCGTCCCACGGCGTCATTCCTTGCGGATGTGTTAACGGCTGCAATTTACCGTTGTCATCGGGCAACAACACCTGACTGCGGGCATGAAACGTGGAGGCAATAAATTGTTCGCTGGTGGCAGCGATATCCTGCGGACTGCGGCCCACCGCCAGAGCTTTCGACATTTCATATAAGTGCCGTGTGCGTTGCTCGCGGTAACGGGCTACCCGCGCCTGATAACGCACGCCAGCAGTAAGGTTCCCGATCACCAGCCCGACGGTTAACATCACCGCGAAGGTCAGCAGATATTGCACATCAGAGACGGCGAGCGTGCCGCGTGGGGCGATAAAAAAGAGATCGAAACTCACCACATTAATGACGGTGGCGACCACTGAAGGCCAGCGGCCATAAAACAGCGCCACCACCACCACGCCAAGCAGATACAGCATCACCAGGTTGGCGGCATCAAACGCCATCAGCCACTGCATGGCCATTAAGGTGATAACGGCGCATAACGCGGCGGCAACCACGCATCCCTGAATCTGTACCCGCCACTTATCTTTAAAAGAGCGGCTATCCGGCGCGTTATTAAGTGTGCGGGCAGGCGGTTCATCAAGCGCGACCAGCACCTGATCGAGATCGGGGGCGATGCGCGCCAGTCGGTCAGCAAACGTTTCCCGACGCCACCAGCGGCGCGAGGCTGGGCGACCGAGAATAATCTTGCCGAGATTATGTTCACGGGCATAACGCACTACCGCTTTCTCTTCCGCTGGATCAGAAAGTGTTGCCGTCTCTGCGCCCAGTTCCTGCGCCAGACGTAAGGCGCTGAGAATTGCCCGACGTTTTTTCTCCGGTAAACGGTGCAAGGCAGGGGTTTCAACATACACCGCGTGCCAGACGCTCCCCAGCCGTGACGCCAGCCGCGCAGCTGCGCGGACCAGTTTTTCGCTGCCCGTGTTATGCCCGATGCATAAAAGGATCGCGTCGCGCGTGTGCCACACTTTCTCTTCGCCAGGATGCCCCCGCCAGGCGCGCATTTGCTCATCAACGCGATCGGCAGTACGGCGCAGTGCCAGTTCGCGCAGGGCGATCAGATTGCCTTTGCGGAAAAAATGTTCAATGGCGCGCTCCGCCTGCCCGGCAATATAGACTTTGCCTTCTTTCAGCCGCTGGCGCAGATCGTCCGGGGGCAAGTCCACCAGCACCACGTCGTCGGCGGCATCGAAAAAAGGATCGGGCACGGTTTCCCGTACCTGAATTCCGGTGACGCCGCTGACCACATCATTCAGACTTTCCAGATGCTGAACGTTGACGGTTGTGAAAACATCAATGCCAGCTTCCAGCAGTTCTTCGATATCCTGCCAGCGTTTAGGATGACGAGAACCTGGCGCATTACTGTGCGCCAGTTCGTCCATTAAGATCAGCGCCGGACGGCGGGCGAGGGCGGCATCGAGATCAAACTCGCTGATATGCCGCCCACGGTACGCCTGGCGTTTCAGTGGCAAAACAGCCAGACCTTCCAGCATTGCGGCGGTATCTTTCCGCCCGTGGGTTTCTACCACGCCAACCACAATATCCAGCCCTTGCGCCCGCAGTCGCTGGGCTTCTGCCAGCATCGCCCAGGTCTTCCCGACGCCTGCACAGGCACCGAAGAAAACTTTCAGCTTCCCCCGATGCGGCGCGGCAGTTTGTTCCAGCAGACGATCGGGGTCGGGACGTAAGGGTTCGTTATTCATCAAGTTTATCCAGCGCCAGATTGAGTTCAACAATGTTGACGACCGGCTGGCCGATATATTTCACCAGCGGTTGTTGGCTGTATTTTGCGATCAGTTGCGTGAGCTGTTCAACGCTGAGATTACGCGCTTTCGCCACGCGTGGGATTTGCCAGGCCGCCGCTTGCGGGGTGATATTATTGTCCAGCCCGCTTGCCGATGCCGTCACCAGTTCAACCGGAACGCTCGCGCTGGCATCCGGGTTAGCGGCCCGTAATGCAGCAACGCGTGCGGCTATTAGTTTATCCAGTTCAGGGTTACTGGCCGCCAGATTGCTCCCGCCAGAAGCCTGTGGATTATAGGGCATTTCTGCCGTTGCCGACGGGCGACCATGAAAATAGCGGTTGCCGGTAAAATTCTGCCCGATTAATGCCGAACCGCGCACCGTATCACCTTCACGGATCAACGAACCGTTGGCCTGCCAGGGAAACCACCATTGCCCCAGCACGGTGGTCAGCAGCGGGTAAACGCCGCCAGTAATCAATAACAGAAAGATAAATGTCGATAATGCCGGACGTAATCCACTCATGGTAAACCTCACACCAGACCGCAAACGGTCAGCAGTAAATCAATGACTTTGATACCAATAAACGGCACCAGCAGCCCACCCAGACCGTAAATCCATAAGTTACGGCGCAACATGGCAGAAGCGGTAAGCGGTTTATAACTCACGCCTTTTAACGCCAGGGGAATCAAAAAGACGATAATCAAGGCGTTGAAAATCACCGCACTGAGAATGGCGGAGTCGGGCGAATGCAGGCGCATGATGTTCAGTGCATTTAACTGCGGATACGTTGCCGCGAACGCCGCCGGAATAATGGCGAAGTATTTCGCTACATCGTTGGCAATGCTGAAGGTGGTGAGCGAGCCACGGGTCATCAGCATCTGTTTGCCAATGTGCACCACCTCGATCAACTTGGTCGGGTTGGAGTCGAGATCCACCATATTGCCCGCTTCTTTCGCCGCCTGAGTGCCGGAGTTCATCGCCACCGCGACATCTGCCTGAGCGAGCGCCGGAGCATCATTGGTGCCGTCGCCGGTCATCGCCACCAAACGGCCTTCCGCCTGATACTGACGGATCAATGCCAGCTTGGCCTCCGGTGTCGCTTCGGCGAGGAAATCATCGACACCCGCTTCCGCAGCAATGGCGGCGGCAGTCAGACGGTTATCGCCGGTAATCATCACCGTTTTAATGCCCATTTTGCGCAGCTGGGCGAAGCGATCTTTAATACCGCCTTTGACGATATCTTTCAGCGCAATAACGCCCAGCACACGGGAACCTTCCACCACCACCAGCGGCGTGGCCCCCTGACGCGCAACGTTATCGACTTTTTGATCGACATCGGCAGGGAAGTGACCACCGTTAGCTTCAACATGGCGGCGAATGGCATCGACAGAACCTTTACGGATCATGCGGTTGTCGATGTTGATCCCGCTCATCCGGCTTTGCGCAGTAAACGGTACAAAGGTGGCATGGAGCGACTGCACATCGCGCTCGCGCAGGTTAAAACGCTGCTTGGCGAGGATCACAATACTGCGGCCTTCCGGCGTTTCATCGGCCAGCGAAGCCAGTTGTGCGGCATCGGCCAGCGTTTTTTCCTCTACGCCCTGCGCGGGGATAAACTCCGACGCCTGACGGTTACCTAGCGTGATGGTGCCGGTTTTATCCAGCAGCAGAACGTCAACGTCGCCCGCCGCTTCAACGGCACGTCCGCTGGTGGCGATCACATTGGCGCCCAGCATTCGGCTCATCCCGGCGACGCCGATCGCTGAAAGCAGGCCGCCGATGGTGGTTGGGATCAGACAGACCAGCAGCGCCACCAGTACCGTTACGCTGACCGCGTTACCGCCCCAGGCAGAAAATGGCCATAGCGTTGCGGTTGCCAGTAAAAAGACGATGGTCAGGGCAATCAGCAGGATGGTCAGGGCAATCTCGTTCGGCGTTTTGCGTCGCTGTGCGCCTTCCACCATCGCGATCATCCGATCCAGAAATGTCTCGCCGGGGTTAACGCTGCATTCAATCACCAGCCAGTCAGAAAGAATACGCGTTCCGCCGGTGACGGAGGCAAAATCACCGCCGGATTCACGGATCACCGGAGCCGATTCCCCGGTGATGGCGCTTTCATCGACCGATGCGCCGCCTTCAATGACTTCACCATCGCAGGGGATAATATCGCCAGCTTCTACCAGTACGATATCGCCTTTACGTAGTTGATCGGCAGGAACTTTGTCCGCCGCAGCGCCATATTTCGGCTCACGCAGCTTGCGGGCAAAGGCAGTTTTTTTGACCCCTTTCAGACTGTTGGCCTGCGCTTTACTGCGGCCTTCTGCCAGCGCCTCGGCGAAATTAGCGAACAGTACGGTGACCCACAGCCAGCCGCTAATTGCCGCGCTAAACAGCGCATTGCCAGGCATCGCACCGCTTGCCATCGCGATGCTAATAGCGGTGGTCAGCAGACTGCCGATCCAGACGATAAACATCACCGGATTGCGCCATTGCGCCTGCGGGCTTAATTTTTTAACCGCTTCTTTCAGCGCCTGAACGACAAGTGTTGGTTCGAATAGCGCCAGTTGTTTACGACTCATATTCAGTGCTCACTCAATATCATCAGGAGAGATATTCCGCCACCGGACCAAGCGCCAGGGCAGGGATAAAGGTCAGTGCGCCAACCAGCAACACGGTGCCGATTAACAGGCCAACAAACAGCGGGCCGTGCGTTGGCAATGTGCCGGAGCTGGCGGGTTGGCTCTTTTTACTCACCAGCGAACCGGCAATCGCCATCACCGGGATAATCACCCCGAAGCGACCGACAAACATGCAGAACGCCAGTAAACAGTTCCAGAACGGTGAGTTGGCGCTTAATCCGGCAAAGGCGCTGCCGTTGTTATTAGCGGCGGACGACACGGCGTACAGCACTTCGCTAAAACCATGCGGGCCAGGGTTGAGCATGGCGCTACGTCCGGCGTCGGTCATCATCGCCAACGCCGCGCCCATCAGCACCAGCGTCGGGGTGACCAGAATCGCCAGTGCGGTCAGTTTCATCTCGCGTACGTCGATTTTTTTACCCAGATATTCCGGTGTACGACCAATCATCAGCCCGGCAATAAACACCGCCAGCAGGACAAACAGCATCATGCCGTAAAGACCAGAACCGACACCGCCGAACACCACTTCACCAATTTGCATTAGCCACATCGGCACCATGCCGCCGAGAGCGGTAAACGAATCATGCATCGCAATCACCGCGCCACAGGAAGCCGCCGTAGTCACGACCGCAAACAGGCTACTGACCAGCACGCCGAAACGGCTCTCTTTACCTTCCATATTGATGTTACTGTCTGCGCCGAGCGCCAGTAGATGCGGATTACCCTGAACTTCTGCCCACATCACAACGCCTGTGCAGATGACAAAAATCACCGACATCGCCCACAGCAACATGCGTCCCTGGCGGCGATCGCCCGCCACTTCGCCAAAGGCAAAGCACAGCGCCGTTGGGATCAAAAAGATCGCCAGCATTTGCACGAAGTTGGTCAGTGCGGTCAGGTTTTCAAACGGATGCGACGAGTTGGCATTAAAGAAGCCACCGCCATTAGTGCCGAGCATCTTAATCGCTTCCTGAGAAGCCACCGGCCCCATCGGTAACAGTTGTTGTGCTCCTTCAATGGTCGTCACCGCCTGATAGGGCAGAAAGTTTTGCAGCGCACCTTGTTGAATAAAAAACAGCGCAATCAGCAACGCCACAGGGGCTAACACCCATAACGTGATGCGTAGCAGATCGACCCAGGCATTACCGAGCGTGCTCATGCTCTGGCGGGTAAACGCGCGGATAAGGGCAAAAATCACCGCAATCCCGCTGGCGGCAGAAAGAAAGTTTTGTACCGTTAAGCCCGCCATTTGGCTGAAATAGCTTAACGTGGTTTCACCGCTGTAAGATTGCCAGTTGGTATTAGTCACAAAGCTGACGGCAGTATTCAGCGCCAGATCCCACGACAGCCCCGGCAGCTGCTGCGGATTAAGCGGCAGATAATGCTGACCGAGCAACATAAAATACAGTAGCGCCAGCCCCAGCATATTCAGACAGAGAATGGCAGAGAGATATTGCTTCCAGTTCATCTCGCGACCAGAGACGCCAAGTGCGCGAAAGAGTACGCGCTCAACGCCCGCCGTACCGGGAAGAGGAATATCATTAATCAGCCGCGCCAGCCCGCTGCCTAAAGGGCGCGCCAGCACCATCAGTACCAGTAAAAACGTGGCGATCAGTAACAACCCTTGCGCAGCCATCAAAACGCCTCCGCATTGATCAGGGCATAAACCAGATACCCCAGTAATAAAAACACCAGCAACACGCCGGTTATCACGCCTGCACTCACAGTGCACCTCCAGTGGCCTAAAAGTGATACCGGAAGGGTAGAATTCTGGCTGCAAAGATTTCGCAAAAATCTGCGGGCGGGGTGTAAAAAAAGTATAAAAATGGCAAAGACCGCAATTTAACTAATGGTTAGTATTGATTTAACTTTTATGTAACTTAATTACAGGGTGAATGTAAATAAACCATCAATAAGCAAAAATAAGTGGTCGGATGAGTAGTAAAATTACACAAAAGGCGGTACTATTTTCATCAGATAAACAAATTCATTTTCCGGTGCTATTCACCGGGTAGATACAAAAGGGGGGAGAAAAGTATGGAACTCTACAGAGAATATCCTGCATGGCTTATCTTTTTACGCCGTACTTATGCGGTTGCAGCGGGCGTTCTGGCGCTGCCTTTCATGCTTTTCTGGAAAGACCGAGCCCGCTTTTACAGCTACCTACATCGCGTCTGGTCGAAAACCAGCGAGAAACCGGTGTGGATGGATCAGGCCGAAAAGGCGACCGGTGATTTTTATTGATTGCCTGCGCGTTTAAGCCAGCCTTGTACAGGGGGCTGGCTTAGGTGTTTTGCATCAACGGATTCCATGTTAATTACCATGGAAGGAGCTTTCCATAGCGTTGTTCATTTCATCACTGTTTTAGCATCAAGTTTCGATAGTAGCCTTTCAAAGGACAACTCAGGATGCGGTCACCTTTCTTCTCGCTCTAAGCGACTACATCGTCAGAAATATTCAGTTAGGTTGCATACTCCATTACACACTTTCTTGAAACTTCAGGGTAAAATGAGAAAGCTGCCATCACTTTTGCTCATTCCAGCATCTAAATAAATTCCGAATTTTGCTATTAATATCGCTACCGCAATAAAAACAGATAGTAAAGAGAGTAATATATACTTTATTGATATATTAAGAATAATTTATTGTTAACATATCTAATGCGATAAGGTGTATTGCTGTTAACAAAAAGCTTCAAGATTTATAGTTGATAATTAAAATACACCAGATATTTCAGCTTTTTATATGTAAGATGCAATTTTATAAGGGAGCCATTTTTTATGGAGGCGGTAGTGTGTTTGTTACTAGTGGTTTTATTTGTGTGGTGAATATATTGAGGTTGTTAAAGACATAACGATATGTCAGTTCAGGTCTTTGTAATTATCTGGAAGAATAAAATGAGCGGCAAAGCGGCGATAGATATCACCTTTATGTCTAAAAAATAAATCACAACCATCCTTCAATAATTTATTTATTAACAGGGACTCTTTCCATTATGACGGAATATTATGTAAATGAAGCCGTTCTGTCTTTCGACGGCAATATATCTCAGGACAGTACCATTAATATGCTGCGCCTCAGTGATCCCGATGCCGCATTAATTATCAGCCGGGGGCCGATGCAGGAGGGAGACGAATTAGCCTCTCAGGTTGAACAGCAGATGAAAAAACTGGAAAAGCAGGTTAAGGAGCTGCACTACACGCCCGTGCAGGTGACCCGGGTGGGGATTAATGACGGCGAAGAAGGGCTGGAGATACAGAGTCAGTTTCTCCGGGGTAACGAGCAGGTGTACCAGTGTCAGGTGGCATTTGTATTGCCGGGTGAGCGGGTCATGATGGCCTTCACCTACGCCAGAACCACACCGCTGACCCCGGCAGACATGACGCGCTGGGCTGAAATTAAAAAGAATCTGCGCTTCAGGATGCGGCAGGAAACCAGGACGAATTAATCATACAGGGAACGGGACATGGAAGAGGCATTCTGGGCGGCAAGGCAGGGGGATGCCCTGCTGCATACGTCGTTTATGGCAGATGTGCTGGGGGCTGTGCTGGAAGTGGCGGCAAATGTCGTTATTGATGCCCTGATTGTCGGCGCTGCCACGGTGCTGGCGGCGTCAGCGGGGGTGACGCTGGGGTGCACGGCCGTCGTGCTGATCGGTTTTGTTGCGGGGGTGGCGATGGTGTACACCGGCGTGACAGAAACGGTCAGCGAAGCCTGTTCTGCCCTCGCTGATATGCTGTTCCCGCCTCAGACTGAAGGTTACATCCTCACCGGCTCTGGCGACACATTGATCAACAGCAAACCTGCGGCGCGGGCAGCAGCCACTGCGGCATCGCGGCAGGACATTGAGGCGCAGGAAGCGCAGGCGAAGGCGGAACAGGAAGAAGCGCAGCGTCAGGAGGATGCCAGAACGTTCCGGGATGTGGCCGGGGAATATCTGGAAATGGCGGGGGCCATAGCCCTGGCGGTTAACCCGGTGACAGGACCTGTGCTGATGTCCCGGGCGCTGTCCGGCCAGCTCAGTACGGAGGAAGGGCGTGCTGAGCTGGTGGATGGCGTGACACATTTTGTGTCAGAACTGTGGCAGCCCACCGTGGCCAGTGCGGCCCCGGGCTCCACCCCGACCCCTGACGATAAAATCGACTGCCATAAACATCCCTCCTCACTGACTCAGTTACTCGCACAAAAAAAAGCCGCCTTTCTGGATGACCCTGCGGGAACGGTCCTTAACCTGTTCAGTCCGGACGGTATGCTGGAAACCGCCTTTCAGGGCGTGAATGCGGTTATTGGCAGTATCAGCAATCTGTTCAGAGATGATGACGAACCGCCAGCGGCGGAGTATATCGCGGAAGGCGCGCGGGATGTGCGTATCAACAGCCAGCCGGCGGCACGCAGCGGGGCACGCTGTACCTGTGAGGCCCGGGTGGTGAATGAGCCGGGGGACGGGGCGTTTGTGTCACCGGATGTCCGCATTGGGGGGCCGTTACTGGTGGTCAGGGATATCAGAAGCGGCAGGTCGCAGATAACCCTGGTGGCAACCGTGGCGCTGATGTTTCTTCGCCCGGGAAAAATGCTTTCTAAAATCGCCTGTTTTGCTGCCGGTGTCGGGATGAGCATGATAACACAGAAGGCCATCAGCGCCCTTCCACATCCGGTCAACGCCGCCACCGGAGCCAAATATCTGGCGGATGACGACGATTTCGACTTCCGCCTGCCGGGCCATTTTCCGCTGGACTGGCAGCGGGTCTACAGCAGCCGTGACGGGCGCACGGAAGGGATGTTCGGGCAGGGCTGGAGTGTGATGTATGAAGTCAGCCTGGAGCGCACGCCGGGTACCGCTGACGAAAACTGCATGACCTTTGTGTCAGGCATGGGACGACGCCTGGAGATGGAGGCGGTACTGCCGGGACACGGTTTTTACAGCCCCGGCGAAGGGCTGGCGGTAAGGCGGGGTGAGCAGGGGCACTGGCTTATCAGCAGCGATAATGGACAGTTTTTTTTGTTTGAAACGGACCCGCATCACCCGCAGCGCCAGCGCCTGAAAATGCTGGGCGACCGCAACAGTAACTGTCTGAATCTGTACCACGACGAGCTGGGGCGCATCACGCAAATCAGCGGTGAACAGCAGCGTCCGTGCATCCGTCTGCATTACGACCTGGCGGCGCATCCCCGGCGGGTGACACAGATTTATCAGCATTTCCCTGATACTGCACCTTTACTGCTGCGCCGCTACAGTTATGACGCCGCCGGGCAGCTGACCGGCGTGTACGACAGCACCGGCCACCTGCTGCGCGAGTTTGCCTACAACGCTAACCACTGTATGACCATGCACCGCCAGCCGGGCGGCGAGGGATATTATTATCAGTGGGGCTGGTATGAAGGGCCTGATGACGCAGCGTGGCGGGTGACGGGGCACCACACGGACAGCGGTGAACAGTACCGGCTGGCGTGGAGCCTGGCGGCGCGCAGGCTGTGCGTGACGGACGGTCTGGGGCGCACGCGTTATCATCAGTGGGATGCGCAGAACCAGGTGACGGCGTACCGGGACGAGGCCGGGCAGGTGATGACGTTCCGCTGGAGCGACGAAGAACGGCTGCTGCTGGGGATGAGCGATGCTCAGGGCGGCAGATGGCGCTATGTGTATGACCGTCAGGGGCATATCACGGAGACGCACGACCCGCTGGGGCGGGTGTCGCAGACGCAGTGGCACCCGGTGTGGCACGAACCGGAGACGGAGGTGGATGCGGGGGGCAACAGCTGGCGCTGTGAGTACGATGAACGCGGCAATCTTCTTGCCGTGACCGACCCGCTGCAACAGAGCACCCGGTATCAGTATGACCGCCACGGTCAGGTGGTGCAGATAACCGACGCACGCGGGGGAAATAAATACCTTCAGTGGAACGAAGACGGGCAGC
The DNA here is from genome assembly GCF_002965965.1 of Escherichia sp. MOD1-EC5495. Taxonomy (NCBI): domain Bacteria; kingdom Pseudomonadati; phylum Pseudomonadota; class Gammaproteobacteria; order Enterobacterales; family Enterobacteriaceae; genus Escherichia; species Escherichia sp. MOD1-EC5495. The sequence goes on from NZ_PTRI01000001.1 coordinate 286,259, forward strand.
TCATGCGGCACACGGACTGCTCCGGCTCGCAGACGGCCTGGTTCTATGATGAACGCACGCGGCTGATACGGATGACAGACGCGCAGGGCCACAGCACGCGCTACGGGTATGACGACAGCGGTCACCTGGTGGAGGTGATACAGGCGGACGGTCGCACGGCGCGTTACCAGCCGGATGCGGCGGGCAGGCTGGTGAAATACACCAGCCCGGCAGGGCAGATAACGCGCTGGCAGCGCGACGGGCAGGGGTGGGTGCGCATCCGCACGGACGCGGCGGGGCGCAGGACGGGGTTCGGGTACGATGCCTACGGGCGTCTGGTCACGTTGACAAACGAGAACGGAGAAAGCTACCGGTTCCGCCACGATGTGCTGGACCGTCTGGCGGAGCAGATAAATCCGGACGGCTGCCGTCAGGCGTACCGTTACAACGCGCAGAACGCGGTCACGGAGGTGGTGTTCACGGGCGACCAGGGCGGAGAAATCCGCCACCGGCTGATGCGTGATGCGGCGGGCCGGCTCACCGCAAAGGAGACGGCAGAAACCCGCACGGAATACGTTTATGACGCGGCAGACCAGCTGCTGGAAATCCGCTGCCGGCGGCACGACGCAGACGAAACCGGCGCGCCGGAGATAATCCGCTTCAGTTACGACAGAGCGGGCCGGATGCTGAGCGAGGAGACGGCGCAGGGCGTCCTGACCCACCGGTATGACGAACTGGGCAACCGGACTGCCACCACCTTTCCGGACGGCAGAACGCAGCGGCATCTGTACTACGGCAGCGGCCATCTCCAGCAGATAAACCTGGATCGGGAGGTCATCAGTGAGTTCACGCGTGACTCCCTGCACCGGGAGGTGCTCAGAAGCCAAGGGAGGCTGAGCACGCGGCAGTTTTACGACCCTGCCGGGCGGCTGAAGCGTAAGGAGACCTGCAGCGGAATGCGCGGGGTGGTGCCGGAGACGTTCACGGACCGGCAGTACAGCTACAACGGTCAGGATGAACTGCTGAAGACACGGCACAGCCGGCGGGGCGAAACGGATTACTTTTACGACAGCACGGGGCGCATCACGGCGTGCCGCCTGGAGGATGAGGGGTATCTGGCGAGCTGGCAGTACGACGCGGCGGGAAACCTGCTGGACCGGCGTGCGGGGGAAAGGGCCACGGCAGAAAACAGCGTGGTGCCGTTCAGCCGGCTGATGTCTTACCGTGGTGTGCACTACCGTTATGACGAATATGGCCGGATGGTGGAAAAGCAGGGCCGGAGCGGAACGCAGAGTTACCGCTATGATGCGGAGCACCGGATGGTGGAGGCGAGGACAGCGCGGGGGACATACCGGTATGTGTACGATGCGCTGGGGAGGCGGACGGAAAAACAGCATATCAGCCATGACGGTAAAGCGTACAACCGGACAAAATTTTTATGGGACGGGATGCGGCTGGCGCAGGAGAGCAGGCCGGAAGGGAGCAGCAGCCTGTATATTTACAGTGCCCCGGGGAGTTATGAACCGCTGGCGCGGGTGGATAAGGCGGGCAAAGGGGAACCGGCCCGGATACTGTATTTTCACACGGATGTGAACGGCGCGCCGGAAGAGCTGACGGACAGCGACGGGAAAATCGTGTGGGAGACGGGATACCAGGTCTGGGGAAACACAATACAGGAGAAGGATCATGGCGGGGTGGAGCAGAGCCTGCGCTACCAGGGACAGTACCTCGACAGGGAAACGGGGCTGCACTACAATCTGCACAGGTACTATGATCCGGATGTCGGGCGGTTTACGCAGCCGGACCCGATAGGGCTGGCGGGTGGGATAAACCTCTATGCTTATGCGCCTAATCCGCTCTCTTGGATCGATCCGCTGGGACTGACTGCATGTTCCAAAAACGCGAAATCTTTGCGAGAGGGGCCTCAAGGAACCGTTGTCACAGTTAAATCAAAACAGGAAGCCCATGATTTATTGATGGAGGCCTTTCCTGATGCTCAAAAAGTAAGAGGGATCGGTTCGCAGGATGCAGCCGGTATTAGAAGAAAACATAAGATGGAACAATTTAAGAAAAGAGATGGTACTGTCCGTTATAGGAAAGATTACCCTATTGATTCTAATACTGGTCGTGTATATGGTCATGATGATCCTAAAGGCACAGGGCATGGTTCTTTGCCTCATATAAATATTAAACGTTCTGATGGGACAATGGTGAGGATAGATATAGATGGTTGATTTATCTATTGAAAAAGTAATTGTTGCTATAGAGAATGGTAAGGTTAGAGGTTTTGATGAGATAAAGGAAATAAATGGTGAAAATTATTTTTTCCAATATGCCATTAAAAAACAGGATGAAAAATACAATACTTATTTTTTCAAAATACCGGAAAATAAAATGGAAGTGCTCGAAGATTATGCAACTGAAGAAATTAGTGCGTTTTCCAATATAGAAGATGCTTTTAATTACTTTAAATTACAAGGTGTTGATATTATAAAATTTTCTCCTATTAGAGGATTATTACCTTTTTAGATGATAAAGAAAGCCGGGAAGGTTATAAAATCTTCCCGGCTTTTTATTTAATTATCTTTCAATACGCCCCGCATCCCGCTTTTTATTCCCTTAACCGACTGTTTAACCTGATAAAGTTCCTTCCTCAGTTCCTGCACCTCGTTGCACTCCGCAATCAGGATCAGGCACCCCTCCGAAATCTTCACCGTCACACCTCGCCCGGTATCAAATCCCGCCTCAGCCAGCCAGTCGCCCTTAAGGTGCAGACTGGGGTGCCGTGAATAGTACGTGGTCATACCTGTTTTACTGCTCTGATGGCGGGCGCTGACATAGCCCACCTGATACTGGCGCTGTGTTTTGGAAATGGTGACTTCTGGCGTAATATCGTGTTCAGCCATGATTAACTACCTCCATTAGTTGCTTGTGGTGAGCGGTAATTAAGGGTGGCAGTCCCAGGGAAAGATCACATAACTCTGCTTTTTTGCACTAAATAATTCGCACTATATATTCAATAATTGTGCAATTCCTTATTACTCAAAACTGTTTTTCACAGCTTATATATAATCAAATACTCCTTACATAAATAAGGAGAACAAAATGGCACTTAAAAAATTGATGGAACATATTTCTATTATCCCCGGATTACAGACAAGCCTGGAAAGTGGAACATAAATTGTCAGATATCCTGGCGCTGACAATCTGTGCCGTCATTTTCGGGGCTGAAGGATAGGAAGATATAGAGGATTTTGGGGAAACACATCTCGATTTTTTGAAGCAATATGGTCATTTTAAAAATGGCATCCCTGTTCACGATTCCATTGCCAGCGTTGTATCCTGTATCAGTCCTGCAAAATTTCACGAGTGCTTTATTAACTGGATGCGTGACTGCCATTCCTCAAATGATAAAGACCTCATTGCAATTGATGGAAAAACGCTCCGGCACTCTTATGATAAGAGTCGCTGCAAGGGAGCGATTCATGTCATTAGAGCGTTCTCAACTATGCACAGTCTGAGTCCCTTGGGCAGATTAAGACGGATGAGAAATCCAATGAGATTACAGCTATCCCTGAACATCTTAACATGTTGGAGATTAAAGGAAAAATTATCACAACTGATGTGATGGGGTGCCAGAAAGATATTGCAGAGAAGAAATCCGTCTTCATATTGTTTGCGATGTCCCTGATGAACTTATTTATGTTACGTTTGAATGGAAAGGACTGAAAAAATTATGCGTGGCAGTCTCCTTTCGGTCAATAATAGCAGAACAAAAGAAGGAGCCCGAAATGACGATCAGATATAATATCAGTTCTGCTGATTTAACCGCAGAAAAGTTTACGACAGCAATTCGAAATCACTGGCACGTGGAGAATAAGTTGCACTGGCGCCTGGATGTGGTAATGAATGAAGACGACTGCAAAATAAGAAGAGGAAATACAGCAGAATTATTTTCAGGGATCAGACATATCGCCATTAATATTTTGACGAAATATAAGGTATTTAAGGCAGGGTTAAGACGTAAGACGCGAAAAGCAGCCATGGACAGAGACTATATCGCATCAGTCCTTGCGGGGAGCGGGCTTTAGTAATCTTGCTCTGATTTTCAATTAAATACCATAAATATGAAAGCGTGAAGGATCAAAAATACCACGAAATTCTGATTTATTATGGTGTTAAAGGTTCGGGGATAAATAGAGTAGATGGATGATTTTTCTCATGTACAAAGGCTGGCAGAGCTTGTGGTTTAATTTGCATGGCTGACGTTGGTGAAAGTCGCTATTTTAAAGTTGCAAAAATATCTATGAATAAGAATAATTTGATTATAAAGACGAGTAATGTAGAAATAGTATCTAAGATAACAAGGTGAATATTTATTTTAACAGCCTTTATGTTTTTTAAAGAGAAAAATGGTGTGTGATTATTGGTTTACAATACAATTAATAGTGAGGTAATCAAGCATTGAGAACTGTTACTTCCTAAAAATAAAAAATTAGTGCAGCTCGGAAAATAGTGGAATGATTCACGCTCAGATGAAGTTGATAATATTTTTACCAACAAAATGCTTCCCCACAAATCTCATTCCCCATCGTCTACACTTACTCCTGTAAACCGTTCAGGAGCAGTAATGAATCAACAACTTTTTGATGAAAGCACCCTAATCCGTATCTCCGCGCTTCACGAGTTATACCGTCTTAAAGAGCGAGGCTTAACGCGCGGTATGCTCAACGATTATCACAGCCGCTATAAACTCGTATTTCTGGCTCATTCTCAGCCCGAATACCGCAAGCTCGGCCCGTTCGTGGCAGATATTCATCAGTGGCAAAATCTGGACGATTTTTACAATGAATACCGCCAGCGCGTAATCGTTTTGCTATCTCACCCCGCCAACCCGCGCGATCACACCAACGTTTTGATGCACGTTCAGGGGTATTTTCGTCCGCATATTGATTCCACAGAACGTCAGCAACTGGCGGCGCTTATTGACAATTATCGATGTGGCGAGCAACCGCTTCTTGCGCCGCTGATGCGTATCAAACACTATATGGCGCTTTATCCTAATGCCTGGCTTTCAGGGCAACGTTATTTCGAACTTTGGCCGCGTGTTATTAACTTGCGCCATGCAGGAGTTTTATGACCACCCATCTGGTCTGGTTTCGCCAGGATTTACGTCTGCACGATAATCTCGCACTGGCTGCCGCCTGCCGCAAGTCGTCTGCACGCGTGGTGGCGCTATTTATTGCCACGCCGCAGCAGTGGTCAGCGCATAATATATCGCCGCGTCAGGCTGAGCTAATCAATGCTCAACTGAACGGGCTACAGATCGCGCTGGCAGAAAAAGGCATTCCTTTGTTATTTCATGAAGTGGATGACTTTGCCGACAGCGTTGAAATGGTTAAACAGGTGTGCGTGGAAAACCGCGTTACCCATTTGTTTTATAACTATCAGTATGAAGTGAATGAGCGAGCGCGGGATGCTCTGGTTGAGAGAACGCTGTGTAACGTGGTGTGTGAAGGATTTGATGACAGCGTGATCCTGCCACCTGGCGCGGTGATGGCCGGCAATCACGAGATGTACAAAGTATTTACGCCATTTAAAAATGCCTGGCTGAAACGGCTGCGGGAAGGGATGCCGGAGTGCGTCGCTGCACCAACAGTCCGTAGTAGCGGAGCGATAGATCCCGCGCCATCCATTACGCTGAATTATCCCCGTCAGTCTTTCGACACTGCGCATTTCCCGGTGGAAGAAAAAGCGGCGATTGCGCAATTACGCCATTTTTGCCAGAACGGTGCCGGAGAGTATGAGCAACAGCGTGATTTCCCGGCGGTAGAAGGCACCAGCCGTTTGTCCGCAAGCCTCGCAACGGGAGGATTATCGCCTCGCCAGTGTTTGTATCGCCTGCTGGCGGAACAACCGCAGGCGATGGACGGTGGAGCGGGTAGCGTCTGGCTTAATGAGTTGATATGGCGCGAGTTTTACCGGCACCTGATAACGTATTACCCCTCGCTGTGTAAACATCGTCCGTTTATTGCCTGGTCCGACCGCGTGCAGTGGCAGCGCAATCCCGCACATTTAAAGGCCTGGCAGGAAGGCAAAACCGGATACCCGATTGTCGATGCCGCCATGCGTCAGCTTAACAACACTGGCTGGATGCATAACCGTCTGCGGATGATTACAGCTAGCTTTCTGGTGAAAGATTTGTTGATCGACTGGCGCGAAGGCGAGCGATATTTTATGTCGCAACTGATTGATGGTGATTTGGCAGCCAATAACGGTGGCTGGCAGTGGGCGGCTTCTACGGGTACTGATGCCGCGCCGTATTTTCGTATATTCAACCCGACAACCTAGGGCGAGAAATTTGACCGCGAGGGCGAGTTTATCCGCCAGTGGTTACCGGAGCTGCGCGATGTGCCGGGAAAATCGGTGCATGAGCCGTGGAAATGGGCGCAGAAAGCGGGTGTAAAGCTGGATTATCCAGAGCCGATTGTCGATCACAAAGAAGCCAGATTACGAACGCTGGCAGCGTATGAGGCGGCGAGGAAAGGGAAATAACAGACGCGTCAGGCAATTGTGCCCAGATGCCGGATGCGACGTGAACGCCGTATCCGGCCTACCTGATAGTGCAAATTTAATGAGCCATACAGACCTGATAAGACGCGTCAGCGTCGCATCAGGCGCTTATTAAGACTCCAGCGCCAGCGCGCGATTTCTGAACTTCAGCGTCTGGTACAGCCAAATCATCAGCACCAACCCCACACAAGCCAGTGCGCCCCAGGTGATTTGATCAAACACTTCAATATACGCGTTGATGGAGTAGTTGATCGCTCCGGAAGCATCAAACGAAGCTTGCGATGTCTGATCGGCAATGACGCCCGCCAGATAGTTAGCAATCGCGCCGGAAAGCAGCATATAAATGCCGGTTAATACGCCGGTCACGCCGGGGATTTCAATACGCGTAATTTGTGACATGGCTACCGGATCGATAAACAGTTCGGCAAAGCCCATCACCGCCAGCCCCAGAACCATCAGCGGTAGGGAAGAGTGACCATACATCGCAGACCAGCGGGCGCTTAAGGTCAGAATGCAGAATCCGGCGCTCATCAGACCGAGGCCAAGAGCAAATTTTCCCCAAATGCGCACGGTACGATTACCCGCCACGCTCTCTTTCACGACCCAGGCAAGGAACACCCCGCACAGCATGACCGCGAAGGCATTAATCGACTGAAACATAGCGGTCGGAACGGTATAACCGAAAATATCGCGGTTAACGAAACGGTCGATATAAAGGCTAATCGAACTGCCGCCCTGTTGTGCGAAGGCCCAGAACAACATACTGAAGAAGGTAAGGGTAACAATCAGCCCCAGTTCTTTACGCTGTTTCTGGTTTTCTGCTTTGCGATAAATTTTTGCCAGCACCGCCAGTCCAATCACCGTGGCAACAACTAAGGCGTATACCGACCATTCTTTCCAGAACAATACAGTAATCAGCGCAGGTGTTGCGACCAGCAGAACCAGCAGCCATCCCCAGTTCGGCAGGAGAAAGTTTTTCGCACACAGCACCTCCTTATTAACGCCCCGGGTATGAGTGAAGTGACGATTGCCGCATAAGAAAATGACCAGCCCGGCGATCATCCCGACCGCAGCCAGGCCAAAGCCCATTGCCCAGCTATACTCTTCCTGGGCGTAACCACAGGCGATTGGGGCGATAATAGAACCCACGTTACCTGCCGCATACATCAGCGAGAAACCGCCATCACGACGCGGATCGGTTGGCTCATAGAGTTCGCCAAGCAGGCAACTGACGTTGGATTTAAACAGGCCATAGCCGCAGACGATAATCGCCAGCGATAAATAGAGGAATGTCGGATGGATCTCGCTGGCGCCCAACACCAGATGTCCGACCGCCATCAACAACGCTCCCAACATTACCGCCATACGGTTGCCGAGCACTTTATCGGCCAGGAAGCCGCCAAGAATTGGCGTGACATATACCAGTGAACAGTAGGCACTGAATAACGCGTAAGCGTGGGTATCGTTGTACTTCAGCTGATTGGTGAGATAGAGAATCAGCAGGGCGCGCATTCCGTAGAAGCTAAAATATTCCCAGATTTGTAGCGCGACGACGTAGTAGATAGCGCGCGGCTGTGATGCGTGTTTATTCATGATAATTCCACAGTTGGATGCGACGCCACGTAATAAAAGCGCGGTGTGCGTGTGTTTCCTTAAAGTTAAAACCTTGATACAGATCTGATTATTTATGCAATATGCTGTCTGTTTGCATAAATATACATGAACTGTAGTGTGATGAGATAAACAATTTGCGCCTTTTGGCCGCCTGTTTGTTTCTTAATATGTCAAAAGATTGGCTATCGACGAACAGGCGAGGTAACGCTATGTTAACGGTGTAGCTATCAGAATACGGAAGGCGCGAAGATGAAAAACACCGAACTGGAACAACTGATTAACGAGAAACTGAACAGCGCGGCGATAAGTGATTACGCGCCGAATGGTTTACAGGTGGAAGGCAAAGAGACGGTGCAAAAAATTGTTACCGGTGTCACTGCCAGCCAGGCTTTGCTCGATGAGGCAGTGCGTCTGGGCGCGGATGCGGTCATTGTGCATCATGGCTACTTCTGGAAAGGCGAATCTCCGGTAATTCGCGGCATGAAGCGTAACCGTTTAAAAACCTTGCTGGCGAATGATATCAACCTGTATGGCTGGCATCTGCCGCTGGACGCGCATCCGGAGCTTGGCAATAACGCACAACTGGCGGCGTTACTGGGGATCACGGTCATGGGCGAAATTGAGCCGTTGGTGCCGTGGGGCGAACTGACCATGCCTGTGCCGGGGCTGGAACTGGCTTCCTGGATTGAAGCGCGTCTGGGACGCAAGCCGTTATGGTGTGGCGATACCGGACCTGAGGTGGTGAAACGCGTCGCCTGGTGCACGGGCGGCGGACAAAGTTTTATCGATAGCGCCGCGCGTTTTGGCGTGGATGCATTTATTACTGGCGAAGTTTCTGAACAGACCATTCATTCGGCGCGCGAGCAGGGATTGCATTTTTATGCTGCAGGTCACCATGCCACCGAACGCGGCGGTATTCGCGCGTTGAGCGAGTGGCTGAATGAAAATACCGATCTTGAAGTGACCTTTATTGATATTCCTAATCCGGCATAACGAATAATCAGAGGGATCGAAAGTGCAACGAGCGCGTTGTTATCTGATAGGTGAAACGGCGGTAGTGTTAGAACTGGAACCGCCGGTGACGCTGGCTAGCCAGAAACGGATTTGGCGTCTGGCGCAGCGTCTGGTTGATATGCCGAATGTGGTGGAAGCCATTCCTGGCATGAACAATATTACGGTGATTTTGCGTAATCCTGAGTCGCTGGCGCTGGATGCTATAGAGCGTTTGCAACGCTGGTGGGAGGAGAGTGAGGCGCTGGAACCGGAGTCACGCCATATCGAAATCCCGGTGGTTTACGGTGGTGCTGGCGGGCCGGATTTATCGGTGGTCGCGGCACATTGTGGGTTGAGTGAAAAACAGGTCGTTGAATTGCACTCCTCCGTGGAATACGTGGTCTGGTTTTTAGGTTTTCAACCGGGCTTCCCGTATCTCGGTAGTTTGCCGGAACAACTACACACGCCGCGACGCGCGGAACCGCGTTTGCTCGTTCCGGCAGGTTCTGTCGGGATCGGTGGGGCGCAGACTGGTGTTTATCCGCTGGCAACGCCGGGGGGGTGGCAATTAATAGGCCATACCTCGCTCAGTTTATTTGACCCGACGCGGGACGAACCCATCTTATTATGTCTGGGAGACAGCGTGCGCTTTGTGCCGCAGAGGGAGGGAGTATGTTGAAAATTATTCGTGCGGGGATGTATACCACCGTGCAGGATGGTGGTCGTCACGGTTTTCGCCAGTCGGGTATCAGCCACTGCGGCGCACTGGATATGCCTGCGCTGCGTATTGCTAATCTGCTGGTGGGTAACGATGCCAACGCTCCCGCACTGGAAATCACGCTCGGTCAGTTAACGGTTGAGTTCGAAACTGATGGGTGGTTTGCTCTGACGGGTGCCGGTTGCGAAGCGCGGCTGGATGATAATGCCGTCTGGACCGGCTGGCGATTGCCGATGAAAGCAGGCCAGCGTTTAACCCTTAAACGCCCGCAGCACGGGATGCGCAGTTATCTGGCGGTGGCGGGTGGTATTGATGTTCCGCCGGTAATGGGGTCATGCAGCACCGATCTCAAAGTGGGGATTGGCGGGCTGGAAGGCCGTTTACTGAAGGATGGTGACCGCCTCCCGATTGGTAAAGCGAAGCGTGATTTTATGGAAGCGCAGGGCGTTAAACAGCTGCTGTGGGGCAACCGCATTCGCGCCTTGCCGGGGCCGGAATATCATGAGTTCGATCGCGCCTCGCAGGATGCATTCTGGCGTTCGCCATGGCAGCTTAGCCCGCAAAGTAACCGCATGGGCTATCGCTTACAGGGGCAAATTTTAAAACGCACCATCGATCGCGAACTGTTATCTCACGGTTTGTTACCGGGTGTGGTGCAGGTGCCGCATAACGGGCAGCCCATTGTGTTGATGAACGACGCACAGACCACCGGTGGTTATCCACGTATTGCCTGTATTATTGAAGCCGACATGTACCATCTGGCGCAAATCCCACTCGGACAGCCCATTCATTTTGTCCAGTGTTCGCTGGAAGAGGCACTGAAAGCGCGCCAGGATCAGCAACATTATTTCGAACAATTAGCGTGGCGGCTGCACAATGAAAATTGACCTGAACGCCGATCTGGGCGAAGGCTGCGCCAGCGACGCTGAACTGTTAACGCTGGTTTCCTCAGCCAATATTGCCTGTGGATTTCATGCAGGCGACGCGCAAACCATGCAGGCAAGCGTTCGTGAAGCAATAAAAAATGGTGTCGCAATTGGCGCTCACCCGAGCTTTCCCGACAGGGAAAACTTTGGACGTAGCGCCATGCAGCTGCCGCCGGAAACGGTTTACGCCCAGACGTTGTATCAAATTGGCGCGCTGGCAGTGATTGTCCGTGCAGAAGGTGGCGTGATGCGCCACGTCAAACCGCACGGCATGTTGTATAACCAGGCGGCGAAAGACGCACAACTGGCAGACGCTATCGCCAGAGCGGTTTACGCTTGCGATCCGGCATTGATTCTCGTTGGACTGGCGGGAAGCGAGCTGATCCGTGCAGGCAAGCGTAATGGCCTGACAACGCGCGAGGAAGTGTTTGCCGATCGCGGCTATCAGGCTGACGGCTCGCTGGTGCCGCGAAGCCAGTCAGGCGCGTTGATTGAAAACGAAGAACAGGCGCTGGCGCAAACGTTGGAGATGGTGCAACACGGCAGAGTCAAAAGTATCACCGGCGAATGGGCAACGGTCACGGCGCAAACGGTCTGTCTGCATGGCGACGGCGAGCACGCACTGGCGTTCGCCCGCCGACTACGCGCTACATTTACCCAAAAGGGGATTGTTGTCGCAGTATAATCCCGCTGAACAAAGAACGAAAAAAGGATATCACCATGCCTGAAGGCCCGGAGATCCGCCGCGCAGCGGATAACCTGGAGGCGGCGATCAAAGGCAAACCTCTAACTGATGTCTGGTTTGCCTTCCCGCAGTTAAAACCTTATCAATCACGACTTATCGGTCAACACGTTACCCATGTGGAAACGCGTGGTAAGGCGTTGTTAACTCATTTTTCCAACGACTTAACGCTCTATAGTCATAATCAGCTTTACGGCGTCTGGCGCGTGGTCGATACCGGCGAAGAGCCGCAGACCACGCGAGTATTGCGGGTAAAACTGCAAACGGCTGACAAAACCATTCTGCTTTATAGCGCCTCGGATATTGAGATGTTGACGCCGGAACAACTGACCACACATCCGTTTTTACAACGCGTTGGCCCCGATGTGCTCGACCCAAATCTGACGCCGGATGTGGTAAAAGAACGGTTATTGTCGCCGCGCTTTCGTAACCGGCAGTTTGCCGGATTACTGCTCGATCAGGCGTTTCTGGCAGGGCTTGGCAATTATCTGCGGGTGGAGATCCTCTGGCAGGTCGGATTGACCGGAAGTCATAAAGCGAAAGAGCTCAACGAGGCGCAACTGGATGCACTCGCGCACGCGCTACTGGATATTCCGCGTCTTTCTTACGCTACGCGGGGGCAGGTGGATGAGAATAAACATCATGGCGCGCTGTTTCGCTTTAAGGTTTTTCATCGTGATGGCGAACCGTGCGAACGCTGTGGCGGCATCATTGAGAAAACCACTCTGTCATCGCGCCCGTTTTACTGGTGCCCTGGCTGCCAGCATTAGGCAGAACGTTTCGGCGCATAGGTTGAAATAAACCGTGCAATGGCTGGCCCCGTCAGCAAAATACTGAACAAGCGCAGGGTTTGCATCGCCATAATGAGCGCCATATCGGCATTGCTCCCTGCGGCGATGACCGCCACCGTATCAAGTCCGCCGGGGCTGGTGGCGAGGTAGGCAGTCATAAAATCAATATGCATAAACCGGGTCAGCCCCCACGCCATACCCGCACAAATAGCCAGTAGAGCAAAAATCGACAGCAGGATTTGCGGTAGCGGGCGTAGTGCTCGCAGTAAGATTTGCTTATCGAAGCCCAGACCAATTCGCCAACCAATCGCCATATAAGCTATCGCCAGCAGCCATTCTGGTAACTCAATTGTGATGAACTCGCCAGACTGGAGTACCGCGCCCGCCAGCATCGGGATGAGCATCGTGCCGGAAGGAAGACGTAGCAGGCATCCCGCCGTACCGGCAACGACCGCGAGCAAAATCGTAAGCAGGATATTAATGCTGACTGGCGGGAACCAGACGATCTGTTGATTAACCGCTTCAGCGTTATCGCCCAGCATCATCCGCGTAACCAGAACTGCCGCACCTGCGACAAACAGTACTCGCAAATATTGCATAAACGCCACCAGACGGATATCTGCGCCGTAATCCTGCGCCATAGCGACCATTGCCGCTGCGCCGCCAGGAGAAGAACCCCAGGCGCCGGTATTACCCGGTAGCGAGCTATAGCGCACCAATAACCAGCCCACGATGGCGCTGGAAAGCAGCGTCACCAGTAAAATGGCTAACACAATTGGCCAGTTAACGGCCAGAGTAGTGAGGATCGAGCCAGTGAGGTTTTGCGCAATCATGCAGCCAAGAATGGCCTGCGCAGCAAGAAAAGCGGAGCGAGGGAGTTGCAGAGTCATTCCGCGCATACTGAAGATGATCCCGGCGATCATCGGCCCAAGTAATAGTGCCGCCGGGAGATGTACCGCGAGGAAACCAATAGAAAGGAGAAGTGATAACACACATAACATTCCCCACTGCAAGACTGGCATCCTTCGCTCCCTCATTATTTTCTCTTTGGTGTATCGATACAGCATAAAGAAAGCCGGGCCTGGAAAAAATAACGGTAATCAAGGAAAAGGGGAAAATAAGCAATTATCTGAAAGAGATGCCCTTTCTGGCTGCTAAGGGCATCATGGTAACTCAGTTATAGTTAATCTTAAAAAGCACTACTGTATCGAAGGGACCAGCCTCGATGGGGGTGCCTGGTATGGATGACAATTCGGCGGTAAAGTTTTTTTCATAAACTAACATGTCGCTGGTGAAATCGGCATATTCGCTGTATTTGTTGAAAGTATAGGGCGAGGCGTTTTCATCCAGTAAACGTAGTTTAAGGCCATTACCAATCAACAATGCTTTATCTTCTTCAACCAACGTTTCTTCGGTATAAAACGAGGAACTGACTTTAAACCCGTCGGTGCACTGGTCATTTTGTGATTTCGTCGTCTTAATACTAAAACTTTTCGACATCGTGTGACGGCGAATATCCAGTACGTTAAATTTACCAAAATCAATCACCTGTGTTTCAGGCGAAATAGAAAAGTTAACGCTGCAATCCAGTACACGGATGTTTTCCAGACCGGTAATGTGATATTTCAGGTTTTGGGCGGAAGGATCTTCATTAACACTGCCAGCGCCATCAAATTGCACCACAATATAGTCGCTCAGCGTACTTTGATAATCATGCGGCGGCATTTCACGAACTTTAACATAGAGCCGCATACGCGCGAGAAATGTACGCGACATATGAATATTGCTGGGATCGCCGGAACAAATCTTATTTTGCCACCCCATGGCAATGATTTGCTCTGGTGTGTAGATATCAATTTTCTTGCTGTCGATACACTGGTTGGTGTCGATTCGGCTTTTCCCGAGACTGGCATCGTAATCAACGCCGTTATATGTTACGCCAAGTTGATAATAGCGATCCTGCATTCCGGGGTAGGGGTTTACCCAGGCATAAACATGCTCGCTTTCAAAGTTGCCGTTAGTATTGTTGTCACAATAGACGGGAATTTTAATATCGTCAGATTCCCAGATTTTATCGCCAGGTTTGGCATTGCCTGGCACAGCAAAGGGTTGAATAGCTTCTGATTTTTCTACAGATCCTCCAGATGCGCCAAAATAGCAGTTCAGCGCCAGCGCAGACTTCAACGGCAGAAATAACAGACAGATGATGAGCAACAATCCCTTGTCAGTACTCATTTCTTCGCCTCCACCGCCTGTAAACGACATTGTCCGTTACAGTTCAGAGTATTCATCCGTAATGCGCCGTAATCATCCATGTAACCCAAGTAAAAATGATTACCGTTATAGCTTCCAGTATTCGTTGTGACGGTGCTAAAAGGGGCAATCATCAGCGATTTAAAACCGGGGAGCACACCTTTATCATTTTGCCCAAGATAGGCAATCGTCAGGTAATAGGCGGTAGGGTTTTTCAGGGTAAGTTGGTTGCCCTGCTGGCTAACCTGTAACTGTAGCTCTACGTGTTCACCTGTTTTCTTGCGCAATGCCGCAGGTCGCCAGAACAACTTGATACGGCTTTGGATCGCGACCTGAAGTATCGCATGGTCGCTGCTTTTATCCGGTGCTGGCGGAATTTCGCGCATGTTATAGTAGAACAGCGTTTCACGATCGCCGGGTAACTGTGTGGTTGACGCTTGCTTTACAATCCGCACCTGCGATGTTGCTTTTGGTTCCAGGCGCTGTATTGGTGGCAGAGCGACCAGAAGATCGTCGCTTTTCTCCCCTTTATCATTTTCTATCCAGGAATAAGCAAGGTAAGGCAGTTTGTCACTCTGGTTTTCTATGCGCAGGCTGGTGGCTTTGTCGTTGGCGTTAAACACAACTCGTGTGCGATCGGGTTGCACGGCAGCGTGGCTACCCAGGCTGACGGCTAACAGAATCAGGGGCAATCCTTTAATAAATGTCATTCTCTTTTCCTTAATTAATGACAAGGTAAAATCAGGCGTTTGGTCGTATCTTCCAGACGTTCTGGCAGATGAATAATGCAACTTTGTTTGTCACCCCAGAGCACTGTAAATTGCTGGTTTTCAGCTACTCCACCAAGCCAGGCATGGCCTTCCTCGCTAACCATACCTACACTGATTCCGCTGCCATTCTGCTGAATATCGGCACCGAGAGGGGGATAGTGACCGCTGACGTCGCGAATAATAATGTTAACGTCTTTACCAGAACGGGAAGCCAGCGATTTGTAACCAATAGCGCCTTCAATCCACGTTTCTTTGATGACGTTTTCAGCAACAGTCACGCCGTCAGGTAAATCATTCATGTTGACTGCCACGGTGGAAGGTTGGTAACTGGAAATTAGCGGCACTACCGCAATACCAAAATGGTTGGTGTAGTCGAGATTACCCTGAACCGGAATATTTGCCACGCCGTCGGTGCTGACCATCAGCCGTGGCTCGTTGGTTGAACTGCGGCGATGGAAGGCTGCGCCATATTGAGTGGCGGTAAAGGAACCACTCCAGCTACTGCTGACGGAGCTGTAATCATTGGCGGCATAAGTGCCAGACAAATCCCATTCACCGGCTGAACTCAGGTGTTGATAGTTGCCGCTCACCTGTGCGCCATTATCAGGGCGATCGGATTGTGCTCCGGCAGACATGCCCCAGCTATTACGTTCATCCAGCGTATCGTTCCACGACATGCGGTGTGTAGTGCTGTTACTACTGTTTTGCATGTCATAGCCGACTCGACCACCGTTACCGACAGGTAATGAAATCGACAGGTAAATCTGGTTGTCGCGATCTTTGTCTTCGTAGTGGGTTGTGTTGAATGACGTCGAAATTGATATATCTTTCCACTCACCGATATCAATATTAAAACCTGCCGTTATGTTGGCAGTCGTGGAGGTATTTGCGTTCCACCAGGTCTGATGTAACAGGTTGGCGTACAGGTTGAGGTTCAGAGGGGTTATCGGTTGGCCTACTGATAAGCTGATCGTCTGTTTTTCGTCTTGTGCATCGTTGTCGTTGTATTTGTGATCCAGATAGTTGGCGTAGCTGTGAAAATGACGATCGGAGAAGCGATAAGCAGCGAGTGAAATCGTACTATTTGTGGCGTCCACTTGTTTGCTGTAATTGAAACGGTAGCTTAAGCCTCGCTCGTCCTGCTGGGTATCAAATTGGCTACTGGCCCAGGTGACATCAAATGACAATGCTCCCAGCCAGAGCATATTTTGCCCGATGCCTATTGCGCCAGAATGATAGTCATTTCCTGAGAGTAGCAAACCGCCATATAACGAGGTATTCGAGAGCATCCCCCAGGACATTTCATTGCTAAAAAAGGTTTCATTTTCAGTTTGATGAGACATTGAGGTTCGCGGCTGACCAACAGCAAGTTTATAGCGAACCTGACCCTGGCGCGTCAGGAAGGGCGTCGAGGCGGCCGAAACCTGAAAGTTGTTCACACGTCCATCGTCTTCCGTCACTTTGACATCCAGCGTACCCTGGACAGACTGATTGATGTCATCAATGATAAACGGGCCAGGCGGGACTTTTTTCTGGTAAATAACTCGCCCCGAATGACTTACGGTGACGGTGGCGTTGGTTTGCGCGATACCGCTGATTTGTGGGGCGTAACCGCGCAGTTCCCAGGGCAACATCCGGTCATCGCTGGTCAGTGCCGCACCGGTATAAGAAAAACCGTCGAAAATATTGGAACTGAAATCAGTTTCGCCCAAGGTTAATTTCGAACCTAATTGTGGTAGTGGGCGAAAAAGATAAGTACGTGATATTCCGCCGCTCTGGTCATGGGCATTGTCGCTTTCGGAACGGCTCAACTGGTAATCGCTGCGTAAGCGCCATGCACCCATGTTAATACCGGCAGTACCATAAGCGTTCAGGTTAGTGTTGCTGCTACTGCCTTGGGGACGGTAGTTGCTGGCAAACAGGTTGTAATCCATCAGAAAGCCGGCTACACCTTCTTTCCATGTTGATGGCGGCATCCAGTTTTCTGAGTGCCATGCCAGCCACGCTTGCGGAATGGTGATATTGAGTTGCTGATTGGTTTGATCGAAATTGAAGAGTATTTCTGGATGCGAGCTAAAATCAACACACTGATTTCTCTGTATTAATGATTGACGGAAGTCTGGTTTTAAACCGAATTTATCCACCAGTGATTCATCAATGCACGGAATGGTTTTATCACCGCTTTTTTGCCAGCTAATTTTTTGCCCGTTACTGATTTGGTTATTATTAACGGCAATGCTAACAAAATATTCACCGGGGGCAATCACCCCTTTGTCTTTTAATAATGAAATATCAATGCTATCACGCATCGATTTGTCGAGGACGCTCAGGTTAAATTCGACCGCCAGCGCGGACGGCATTACCATCGTCAGGCAGGAAATAAAAGAGAGTCGATAAATATTCACGGTGTCCATACCTGATAAATATTTGCAGAAAGGCGGCTACGTCGCCGCCATAATTATGCTTATTTATAATCCAGAACGTAGGTCGCGTTAGCGGTTACGGCACCAGCCGTGACATTGACTGCATTATCAATTTGTTCCATCCAGGCAAAGAAGTTCAGCGTTTGTTCTGTTGAGCTTGAATCCAGGTCGAGGTCTGGCGCAGCTGTACCCAATACGATGTTTGTGTCATTTTTGTCCATCAGTCTTACGCCGACACCTGTTGCTTCGCCAGCACTGGTATTACTCAACAGAGGTGTTGCCCCGGTCGTTTTAGCCGAACCGTCGAAGGTTACGGCAACTTTGGATATCGGCGAACCGCTACCATTATCAGAACTTGGCAGGTCATAGTTTATTAAGCGAATGTCGACGGCCACTTTATTGCTGTGATGATCCCGGTTTATATGGGTTGTCGTGACTTGTCCAAGGTCAATATTTTTATCAACATCATCTGGATGAATGTCACAAGGAGCTTCAATAATTTCACCTTTAAAGTGAATCTCACCAGAACCTTCGTCTGCAGCATAAACAGGAGCAGTGAACAACAGAGATACGGCCAATGCGGCCAATGTTTTTTGTCCTTTAAACATAACAGAATCCTTTAAGGAAATAGAAAAATAGTATAGCTCTGCCAGATTATCTGATTTTGCGTGTGGAGTGTTTTTAGTTTTACTTAAAAATAGATTTAGTATTACTAAATACGAAAGTAATTAATTTGTGATGTGAATTGATTTGGCTATTAAAAATAGAAGTGAGAAATGGATATGCATAATATTCAGAAGGTTATAAACAGGACGGAGAGGACAATTATTCCTAAAAAGATATTATATTGATTGCTATGTAAGCTGCTTGTTTTTTGTTCCTTGCCCGCTTTTTAATTTTATTTTTACAATTTTTCGTGTTTTATCCAACAAAAAATAACCCGCCATATAAAAAGGGCGGGTTAAATGAATTTACTGCTTAGTCATCACCGATTAACGTTTGATATCGCTTTTAAAATCGCGTTTTTCATAGCCAGTATACAGCTGACGTGGACGGGCAATTTTCATTCCATCACTGTGCATTTCGCTCCAGTGAGCGATCCAGCCAACCGTACGTGCCATTGCGAAAATGACGGTGAACATGGAAGACGGAATACCCATCGCTTTCAGGATGATACCGGAGTAGAAGTCGACATTCGGGTACAGTTTCTTCTCGATAAAGTACGGGTCGTTCAGCGCGATGTTTTCCAGCTCCATTGCCACTTCCAGCAGGTCATCTTTGGTGCCCAGCTCTTTCAGGACTTCATGGCAGGTTTCACGCATTACGGTGGCGCGCGGGTCGTAATTTTTGTACACGCGGTGACCGAAGCCCATCAGGCGGAAAGAATCATTTTTGTCTTTCGCACGACGAACAAATTCCGGAATGTGCTTAACGGAGCTGATTTCTTCCAGCATTTTCAGCGCAGCTTCGTTAGCACCACCGTGAGCTGGCCCCCACAGCGAAGCAATACCTGCTGCGATACAAGCAAACGGGTTTGCACCCGAAGAGCCAGCGGTACGCACGGTAGAGGTAGAAGCATTCTGCTCGTGGTCAGCGTGCAGGATCAGAATACGATCCATTGCACGTTCCAGAATTGGATTGACTTCATACGGTTCGCACGGCGTGGAGAACATCATGTGCAGGAAGTTGCCAGCGTAAGAAAGGTCATTGCGCGGGTAAACAAATGGCTGACCGATGGAGTATTTGTAACACATCGCAGCCATGGTCGGCATTTTCGACAGCAGACGGAACGCGGCGATTTCACGATGACGTGGGTTATTGACGTCAAGTGAGTCGTGATAAAACGCTGCCAGCGCGCCGGTAATACCGCACATGACCGCCATCGGATGAGAGTCGCGACGGAAGGCGTGGAACAGGCGGGTGATCTGTTCGTGGATCATCGTATGACGGGTAACTGTAGTTTTAAACTCGTCATACTGTTCCTGGGTCGGTTTTTCACCATTCAGCAGAATGTAACAGACTTCCAGGTAGTTAGAATCGGTCGCCAGCTGATCGATAGGGAAACCTCGATGCAGCAAAATACCTTCATCACCATCAATAAAAGTAATTTTAGATTCGCAGGATGCGGTTGAAGTGAAGCCTGGGTCAAAGGTGAACACACCTTTTGAACCGAGAGTACGGATATCAATAACATCTTGACCCAGCGTGCCTTTCAGCACATCCAGTTCAACAGCTGTATCCCCGTTGAGGGTGAGTTTTGCTTTTGTATCAGCCATTTAAGGTCTCCTTAGCGCCTTATTGCGTAAGACTGCCGGAACTTAAATTTGCCTTCGCACATCAACCTGGCTTTACCCGTTTGTTATTTGGCTCGCCGCTCTGTGAAAGAGGGGAAAACCTGGGTACAGAGCTCTGGGCGCTTGCAGGTAAAGGATTCATTGATGACGAATAAACGGCGAATCAAGCACTTAGCAATCCGAATTATTAAACCTGTCTATCACTAATAACTGTCCTGGATGGATTGGTCAATACTTCCACACTGTTACATAAGTTAATCTTAGGTGAAATAGTGACCCCATAACTTTTACGCATTATATGCTTTTCCTGATGATGTTTGTAACAACTTTGTTGAATGATTGTCAAATGAGATGGTTAAAAATTAAATAAATGTTGTTATCGTGACCCAGATCACTGTTCTGGATAAAACCCGACAAAGCATATGTAGGTTAATTGTAATGATTTTGTGAACAGCCTATACTGCCGCCAGGTCTCCGGAACACCCTGCAATCCCGAGCCACCCAGCGTTGTAACGTGTCGTTTTCGCATCTGGAAGCAGTGTGTTGCATGACGCGCAGTTATAGAAAGGACGCTGTCTGACCCGCAAGCAGACCGGAGGAAGGAAATCCCGACGTCTCCAGGTAACAGAAAGTTATCCTCTGTACCCGTAGTCCCCAGGGAATAATAAGAACAGCATGTGGGCGTTATTCATGATAAGAAATGTGAAAAAACAAAGACCTGTTAATCTGGACCTACAGACCATCCGGTTCCCCGTCACGGCGATAGCGTCCATTCTCCATCGCGTTTCCGGTGTGATCACCTTTGTTGCAGTGGGCATCCTGCTGTGGCTTCTGGGTACCAGCCTCTCTTCCCCTGAAGGTTTCGAGCAAGCTTCCGCCATTATGGGCAGCTTCTTCGTCAAATTTATCATGTGGGGCATTCTTACCGCTCTGGCGTATCACGTCATCGTAGGTATTCGCCACATGATGATGGATTTTGGCTATCTGGAAGAAACATTCGAAGCGGGTAAACGCTCCGCCAAAATCTCCTTTGTCATTACTGTCGTGCTTTCAATTCTTGCAGGAGTCCTCGTATGGTAAGCAACGCCTCCGCATTAGGACGCAATGGCGTACATGATTTCATCCTCGTTCGCGCTACTGCTATCGTCCTGACGCTCTACATCATTTATATGGTCGGTTTTTTCGCTACCAGTGGCGAACTGACATATGAAGTCTGGATCGGTTTCTTTGCCTCTGCGTTCACTAAAGTGTTCACCCTGCTGGCGCTGTTTTCCATCTTGATCCATGCCTGGATCGGCATGTGGCAGGTGTTGACCGACTACGTTAAACCTCTGGCTTTGCGCCTGATGCTGCAACTGGTGATTGTCGTTGCACTGGTGGTTTACGTGATTTATGGATTCGTTGTGGTGTGGGGTGTGTAATGAAATTGCCAGTCAGAGAATTTGATGCAGTTGTGATTGGTGCTGGTGGCGCAGGTATGCGCGCGGCGCTGCAAATTTCCCAGAGCGGCCAGACCTGTGCGCTGCTCTCTAAAGTCTTCCCGACCCGTTCCCATACCGTTTCTGCGCAAGGCGGCATTACCGTTGCGCTGGGTAATACCCATGAAGATAACTGGGAATGGCATATGTATGACACTGTTAAAGGGTCGGACTATATCGGTGACCAGGACGCGATTGAATATATGTGTAAAACCGGGCCGGAAGCGATTCTGGAACTGGAACACATGGGGCTGCCGTTCTCGCGTCTTGATGATGGTCGTATCTATCAACGTCCGTTTGGCGGCCAGTCGAAAAACTTCGGCGGCGAGCAGGCGGCACGTACTGCGGCGGCTGCCGACCGTACCGGTCACGCACTGTTGCACACCCTTTATCAGCAGAACCTGAAAAACCACACCACTATTTTCTCCGAATGGTATGCGCTGGATCTGGTGAAAAACCAGGATGGCGCGGTGGTGGGTTGTACCGCACTGTGCATCGAAACCGGTGAAGTGGTTTACTTCAAAGCCCGCGCGACCGTGCTGGCGACCGGCGGGGCAGGGCGTATTTATCAGTCCACCACCAATGCCCACATTAACACCGGCGACGGCGTCGGCATGGCTATCCGTGCAGGCGTACCTGTGCAGGATATGGAAATGTGGCAGTTCCACCCGACGGGGATTGCCGGTGCGGGCGTACTGGTAACCGAGGGCTGCCGTGGTGAAGGCGGCTATCTGCTGAACAAACATGGCGAACGCTTTATGGAGCGTTATGCGCCGAACGCTAAAGACCTGGCGGGTCGTGATGTGGTGGCGCGCTCCATCATGATCGAAATCCGTGAAGGTCGCGGCTGTGATGGTCCGTGGGGGCCACACGCAAAACTGAAACTCGACCACCTGGGTAAAGAAGTTCTTGAATCCCGCTTGCCGGGTATCCTGGAACTTTCCCGTACCTTCGCTCACGTTGATCCGGTTAAAGAACCGATTCCGGTTATCCCAACCTGTCACTACATGATGGGCGGTATTCCGACCAAAGTGACCGGTCAGGCGCTGACGGTGAATGAGAAGGGCGAAGATGTGGTGATCCCTGGCCTGTTCGCGGTGGGGGAAATTGCTTGCGTATCGGTACACGGTGCTAACCGCCTTGGCGGCAACTCGCTGCTGGATCTGGTGGTATTTGGTCGCGCGGCAGGTCTGCATCTGCAAGAGTCTATCGCCGAGCAGGGCGCACTGCGCGATGCCAGCGAGTCTGATGTAGAAGCGTCTCTGGAGCGTCTGAACCGCTGGAACAATAACCGTAACGGTGAAGATCCGGTGGCGATCCGTAAAGCACTGCAAGAATGTATGCAGCATAACTTCTCGGTATTCCGTGAAGGTGATGCGATGGCGAAAGGGCTTGAGCAGTTGAAAGTGATCCGCGAGCGTCTGAAAAATGCCCGTCTGGATGACACTTCCAGCGAGTTCAACACCCAGCGCGTTGAATGCCTGGAACTGGATAACCTGATGGAAACGGCGTATGCAACGGCTGTTTCTGCCAACTTCCGTACTGAAAGCCGTGGCGCGCATAGCCGCTTCGACTTCCCGGATCGTGATGATGAAAACTGGCTGTGCCACTCCCTGTATCTGCCAGAGTCGGAATCCATGACGCGACGTAGCGTCAACATGGAACCGAAACTGCGCCCGGCATTCCCGCCGAAGATTCGTACTTACTAATGCGGAGACAGGAAAATGAGACTCGAGTTTTCAATTTATCGCTATAACCCGGATGTTGATGATGCTCCGCGTATGCAGGATTACACCCTGGAAGCGGAAGAAGGTCGCGACATGATGCTGCTGGATGCGCTTATTCAGCTGAAAGAGAAAGATCCCAGCCTGTCGTTCCGCCGCTCCTGCCGTGAAGGTGTGTGTGGTTCCGACGGTCTGAACATGAATGGCAAGAATGGTCTGGCCTGTATTACCCCGATTTCGGCACTCAACCAGCCGGGCAAGAAGATTGTAATTCGTCCGTTGCCAGGTTTACCGGTTGTCCGCGATTTGGTGGTAGACATGGGACAATTCTATGCGCAATATGAGAAAATTAAGCCTTACTTGTTGAATAATGGACAAAATCTACCAGCTCGTGAGCATTTACAAATGCCAGAGCAACGTGAAAAACTCGACGGGCTGTATGAATGTATTCTCTGCGCATGTTGTTCAACCTCTTGTCCGTCTTTCTGGTGGAATCCCGATAAGTTTATCGGTCCTGCAGGCTTGTTAGCGGCGTATCGTTTCCTGATTGATAGCCGTGATACCGAGACTGACAGTCGCCTTGACGGTTTGAGTGATGCATTCAGTGTATTCCGCTGTCACAGCATCATGAACTGCGTCAGTGTATGTCCGAAAGGGCTGAATCCGACGCGTGCCATCGGCCATATCAAGTCGATGTTGTTGCAACGTAATGCATAAATACCAGGCCTGATAAGACGCGCAAGCGTCGCATCAGGCAACCAGTGCCGGATGTGGCGTAAACGCCTTATCCGGCCTGGAAAAGAAATGCAGGAAATCTTTAAAAACTGCCCCTGACACTAAGACAGTTTTTAAAGGTTCCTTAGCGGACGCAGAAAACACGACAAGTCCGCAACAAGTGAACCCCGGCACGCACATCACTGTGCGTGGTAGTATCCACGGCGAAGTAAGCATAAAAAAGATGCTTAAGGGATCACGATGCAGAACAGCGCTTTGAAAGCCTGGTTGGACTCTTCTTACCTCTCTGGCGCAAACCAGAGCTGGATAGAACAGCTCTATGAAGACTTCTTAACCGATCCTGACTCGGTTGACGCTAACTGGCGTTCGACGTTCCAGCAGTTACCTGGTACGGGAGTCAAACCGGATCAATTCCATTCTCAAACGCGTGAATATTTCCGCCGCCTGGCGAAAGACGCTTCACGTTACTCTTCAACGATCTCCGACCCTGACACCAATGTGAAGCAGGTTAAAGTCCTGCAGCTCATTAACGCATACCGCTTCCGTGGTCACCAACATGCGAATCTCGATCCGCTGGGACTGTGGCAGCAAGATAAAGTGGCCGATCTGGATCCGTCTTTCCACGATCTGACCGAAGCAGACTTCCAGGAGACCTTCAACGTCGGTTCATTTGCCAGCGGCAAAGAGACCATGAAACTCGGCGAGCTGCTGGAAGCTCTCAAGCAAACCTACTGCGGCCCGATTGGCGCCGAGTATATGCACATAACCAGCACCGAAGAAAAACGCTGGATCCAACAGCGTATCGAGTCTGGTCGCGCGACGTTCAATAGCGAAGAGAAAAAACGCTTCTTAAGCGAACTGACCGCCGCTGAAGGCCTTGAACGTTACCTTGGCGCAAAATTCCCTGGCGCAAAACGCTTCTCGCTGGAAGGCGGTGACGCGTTAATCCCGATGCTTAAAGAGATGATCCGCCACGCGGGCAACAGCGGCACCCGTGAAGTGGTTCTCGGGATGGCGCACCGTGGTCGTCTGAACGTGCTGGTGAACGTGCTGGGTAAAAAACCGCAAGACTTGTTCGACGAGTTTGCCGGTAAACATAAAGAACACCTCGGCACGGGCGACGTGAAATACCACATGGGCTTCTCGTCTGACTTCCAGACCGATGGCGGCCTGGTGCACCTGGCGCTGGCGTTTAACCCGTCTCATCTTGAGATTGTAAGCCCGGTAGTTATCGGTTCTGTTCGTGCCCGTCTGGACAGACTTGATGAGCCGAGCAGCAACAAAGTGCTGCCAATCACCATCCACGGTGACGCCGCAGTGACCGGGCAGGGCGTGGTTCAGGAAACCCTGAACATGTCGAAAGCGCGTGGTTATGAAGTTGGCGGTACGGTACGTATCGTTATCAACAACCAGGTTGGTTTCACCACCTCTAACCCGCTGGATGCTCGTTCGACGCCGTACTGTACTGATATCGGCAAGATGGTTCAGGCACCGATTTTCCACGTTAACGCGGACGATCCGGAAGCCGTTGCCTTTGTGACCCGTCTGGCGCTCGATTTCCGTAACACCTTTAAACGTGATGTCTTCATCGACCTGGTATGCTACCGCCGTCATGGCCATAACGAAGCCGACGAGCCGAGTGCAACTCAGCCGCTGATGTATCAGAAAATCAAAAAACATCCAACGCCGCGCAAAATCTACGCTGACAAGCTGGAGCAGGAAAAAGTGGCGACGCTGGAAGATGCCACCGAGATGGTTAACCTGTACCGCGATGCGCTGGATGCTGGCGATTGCGTGGTGGCAGAGTGGCGTCCGATGAACATGCACTCCTTCACCTGGTCGCCGTACCTCAACCACGAATGGGACGAAGAGTACCCGAACAAAGTTGAGATGAAGCGCCTGCAGGAGCTGGCTAAACGCATCAGCACGGTGCCAGAAGCCATTGAAATGCAGTCTCGCGTTGCCAAGATTTATGGCGATCGCCAGGCGATGGCTGCTGGTGAGAAACTGTTCGACTGGGGCGGTGCGGAAAACCTCGCTTACGCCACGCTGGTTGATGAAGGCATTCCGGTTCGCCTGTCGGGTGAAGACTCCGGTCGCGGTACGTTCTTCCACCGTCACGCGGTGATCCATAACCAGTCTAACGGTTCCACTTACACGCCGCTGCAACATATCCATAACGGCCAGGGCGCGTTCCGCGTCTGGGACTCCGTACTATCTGAAGAAGCTGTGCTGGCGTTTGAATACGGTTATGCCACCGCAGAACCACGCACCCTGACCATCTGGGAAGCACAGTTCGGTGACTTCGCCAACGGTGCACAGGTGGTTATCGACCAGTTCATCTCCTCTGGCGAACAGAAATGGGGCCGGATGTGTGGCCTGGTGATGCTGCTGCCGCATGGTTATGAAGGGCAGGGGCCGGAGCACTCCTCCGCGCGTCTGGAACGTTATCTGCAACTTTGCGCTGAGCAAAACATGCAGGTTTGCGTACCGTCTACCCCGGCACAGGTTTACCACATGCTGCGTCGTCAGGCGCTGCGCGGGATGCGTCGTCCGCTGGTCGTGATGTCGCCGAAATCGCTGCTGCGTCATCCGCTGGCGGTCTCCAGCCTCGAAGAACTGGCGAACGGCACCTTCCTGCCTGCCATCGGTGAAATCGACGAGCTTGATCCGAAGGGCGTGAAGCGCGTAGTGATGTGTTCTGGTAAGGTTTATTACGATCTGCTGGAACAACGCCGTAAGAATAATCAAAAAGATGTCGCCATCGTGCGTATCGAGCAACTCTACCCGTTCCCGCATAAAGCGATGCAGGAAGTGTTGCAGCAGTTTGCTCACGTCAAGGATTTTGTCTGGTGCCAGGAAGAACCGCTCAACCAGGGCGCATGGTACTGCAGCCAGCATCATTTCCGTGAAGTGATTCCGTTTGGGGCTTCTCTGCGTTATGCAGGCCGCCCGGCCTCCGCCTCTCCGGCGGTAGGGTATATGTCCGTTCACCAGAAACAGCAACAAGATCTGGTTAATGACGCGCTGAACGTCGAATAAATAAAGGATACACAATGAGTAGCGTAGATATTCTGGTCCCTGACCTGCCTGAATCCGTAGCCGATGCCACCGTCGCAACCTGGCATAAAAAACCCGGCGACGCAGTCGTACGTGATGAAGTGCTGGTAGAAATCGAAACTGACAAAGTGGTACTGGAAGTACCGGCATCAGCAGACGGCATTCTGGATGCGGTTCTGGAAGATGAAGGTACAACGGTAACGTCTCGTCAGATCCTCGGTCGCCTGCGTGAAGGCAACAGCGCCGGTAAAGAAACCAGCGCCAAATCTGAAGAGAAAGCGTCCACTCCGGCGCAACGCCAGCAGGCGTCTCTGGAAGAGCAAAACAATGACGCGTTAAGCCCGGCGATCCGTCGCCTGCTGGCTGAACATAACCTCGAATCTAGCGCGATTAAAGGCACTGGTGTCGGTGGTCGTCTGACCCGTGAAGATGTGGAAAAACATCTGGCGAAAGCCCCGGCGAAAGAATCTGCACCAGCAGCTGCTCCGGCGGCACAACCGGCACTGGCTGCACGTAGCGAAAAACGTGTCCCGATGACTCGCCTGCGTAAG
The DNA here is from genome assembly GCF_002965965.1 of Escherichia sp. MOD1-EC5495. Lineage (NCBI taxonomy): Bacteria > Pseudomonadati > Pseudomonadota > Gammaproteobacteria > Enterobacterales > Enterobacteriaceae > Escherichia > Escherichia sp. MOD1-EC5495. The sequence continues at coordinate 313,883 of NZ_PTRI01000001.1, forward strand.
CGTGTGGCAGAGCGTCTGCTGGAAGCGAAAAACTCCACCGCCATGCTGACCACGTTCAACGAAGTCAACATGAAGCCGATTATGGATCTGCGTAAGCAGTACGGTGAAGCATTTGAAAAACGTCACGGCATCCGTCTGGGCTTTATGTCCTTCTACGTGAAAGCTGTGGTTGAAGCCCTGAAACGTTACCCGGAAGTGAATGCTTCTATCGATGGCGATGATGTGGTTTACCACAACTATTTCGACGTCAGCATGGCGGTTTCTACGCCGCGCGGTCTGGTGACGCCGGTTCTGCGTGATGTCGATACTCTCGGCATGGCAGATATCGAGAAGAAAATCAAAGAGCTGGCTGTTAAAGGCCGTGACGGTAAGCTGACGGTTGAAGATCTGACCGGTGGTAACTTCACCATCACCAACGGTGGTGTGTTCGGTTCCCTGATGTCTACACCTATCATCAACCCGCCGCAGAGCGCAATTCTGGGTATGCACGCTATCAAAGATCGTCCGATGGCGGTGAATGGTCAGGTTGAGATCCTGCCGATGATGTACCTGGCGCTGTCCTACGATCACCGTCTGATCGATGGTCGCGAATCCGTGGGCTTCCTGGTAACGATCAAAGAGTTGCTGGAAGATCCGACGCGTCTGCTGCTGGACGTGTAGTAGTTTAAGCCTCACCTGCACTGTAGACCGGATAAGGCTTTATCGCCTTCTCCGGCAATTGAAGCCTGATGCGACGCTGGCGCGTCTTATCAGGCCTACGGGTGACCGACAATGCCCGGAAACGATACGTCATATTCGGTCTACGGTTTAAAAGATAACGATTACTAAAGGATGGACAGAACACATGAACTTACATGAATATCAGGCAAAACAACTTTTTGCCCGCTATGGCTTACCGGCGCCAGTGGGTTATGCCTGTACTACTCCGCGCGAAGCAGAAGAAGCCGCTTCAAAAATCGGTGCGGGTCCGTGGGTAGTGAAATGTCAGGTTCACGCTGGTGGCCGTGGTAAAGCGGGCGGTGTGAAAGTTGTAAACAGCAAAGAAGACATCCGTGCTTTTGCAGAGAACTGGCTGGGCAAGCGTCTGGTAACGTATCAAACAGATGCCAATGGCCAACCGGTTAACCAGATTCTGGTTGAAGCGGCGACCGATATCGCTAAAGAGCTGTATCTCGGCGCCGTTGTTGACCGTAGTTCCCGCCGTGTGGTCTTTATGGCCTCCACCGAAGGCGGCGTGGAAATCGAAAAAGTGGCGGAAGAAACCCCGCACCTGATCCACAAAGTTGCGCTTGATCCGCTGACTGGCCCGATGCCGTATCAGGGACGTGAGCTGGCGTTCAAACTGGGTCTGGAAGGTAAACTGGTTCAGCAGTTCACCAAAATCTTCATGGGCCTGGCGACCATTTTCCTGGAGCGCGATCTGGCGCTGATCGAAATCAACCCGCTGGTTATTACCAAGCAGGGCGATCTTGTCTGCCTCGACGGCAAACTGGGCGCTGATGGCAACGCACTGTTCCGCCAGCCTGATCTGCGCGAAATGCGCGACCAGTCGCAGGAAGATCCGCGTGAAGCACAAGCTGCACAGTGGGAACTGAACTACGTTGCGCTGGACGGTAACATCGGTTGTATGGTTAACGGTGCAGGTCTGGCGATGGGGACGATGGACATCGTTAAACTGCACGGCGGCGAACCGGCTAACTTCCTTGACGTTGGCGGTGGCGCTACCAAAGAGCGCGTGACCGAAGCGTTCAAAATCATCCTCTCTGACGACAAAGTGAAAGCCGTTCTGGTTAACATCTTCGGCGGTATCGTTCGTTGCGACCTGATCGCTGACGGTATCATCGGCGCGGTAGCGGAAGTGGGTGTTAACGTACCGGTCGTGGTACGTCTGGAAGGTAACAACGCCGAACTCGGCGCGAAGAAACTGGCTGACAGTGGCCTGAATATTATTGCAGCAAAAGGTCTGACGGATGCAGCTCAGCAGGTTGTTGCCGCAGTGGAGGGGAAATAATGTCCATTTTAATTGATAAAAACACCAAGGTTATCTGCCAGGGCTTTACCGGTAGCCAGGGGACTTTCCACTCTGAACAGGCCATTGCATACGGCACGAAAATGGTTGGCGGCGTAACTCCAGGTAAAGGCGGCACCACCCACCTCGGCCTGCCGGTGTTCAACACCGTGCGTGAAGCTGTTGCTGCTACTGGTGCTACTGCTTCTGTTATCTATGTACCAGCGCCGTTCTGCAAAGACTCCATTCTGGAAGCCATCGATGCAGGCATTAAACTGATTATCACCATCACTGAAGGTATCCCGACGCTGGATATGCTGACAGTGAAAGTGAAGCTGGATGAAGCAGGCGTTCGTATGATCGGCCCGAACTGCCCGGGCGTTATCACCCCGGGTGAATGCAAAATCGGTATCCAGCCGGGTCACATTCACAAACCAGGTAAAGTGGGTATCGTCTCCCGTTCCGGTACACTGACCTATGAAGCGGTTAAACAGACCACGGATTACGGTTTCGGTCAGTCGACCTGTGTGGGTATCGGCGGCGACCCGATCCCAGGTTCTAACTTTATCGACATTCTCGAAATGTTCGAAAAAGACCCGCAGACCGAAGCGATCGTGATGATCGGTGAGATCGGCGGTAGCGCCGAAGAAGAAGCTGCTGCGTACATCAAAGAGCACGTCACCAAGCCAGTTGTGGGTTACATTGCCGGTGTGACTGCGCCGAAAGGCAAACGTATGGGTCATGCTGGCGCCATCATTGCCGGTGGTAAAGGGACTGCGGATGAGAAGTTCGCTGCCCTGGAAGCCGCAGGCGTGAAAACCGTTCGCAGCCTGGCTGATATCGGTGAAGCACTGAAAACTGTTCTGAAATAAATATCTGTAATAAGAAATAGCCCTCGCCGCTTCCCTCTACAGGAATGGCGAAGGGCTGTCGGTTTCGACATGGTTGGCCATCTTATGATGGCCTTTTTTGTTTTTATTCGGGCGCTAATCTGAAAAGCTTTTCCGCTGCTTTTTTTCCCATCCCTTGCGCAATAATGCCCGGCGAAATATCTCTTCTCCATGCAGTAAAAGGATTTATACATGAAGAAAATTGTTCTGCCGAGCTCCCTGGTGCGTAGTTATAGTGTCCCTGCTGGAGAACGAGGGAACATCTGGACCGTGTTTAAACTCAATCCAGACGGCGAGTTTGAAGATATCAACTCTGTTACCAGCGCCAATTTTAATGACACCACATTAGGCGTCAGGGATTTAGCCACTGTGATAATGCCTGCGACGGGCTCTTCAACTCCGGCTTCGCCCGCGATGCAAAACAGTGGAGATACTCAACTGGTAAGAAAATATAATCATGAAGGTGAAGCTGTTTACAAAACTGGTCAACTTGAGCAAGCCATTCAACTCTTCCAACAGGCAACAGAATTAGATGGCAATTACGGACAGGCATTTAGTAACCTGGGTCTGGCTTATCAGAAAAATGACAACATAGCGGAAGCGATTTGGGCAAATCGTAAAGCGATCTCGTTAGCCAGTGGAGCCAATGCGGCGACAACGCGCGCTAACTCCTATTATAACATTGCCAAAATTTATGAAACTGCAGGACAGAACGCTGATGCATTGCAGCATTATCAACTCGCTTATGCGGAAAAAATAAGCCCTCTTATGAAGAGGCTATCGCACGTGTAAAAGCAAAAATGTAAATCAGCTGTATTTTGAGGGCAACTGATGATACCCGCTGTTTACGAACATTTTATTTGCCGGTTACACAGTTTCCTGATTTGACCTGCGTGAGAGGCGCAGGTCATTAATCATTTCAAACGTGAACTACGGTCGAAAATATTATTTCAGTATGAATTAATATATATATTTTTTTGGGGGCTTTATAAGTAGCTGGTGCTTCTTTACAATGCGATTGTATAAAAAACTTTTTTAATATAATTAGTTATATCACTTGATGTGCTACTGAATTATCAACTATTACTTTAAGGTTCAGTAGTCGTAAAGCCGTATCTCCAGATAATTAAATTTCTGATATCTTACAATATCATCATATTCAAATGGTTAAATTAAGAATATTACACAGCCAAAACAGGCAGATTGAAGCAATCTGTTAGATGTTGCAGAACAACCTTGATTCCAACGGCGAAATCATGTTTACCCACCAGGTTGCTGTTCATATGGAGCTGAATACCACTCAGTTCATGCTTGATGAGTCGATATCGCTAATATCCATAGATAGAGGAGAGTACAATCGCATCAACGCCAATCACATGTGTTGCTTTCTTCATGGGGAATCCTTTGTAAGGCAGAGAGTTAATATTTTTTAGACAAGGTAGCGTGTACCCGAGAATACCCAGTGTTTTCTAACGCCTGGCTATAATTCCGTTTTGTTGTTTCGTATCCCTGTTATAACAATTTCTCTTGATTTTCAATCGTTGAGGGAATCATTGAATACAGATCGGGAAATATCAATGCCATATATAAATTCTTTTGAAAATTCTTGTTCTATCTGACTATACCGAAGGTATCTATTTCTTTTTGTGATTATTACCAGAGAAACAATAAGTAACGGATTTACAGTTCGGCGCTCATAAAGACAACAATCAATTAACTATGATAAAAATTTGTTATGTGAAATAGCAACAAATTGGCTACTCTAATCAATTAGGATTATAAAAAATTGATAAGGTGGCTTTGTTAAATAAAATACTGGTTTTTTATCTATGTCTTTTTGTTGTGATAATTATGTTGCATTGTTAATTTACAATAAATTAACAACAAGGCTGTTAGTGATTCATGGTTCACACATAATTAACACATCTGATTGATTTTGATATAAATCAATTTTAATTCTTGAAAAAAATCTGCAAAACACGATAAATTGTCGTAGATCAAATTGGTGAGATGGTGACAATTTCGCTATAAATTGATCACTGTCGAAAAATGCAATTTTGCTCAATAAAAACCTGTTTATTGTAAGGATTTTGCGGCGTAATATAATTACGGGATCAATTTGGTTTATTCATTAACATATTTGTAACTTTTTTATCATTGTCTTTCCTCTTTTGATGAAATGGCAACGATAGGGGCGAGCAAATAATTTTGTATTGGGGCATGCGTGTGACCCTTTCTAACGGGGTTCACTCTCGGAGTCTTCATGCGATGAGCAAGGAGTCATGATGTTAGATATAGTCGAACTGTCGCGCTTACAGTTTGCCTTGACCGCGATGTACCACTTCCTTTTTGTGCCGCTGACGCTCGGTATGGCGTTCCTGCTGGCCATTATGGAAACGGTCTACGTCCTTTCCGGCAAACAGATTTATAAAGATATGACCAAGTTCTGGGGCAAGTTGTTTGGTATCAACTTTGCTCTGGGTGTGGCAACCGGTCTGACCATGGAGTTCCAGTTCGGGACTAACTGGTCTTACTATTCCCACTATGTGGGGGATATCTTCGGTGCGCCGCTGGCAATCGAAGGTCTGATGGCCTTCTTCCTCGAATCCACCTTTGTAGGTCTGTTCTTCTTCGGTTGGGATCGTCTGGGTAAAGTTCAGCATATGTGTGTCACCTGGCTGGTGGCGCTCGGTTCAAACCTGTCCGCTCTGTGGATTCTGGTTGCGAACGGCTGGATGCAAAACCCAATCGCGTCCGATTTCAATTTCGAAACTATGCGTATGGAGATGGTGAGCTTCTCCGAGCTGGTGCTTAACCCGGTTGCTCAGGTGAAATTCGTTCACACTGTAGCGTCTGGTTATGTGACTGGCGCGATGTTCATCCTCGGTATCAGCGCATGGTATATGCTGAAAGGTCGTGACTTCGCCTTCGCAAAACGCTCCTTTGCTATCGCTGCCAGCTTCGGTATGGCTGCCGTCCTGTCTGTTATTGTTCTGGGTGATGAATCTGGGTACGAAATGGGCGATGTGCAGAAAACCAAACTGGCTGCTATTGAAGCTGAGTGGGAAACTCAACCTGCGCCTGCCGCCTTTACTCTGTTTGGTATTCCTGATCAGGAAGAGCAGACGAACAAATTTGCGATCCAGATCCCTTACGCGCTGGGTATTATCGCAACGCGTTCCGTGGATACACCGGTTATCGGCCTGAAAGAATTGATGGTGCAGCACGAAGAACGTATTCGTAACGGGATGAAAGCGTACTCTCTGCTCGAACAACTGCGTTCTGGTTCCACCGATCAGGCTGTACGTGACCAGTTCAATAGCATGAAGAAAGACCTCGGTTACGGTCTGCTGCTGAAACGCTATACGCCAAACGTGGCAGATGCGACTGAAGCGCAGATTCAACAGGCAACCAAAGACTCCATTCCACGTGTAGCGCCGCTGTACTTCGCGTTCCGTATCATGGTGGCGTGTGGCTTCCTGCTGCTGGCAATTATCGCGCTCTCCTTCTGGAGTGTAATCCGCAACCGCATTGGTGAGAAAAAATGGCTGCTGCGCGCCGCGCTGTACGGTATTCCGCTGCCGTGGATTGCTGTAGAAGCGGGCTGGTTCGTTGCTGAATACGGTCGTCAACCGTGGGCTATCGGTGAAGTGTTGCCTACCGCAGTAGCGAACTCGTCACTGACTGCAGGCGATCTCATCTTCTCGATGGTGCTGATTTGCGGCCTGTATACCCTGTTCCTGGTGGCAGAATTGTTCTTAATGTTCAAATTTGCACGCCTTGGCCCAAGCAGCCTGAAAACCGGTCGCTATCACTTTGAGCAGTCTTCCACGACTACTCAGCCGGCACGCTAAGACAGGAGTCGTCAAATGATCGATTATGAAGTATTGCGTTTTATCTGGTGGCTGCTGGTTGGCGTTCTGCTGATTGGTTTTGCAGTCACTGACGGTTTCGACATGGGGGTGGGGATGCTCACCCGTTTCCTCGGTCGTAACGACACCGAGCGTCGAATTATGATTAACTCTATCGCGCCACACTGGGACGGTAACCAGGTATGGCTGATCACCGCAGGTGGCGCGCTGTTCGCTGCCTGGCCGATGGTTTATGCCGCTGCGTTCTCCGGCTTCTATGTCGCGATGATCCTCGTACTGGCGTCTTTGTTTTTCCGTCCGGTCGGTTTTGATTACCGTTCCAAGATTGAAGACACCCGTTGGCGCAACATGTGGGACTGGGGCATCTTCATTGGTAGCTTCGTTCCGCCGCTGGTGATTGGTGTGGCGTTCGGTAACCTGTTGCAGGGCGTACCGTTCAACGTTGATGAATATCTGCGTCTGTACTACACCGGTAACTTCTTCCAGTTGCTTAACCCGTTCGGCCTGCTGGCCGGTGTGGTGAGCGTAGGGATGATCATTACTCAGGGCGCGACCTATCTGCAGATGCGTACCGTGGGCGAACTGCACCTGCGTACCCGTGCAACTGCACAGGTGGCGGCGCTGGTGACACTGGTCTGCTTCGCACTGGCTGGCGTGTGGGTGATGTACGGTATCGACGGTTATGTCGTTAAATCGACAATGGACCATTACGCAGCATCTAACCCGCTGAATAAAGAAGTTGTTCGTGAAGCTGGCGCATGGTTGGTGAACTTCAACAATATGCCGATTCTGTGGGCCATTCCGGCGCTGGGTGTTGTTCTGCCGCTGCTGACCATCCTGACTGCACGTATGGATAAAGCCGCGTGGGCGTTTGTGTTCTCCTCCTTGACGTTGGCCTGCATCATCCTGACTGCCGGTATTGCAATGTTCCCGTTTGTGATGCCGTCCAGCACCATGATGAATGCAAGTCTGACGATGTGGGATGCAACTTCCAGCCAGCTGACGCTTAACGTCATGACCTGGGTTGCGGTGGTTCTGGTTCCGATCATTCTTCTCTACACCACCTGGTGTTACTGGAAAATGTTCGGACGTATCACCAAAGAAGACATTGAACGTAACACCCACTCTCTGTACTAAGTAAGGAGCTAATAATGTGGTATTTCGCATGGATTCTGGGAACGCTTCTTGCCTGTTCATTTGGGGTAATCACCGCGCTGGCGCTTGAGCACGTCGAATCAGGCAAAGCCGGTCAAGAAGACAGCTAATGAGTAAAATTATCGCAACTTTGTATGCGGTAATGGATAAGCGCCCCCTGCGGGCGCTTTCCTTCGTGATGGCGCTTCTGTTAGCAGGATGTATGTTTTGGGACCCATCACGTTTCGCCGCGAAGACCAGTGAACTGGAAATCTGGCATGGTTTATTGCTGATGTGGGCCGTCTGTGCTGGCGTGATTCACGGCGTGGGTTTTCGTCCGCAGAAGGTTCTTTGGCAAGGGATTTTTTGCCCACTGCTTGCCGATATTGTTCTCATTGTCGGGCTGATTTTCTTCTTCTTTTAAATCAGAATTCTCTTTAAAAATTTATGGACCTTCAACAGTCCATAAATTTTTACGCTCCCTTAACTTGCCCTCATTCCCAAACCTCAATCGCACGCGTATAGTAGCAGCGTTTAAAAGTTCTAACTTTTGTTGCATTACCGGGATGTAAAGTGAATACAACGCTGTTTCGATGGCCGGTTCGCGTCTACTATGAAGATACCGATGCCGGTGGTGTGGTGTACCACGCCAGTTACGTCGCTTTTTATGAAAGAGCACGCACAGAGATGCTGCGTCACCATCACTTCAGTCAACAGGCGCTGATGGCTGAACGCGTTGCCTTTGTGGTACGTAAAATGACGGTGGAATATTACGCACCTGCGCGGCTCGACGATATGCTCGAAATACAGACTGAAATAACATCAATGCGTGGCACCTCTTTGGTTTTCACGCAACGTATTGTCAACGCCGAGAATACTTTGCTGAATGAAGCTGAGGTTCTGGTTGTTTGCGTTGACCCACTCAAAATGAAGCCTCGTGCGCTTCCCAAGTCTATTGTCGCGGAGTTTAAGCAGTGACTGACATGAATATCCTTGATTTGTTCCTGAAGGCTAGCCTTCTGGTTAAACTTATCATGTTGATTTTGATTGGTTTTTCAATCGCATCCTGGGCCATTATTATCCAGCGGACCCGTATTCTTAACGCTGCAGCACGCGAAGCTGAAGCGTTTGAAGATAAATTCTGGTCTGGAATCGAACTTTCCCGCCTCTATCAAGAGAGCCAGGGAAAACGGGATAATCTCACCGGTTCGGAACAAATCTTTTACAGCGGGTTCAAAGAATTTGTGCGCCTGCATCGTGCCAATAGCCATGCGCCGGAAGCCGTAGTGGAAGGGGCGTCGCGTGCTATGCGTATCTCGATGAACCGTGAACTGGAAAATCTGGAAACGCACATTCCATTCCTCGGTACGGTAGGTTCCATCAGCCCATATATTGGTCTGTTTGGTACGGTCTGGGGGATCATGCACGCCTTTATCGCCCTCGGGGCGGTAAAACAAGCAACACTGCAAATGGTTGCGCCCGGTATCGCAGAAGCGTTGATTGCGACGGCAATTGGTCTGTTCGCCGCAATTCCGGCGGTAATGGCTTATAACCGCCTCAACCAGCGCGTAAACAAACTGGAACTGAATTACGACAACTTTATGGAAGAGTTTACCGCGATTCTGCACCGCCAGGCGTTTACCGTTAGCGAGAGTAACAAGGGGTAAGCCATGGCCAGAGTACGTGGACGAGGTCGTCGCGATCTCAAGTCCGAAATCAACATCGTACCGTTGCTGGACGTGCTTTTGGTGCTGTTGCTGATCTTTATGGCAACAGCGCCAATCATCACCCAGAGCGTAGAAGTCGATCTGCCGGACGCCACTGAATCGCAGGCGGTGAGTAGCAACGATAATCCGCCAGTGATTGTTGAAGTATCTGGTATTGGTCAGTACACCGTGGTGGTTGAGAAGGATCGCCTGGAGCGTTTACCACCAGAGCAGGTGGTGGCGGAAGTATCCAGCCGTTTCAAGGCTAATCCGAAAACGGTCTTTCTGATCGGTGGCGCAAAAGATGTGCCTTACGATGAAATAATTAAAGCACTGAACTTGTTACACAGTGCGGGTGTGAAATCGGTTGGTTTAATGACGCAGCCTATCTAAGCATCTGCGTTTTCCTTGCTTGAAAGAGAGCGGGTAACAGGCGAACAGTTTTTGGGAACCGAGAGTGTCAAAGGCAACCGAACAAAACGACAAGCTCAAGCGGGCGATAATTATTTCAGCAGTGCTGCATGTCATCTTATTTGCGGCGCTGATCTGGAGTTCGTTCGATGAGAATATAGAAGCTTCAGCCGGTGGCGGCGGTGGTTCGTCCATCGATGCCGTAATGGTTGATTCAGGTGCGGTAGTTGAGCAGTACAAGCGCATGCAAAGCCAGGAATCAAGCGCGAAGCGTTCCGAAGAGCAGCGCAAGATGAAGGAACAGCAGGCAGCTGAAGAACTGCGTGAGAAACAAGCGGCTGAACAGGAACGCCTGAAGCAACTTGAGAAAGAGCGGTTAGCTGCTCAGGAACAGAAGAAGCAGGCTGAAGAAGCCGCTAAACAGGCCGAGTTAAAGCAGAAGCAAGCGGAAGAGGCGGCAGCGAAAGCGGCGGCAGATGCTAAAGCGAAGGCTGAAGCGGATGCCAAAGCAGCCGCAGAAGCAGCGAAGAAAGCGGCTGCAGACGCGAAGAAAAAAGCGGAAGCAGAAGCTGCCAAAGCCGCTGCTGAAGCACAGAAAAAAGCCGAGGCAGCAGCTGCGGCGCTGAAGAAGAAAGCGGAAGCGGCAGAAGCAGCCGCAGCAGAAGCGAGAAAAAAAGCGGCAGCCGAAGCTGCTGAAAAAGCGAAGGCCGAAGCTGAGAAGAAAGCAGCGGCAGAAAAAGCGGCTGCTGATAAGAAAGCGGCAGCAGAGAAAGCCGCAGCCGAGAAAAAAGCAGCAGCAGAAAAAGCGGCTGCTGAAAAGGCTGCAGCTGAGAAGAAAGCAGCGGCAGAAAAAGCCGCCGCAGACAAAAAAGCCGCAGCGGCAAAAGCAGCAGCTGAAAAAGCCGCTGCAGCAAAAGCTGCCGCAGAGGCAGATGATATTTTCGGTGAGCTAAGCTCTGGTAAGAATGCACCGAAAACCGGCGGTGGGGCGAAAGGGAACAATGCTTCGCCTGCCGGGAGTGGTAATACTAAAAACAATGGCGCATCAGGCGCAGATATCAATAACTATGCCGGGCAGATTAAATCTGCTATCGAAAGTAAGTTCTATGACGCATCGTCCTATGCAGGCAAAACCTGTACGCTGCGCATAAAACTGGCGCCAGATGGTATGTTACTGGATATCAAACCTGAAGGTGGCGATCCCGCACTTTGTCAGGCTGCGTTGGCAGCAGCTAAACTTGCGAAGATCCCGAAACCACCAAGCCAGGCAGTATATGAAGTGTTCAAAAACGCACCATTGGACTTCAAGCCGTAATCGCGATGTTGACCGTCACGGCGGTTAACATCAAACATCGGTTGTCGCTGGGTTCTGGTAGTTTTGTGTATTTGAGTTTGTTAACATTCTGCTAAATTATCGTGGGCTATCTGTCCAGATAAGGGAGATATGATGAAGCAGGCATTACGAGTAGCATTTGGTTTTCTCATACTGTGGGCATCAGTTCTGCACGCTGAAGTCCGCATTGTGATCGACAGCGGTGTAGATTCCGGTCGTCCTATTGGTGTAGTTCCTTTCCAGTGGGCAGGGCCTGGCGCGGCACCCGAAGATATTGGTGGCATCGTTGCTGCTGACTTGCGTAACAGCGGCAAATTTAATCCGTTAGATCGCGCTCGTCTGCCACAGCAGCCGGGTAGTGCGCAGGAAGTTCAACCTGCTGCATGGTCTGCGCTGGGCATTGATGCTGTCGTTGTAGGTCAGGTCACTCCAAATCCTGACGGCTCTTACAATGTTGCTTATCAGCTGGTTGATACCGGCGGTGCGCCGGGTACTGTACTTGCTCAGAACTCATATAAAGTTAACAAGCAATGGCTGCGTTACGCTGGTCATACCGCCAGTGATGAAGTGTTTGAAAAACTGACTGGCATTAAAGGTGCGTTCCGTACCCGTATTGCCTACGTTGTTCAGACCAACGGCGGTCAGTTCCCGTATGAACTGCGCGTATCTGACTATGACGGTTACAACCAGTTTGTGGTTCATCGCTCACCGCAGCCGCTGATGTCTCCGGCGTGGTCACCAGATGGTTCTAAACTGGCATATGTCACCTTCGAAAGCGGTCGTTCCGCGCTGGTTATTCAGACGCTGGCAAATGGCGCTGTACGTCAGGTGGCTTCATTCCCGCGTCATAACGGTGCGCCTGCATTCTCGCCAGACGGCAGCAAGCTGGCATTCGCTCTGTCGAAAACTGGTAGCCTGAACCTGTACGTAATGGATTTGGCTTCTGGTCAGATTCGTCAGGTGACTGATGGTCGCAGCAACAACACCGAACCGACCTGGTTCCCGGACAGCCAGAACCTGGCATTTACTTCTGACCAGGCCGGTCGTCCGCAGGTTTATAAAGTGAATATCAACGGCGGTGCGCCACAACGTATTACCTGGGAAGGTTCGCAGAACCAGGATGCGGATGTCAGCAGCGACGGTAAGTTTATGGTAATGGTCAGCTCCAATGGTGGGCAGCAGCACATTGCCAAACAAGATCTGGTAACGGGAGGCGTACAAGTTCTGTCGTCAACGTTCCTGGATGAAACGCCAAGTCTGGCACCTAACGGCACTATGGTAATCTACAGCTCTTCTCAGGGGATGGGATCCGTGCTGAATTTGGTTTCTACAGATGGGCGTTTCAAAGCGCGTCTTCCGGCAACTGATGGACAGGTCAAATTCCCTGCCTGGTCGCCGTATCTGTGATAATAATTAATTGAATAGTAAAGGAATCATTGAAATGCAACTGAACAAAGTGCTGAAAGGGCTGATGATTGCTCTGCCTGTTATGGCAATTGCGGCATGTTCTTCCAACAAGAACGCCAGCAATGACGGCAGCGAAGGCATGCTGGGTGCCGGCACTGGTATGGATGCGAACGGCAGCAACGGCAATATGTCTTCCGAAGAGCAGGCTCGTCTGCAAATGCAACAGCTGCAGCAGAACAACATCGTTTACTTCGATCTGGACAAGTACGATATCCGTTCTGACTTTGCTCAAATGCTGGATGCACACGCAAACTTCCTGCGTAGCAACCCGTCTTACAAAGTCACCGTAGAAGGTCACGCGGACGAACGTGGTACTCCGGAATACAACATCTCCCTGGGTGAACGTCGTGCGAACGCCGTTAAGATGTACCTGCAGGGTAAAGGCGTTTCTGCAGACCAGATCTCCATCGTTTCTTACGGTAAAGAAAAACCTGCAGTACTGGGTCATGACGAAGCGGCATACTCCAAAAACCGTCGTGCGGTACTGGTTTACTAAGAGAATTGCATGAGCAGTAACTTCAGACATCAACTATTGAGTCTGTCGTTACTGGTTGGTATAGCGGCCCCCTGGGCCGCTTTTGCTCAGGCACCAATCAGTAGTGTCGGCTCAGGCTCGGTCGAAGACCGCGTCACTCAACTTGAGCGTATTTCTAATGCTCACAGCCAGCTTTTAACCCAACTCCAGCAACAACTCTCTGATAATCAGTCCGATATTGACTCCCTGCGTGGTCAGATTCAGGAAAATCAGTATCAATTGAATCAGGTCGTGGAGCGGCAAAAGCAGATCCTGTTGCAGATCGATAGCCTCAGCAGCGGTGGTGCAGCGGCGCAATCAACCAGCGGCGATCAAAGCGGTGCTGCGGCATCAACGACGCCAACAGCTGATGCAGGTACTGCGAATGCTGGCGCGCCGGTGAAAAGCGGCGATGCAAACACTGATTACAATGCAGCTATTGCGCTGGTACAGGATAAATCCCGCCAGGATGACGCGATGGTGGCATTTCAGAATTTCATCAAAAATTACCCTGATTCAACTTACCTGCCAAACGCCAATTATTGGCTGGGTCAGTTAAACTACAACAAGGGTAAGAAAGATGATGCGGCGTACTATTTTGCTTCGGTGGTGAAAAACTATCCGAAGTCACCGAAGGCTGCGGATGCGATGTTTAAAGTCGGCGTCATCATGCAGGATAAAGGTGACACCGCGAAAGCGAAAGCCGTGTACCAGCAGGTTATCAGTAAATACCCTGGTACTGATGGCGCTAAACAGGCGCAAAAACGTCTGAACGCGATGTAATGCATAACACACGACCAGAAGTCGCATTATTTCTGGTCGTGTCGTGCGAATCATAAGCAGTTGAGTGATCTACATCGAAATTTTTGTTGCGCTCAAATCTGAAATCAGTAATATATGCCGCCGTTGCCACGGGATATCAAACAAACCGAAAGCAACGCAAAAGTGGGTCGTTAGCTCAGTTGGTAGAGCAGTTGACTTTTAATCAATTGGTCGCAGGTTCGAATCCTGCACGACCCACCACTTTAAGTAGTATCCAGCGTAGTATCGGGTGATTAGCTCAGCTGGGAGAGCACCTCCCTTACAAGGAGGGGGTCGGC